>NZ_JBIRCY010000072.1:0-34884 GCF_044326205.1 Mesorhizobium sp. IMUNJ 23232
CCAGATCGTCGACGCCGACGGCGACGAGGTCGACGACTCCTGGGGCTTCAACCTGCGCTTCCAGCGCACGTTCTGATCGACCTTCACAGGTTTAAAAGAAAACCCGGCGGGCAACCGCCGGGTTTTTGTTGTCGGGGGTTCGAATGGCCACGCTGGATTGAAGGCGGCCCGGTGTTTTCTACCCCGCCGGCAAATGTGATGCTGCAGAAAAGGGCCGATGTGGGAGGTCTATAAGCTGGGCGACTTGTCCAGCTTCGCGAGGAAACGTGCGATTCGCTCCGGCAGGTCGCCGGTTTCCAGCATCGGGGGATGTCCCTGGCCGGCGATGGTGATCACTTCCATACCGGAGTGCCGCTGCTCCATCTCCGCGACAGTTCCGGTGGAGAGCAGACGGGTGTTCTCGCCACGAATCACCATGACGGGGACAGCCCGCAGCGCCTCGAACCGCTCCCATAGCGCCGGCAGGGACTGACGGAGGTCCAGCGCGATCACCGTGTTGACCAGCGCCGGATCGTAGTCGGCAACCGGACGCCCGTTCTCGTCGCGGTAGATGGCTTTCACCATTCGCGCCCAGTCCTGATCCGAAAGCGCGGGGAAGTCGGCGCCATGGATGGCGCGTTGCGCCTGTTCCGCTTGCGCGAAGGTCGCGGCGGGAGAGGCGTTTTCGAGATAGGAGCGGATATGCGCCAGGCCGACGGCCTCGACGACCGGGCCGATATCGTTGAAGACGGACGCTTTCAGCACGGACAGCCGCATCGCGGCCAGCATGTGGATGATCAGCCCGCCGCGCGACGTGCCGATGAAGGCCGCCTCGGAAATGCCGAGCGCATCGATGCCGGCCAGAATGTCCTCAGCTTCCGTGACGATGTTGTAGTTCTTCCAGTTGGGATCGTAGGCCGAGGCGCCGCGCCCGCGATAGTCGAAGGCGATAACCCTGCGCGGTGTCTCGGGATGAGTTGAGAGAAACAGCGCAAGCTCATGGAAATCCCGGACATTCCGCGTCAGGCCGGGGAGGCAGACAGCCGGCGTCCTTGCGTGGTCGCCGTCGCCATAGACTCGAGCGTGCAGCCTTAGCCCGTCCTTTGAAAGATAGAAGAAGTCGGTGAAACCGTCGGTCCCCGCCATGCCATGTCTCCAGCCTCGTCGGCTGGATTAGCTACAGGGCGGGACAACCCGGGTCAAACCTGGGCTGGGAGAACAGGCCGGTGCGCGGCTGAAATCCGAAGCGGTCAGCGGCCGTTCACGAGGTCGTGGGCGATGTCGAACGATCCGGTCAGCCGCATCTTGTAGACCTGATAGTTCTCCATCACGCGCTGCACGTAGCTGCGGGTCTCCGCGAAGGGAATGCGCTCGATCCAGTCGACCACCGTGTCGAGATCCTTGCCGCGCGGATCGCCGTATCGTGCCACCCAATCCCGCGCGCGGCCCGGCCCGGCATTGTAGCCGGCGAAGGTGAGCACGTAGGAGCCGCTGAATTTTCCGAGTTGCTCCCCGAGGAAGGCAGCCCCCAGCGTGGCATTGTAGCCGGCGTCGGTCGTCAGCTTCTGTGACGAGAAGGCGAGGCCGGCCTTTTTGGCAACGTCCTTCGCCGTATTCGGCATCAATTGCAGCAGGCCGCGGGCGCCGGCGCCGGAAACCGCGCCGACATTGAACTCGCTTTCCTGCCGGGCAATGGCATAGGCCAGCGCCTTTCCCGAGCCGGAGATATTGGCCGAGGATGGGATCGCGCCGACCGGGTGTGAGAGGGCGCCGATGTCGAGGCCGCGTGCCGCGGCGATCTTGCCGACCTTCAGGCCGAGATAGTGGTTGCCGCGATCCTCCGCCATCGCCGCCAGCAGCGCCAGTTCGCCCGGGTTGGTCAACTGTCCGGCAAGGTCGCGGTACAGCGTGTCGGCTAGGCTGGCATAGCCCGCGCCCTCCAGCCGCTTGATCGCCTGGACGGCCTCGCGATGCGCGAAATCGCGGCGGTCGCTGTCGCTCGGCGTGGGGGAGGCAACGTTGATCGCCATACGTCCGATCTTCTCGGCGGCGAGTTGGCCGTAGAAGCTGGTGCCGTAGGTCGCGGCGCGCTGGTAATAGGCTTTTGCGCTTCCCGGTCCGCCGGCCTCGGCGGCGCGTCCCAGCCAATAATAGGCGCGCGACAGCGAGATCGGACCGTCCGCAATCTCGGCGATGTGGGCGAAATGCTCCGCGCCCGCTTTGGCGTCGCCCAGGCCACGGAACGCATACCAGCCTGCGTGGAACTCGGCATCGGCCTGGTTGACGGCGCTTTCGGCGGAATGTGCGGCGACGATGCGGTAGGCGGTCTTCACGTCGCCGGCGTCGACCAGTTCGCGCGACAGCGTGCGCCGTTCGATCCACCACGCATCCGGGTCGATCAGGTCGGCGCGATCTTTCGGCGCCTTCAGCATGACCGCCGCCGCCTCGGCGAATTTTTCGGTGCGCCGCAGATATTTCGCCTTGGCGAACAGATAGCCGGCGTGGCGTTGCGCGGTAGGGACCGCGTCGAGCAGCTTGCCGGCCGTACGGTCGCCCTTGGCGGCTGCTGCCCAGGCGTCGAATAGTGGCCTGGCGCCGGCCAGGTCGGCGACGCGCCTGGCCGAATTCATCCGGTCGGCATAAAGCATGCGCTCCATGCGGATGCGTTGGTCTTCGGGGGGAATGATCGCACCGAATTCCTTGATGATGGCGGCCTCGTCGTCGGCATCCAGCTTCTCGGTTCGCCAGAATGGCGAAAGCATCGCGCGGGCCGCGCCTACATCTCCGAGCGCCACATAGGAGCGGGCGAGGATGATGGCGCCTTCCGCCGTCTGTGGCGGTGTCCCGCCAAACGCCTTGATGACGATCTGCGGCGCGGGTTCCTCGCGCAGCAAAGCCCGTTCGCTGTTGCGGCGAAAAGCTTCCGCGCCGGGCCAGCCGCGCAGCGTCTGCGCCGCCGCCGCTATGTCGGCGCTGGGCACGAGCCTGCCGCCCTTCAGCGCGATCGCCCAGGCGAGGATGTGGCGGTCGAGCGCTGAAGCGGGCAGGCTGTCGCGGATGACCCGTGACGCGAGCACGTCGCCCGACGACAGGGCGTCCAGACCGGCCTTCAACTGCGCGCTACTCGGCCCGCCGATGCGGTCGCCCTTGCCGGTAACGGCGATCGGGATGCCGGCGGTGGTCTGCCCGTCGAGCGTGGCGGCGATGGCGATGACCGGCACGGCCGCCACCAGGGCGGCCAGCAACATCGGCCGGCGATGCCATTGGGTGCGTCTGCCCATCAGGCTTCCCTGTCCTGGTCCAGTACAAAGAGGAGCGGGTGCTGGCATGCTAGGTGTTGATGGTGAACGGCCTGTAAACGAAAGGCTGGAACAACCGTTCGGATTGTCCCGGAGGCGATCCTTGCGGCAGCACCATGTCAAGACTATGGTGCGCGGCCCCGCTTTCCTTTAGAAGGCGGCGCAATCGAAAAACATGAATGCAGCCGGCAGGTTGCTGGGAGAATGACCAGATGTTGAGAGGTTCGTTGACCGCGCTCGTGACGCCGTTCGACAAGAACGGGGCGCTGGCCGAGAAAACGTTCCGCGACCTGGTCGAGTGGCAGATCGCGGAAGGCACCAAGGGCCTCGTTCCGGTCGGCACGACTGGAGAATCGCCGACGCTGTCGCATGACGAGCACCGCCAGGTGGTGAAGGCCTGCGTCGAGGCGGCGAAGGGCCGCGTGCCGGTGGTCGCCGGGGCGGGATCGAACAACACGGAGGAAGCCGTTGGCCTTGTCCAGTATGCGGAAAAGGCGGGGGCCGATGCCGTGCTGGTGGTCACGCCCTACTACAACAAGCCGACGCAGCGCGGGCTCTATCTGCATTTTGCAACGGTTGCCAAGGCGACCAAACTGCCGGTCATCATCTACAACATCCCGCCGCGCTCGGTCATCGACATGACGCCGGAAACGATGGGCAGGCTTGCGCACGACTTCAAGAACATCGCCGGCGTCAAGGACGCCACCGGCAAGGTCGAGCGTGTTTCCGAACAGCGCCTGACCTGCGGTAAGGATTTCATCCAGCTTTCGGGCGAGGATGCCTCGGCGCTGGGCTTCAACGCGCATGGCGGCGTCGGCTGCATTTCAGTCACATCCAATGTCGCGCCCCGCCTGTGCTCGGAGTTCCAGGAGGCGACGCTGACCAACGACAAGGACAAGGCGCTGGAATTGCAGGACCGCCTGATGCCGCTGCACAAGGCGATCTTCCTTGAACCGGGCCTTGCCGGCGCGAAATACGCGCTGTCGCGGCTGGGCAAGGTGGAAAATGTCGTGCGCTCGCCGCTGACCACGGTCGAAGAAGGCACCGCCGAGAAGATCGAAGCGGCGATGAAGCACGCCGGCTTGATTAACTGACGCCGGTGCATCATCTGATGGCGCCATGAACCAGGTCCGAAAAGCCGATCCCAACAACAAGACCGTTGCCGAAAACCGCAAGGCGCGTTTCTCCTACGAGATACTCGACACGGTCGAGGCCGGCCTTGTGCTGACGGGCACCGAGGTGAAGTCGCTGCGCCAGGGGCAGGCGAACATCCAGGATTCCTACGCCTCCAACGAAGGCGGCGAGATCTGGCTGATCAATTCCTATCTGCCAGAATATCTTCAGGCCAACCGCTTCAACCATGAGCCGCGCCGCCGCCGAAAGCTGCTCTTGAACAAGCGCCAGATGTCGCGGCTGACCCAGAGCGTCGAGCGCGATGGCATGACCATGGTGCCGCTCAAGATCTATTTCAACGACAGGGGCCGCGCCAAGCTGCTGCTCGGCGTCGCGCGCGGCAAGAAGCTTCACGACAAGCGCGAGACCGAGAAGGCCCGCGACTGGTCACGCGAAAAGGGCCGGCTGCTCAAGGATCGCGGCTGACATTTTGCGTCGGCGTCCCGGGCGCTGGCGGCGCACAGTCCGGTTGCTGATTCGGGCTATAAAGTTTTCCACACTGACGATTTTCGCGGTGATTTCGCTTCGCGCGCGTGCGCTTTCGCCGCGGGCGCGTGACGATTTTTGCTGGCTGCTTTCGTTCACGTTTGCTTGACATGCCGGCCAAAACCGGCCAGCAAATCGATTCGAAAAGGGGTTCTTGTCAGGTGTCGGAGGTTTGTGGGCCATCGTTGTGATGCGCCCCGCGTAGAAAAGGCGTTTGGGAAAAGGGATTGGTTAACCATCATTGTCCATCTTTTGAGTCGATGAGCGACAGGCGGGGCGTGCCGACGGTGCGTCGGGGGATCACTCCTCGGACTGATGATCATGAAGGCTGTGCGGCCGGTTGCCGCGGGGCCGGCTCAAGGAAGACGGGTGCGTAATGGCGTTCGTGAGTAAGAATGGCCGCGTCGGCGGCGCCGGGGGATCGCGTTCAAAGACGTTCACCCCCGATCGAATGGTTCGCTGGGTTGCACTTCCATGTGCGGGTGCAGCACTGGCCCTATGGTCGGTAACGCTGCTGGCCGGCGTCAGTTCCATAGGCTCGTCTTTCGCGTCCTCTTCAAACCTAATGCCGCAGGGGCTTGTCGCGCCGACGGAGGTCGCCTCCCTCGATCCGGCCAAGCGGGAAACCCTGCTTCGCCAAGTGCGTGCCTCCCTCATTCCAAGCACTAGCGCTTCCAAGAAAAACGCACGCCTCGCCACAACGACGCTTGCGCCAGCTACCGGCAGCGTGGCCGAACGAGAAGAAGGCCGCTTCGAGCAGGTTGTCGCCAGCGCGGCGCTGACGCCGCAAAAAATGGCCGCTGCATTCGCGCGGGCCGGGCTCGTCGCAAAGGCGCCGGAAACCACCAAGGCCAGGGTGGCGAAGCTGTCGCCGTCAGCGCGTGACGCTTCCCTGCCGAAGGCGGCCGAGGAGCGTTTCGCCCGGTTGCCCAGCCAGGCCGTTCCGGTGCTGGAGCGTTTTGCCCGCGGTGGCGATGGTGAGGTCCAGCCGAACTCCGAAGTGCTCCTGGCCTATGCCGATCCGTCGCCTTTCGCGGCGAGTGGCGCGTTGTCGGACGCCAGCGTGCTGGAAAACAACGGCCTCGTCATGCGGAGCCCGCTTGAAGACGGCAGCGAGGACAGCGCCGCCCTTCCCGGTTACGAAGATACCCCGGACAGCAGCCCGCTGCCGCTTCGCCGCCCGCGCTCGGACGACGACAAGCGCACCGACGATCGCAAGCGCCAGGACGACAGCAGGCGTTCGGACGAACGCAGGCGTCCCAATGAAGACAAATCCACCGACGACGATAGACGTGCCAATGACAACAGGCGCCCGGACTCTGGCAAAAGCCAGGATGACAGTCAGCGCGCCGACGACAGGCAGCCGTCGAACGATCGGCCGACGCCCCCGACCAACAAGTCGCAATCTGGCGGCTCCAAAATGGCTTTCGCCAAGCCCGACGCCCCCGAGAGAGAGCGCGGCGGCGGCATCTTCAAGAATTTCCTGGGAACGCCCAGGGCCGGCGGCGGCACGGCCGTCTACGACATCAGCGCCCAGGTGGTCTACATGCCGGACGGCTCCAAACTCGAAGCGCATTCGGGCATAGGCGCCATGGCGGACAATCCGCGCTACGTGCACGTCAAGATGAAGGGGCCGACGCCGCCCGGCACCTACAACCTCACCATGCGCGAGAAGCGTTTTCACGGCGTAGAGGCGGTGCGGATGTTGCCCGCCAACGGGAAGGTGGCGCACAACCGCGACGGGATTCTGGCACATTCTTATCTTCTGCGCGGTGGCCGCGCGGAGTCACACGGCTGCGTCGCGTTCAAGGACTACAACCGCTTTCTGACAGCTTTCAAGAAGGGAAAGGTCAAGCGCATTGTCGTGGTTCCCGGCGGCGGCAAGTCGAAAAGACCGGTTCAGGTCGCTTCGGCGCGCAGCTGAGACGGATTTCCGCTAAAGCATCGAGGTGGTCGGCGACGAGTGATCGAGGAGCCGGCGTGGCGGTCGGCGCCGGCCTCACTCCGACGCCCGGATATACTCCGCGATCCGTTCAAACACGCCGACGAACATTTCCTCCGTCAGCACGCCGGTATTCGTGTTGTAGCGCGAGCAATGGTAGCTGGAGAACAGTTTTACCCCGCCGATCTCGGCGGCCGCACCGTGCTTGAACGGAAAGGCGGCGATCCGTCCGCCGAAAGCGCGAACCGTCGACTGGTGCGCGATGGCGCCAAGCGTCAGCACGGCTTGCAGATTGGGAAAACGTGAGAAGGCCGGCGACAGGAATTGGCGGCAGGTGGTGATCTCCGCCGGCGTCGGCTTGTTTTCCGGCGGCACGCAGCGCACGGCATTGACGATAGCCGTGCTGGCCAGTTCCAGCCCGTCGTCCGGGCGCGCCTGGTAGATGCCAAGCGCCAGGCCGAAACGGATCAGCGTGCGATAGAGAAGATCGCCTGCATAGTCGCCGGTGAACGGCCGGCCGGTGCGGTTCGCCCCGCGCAGCCCAGGCGCCAGCCCGACGATCAGCAGTCGAACCGAGTCCTCGCCCTCCGGCGGCAGGAACGTCGGGACAGGCGCGTTGAACCAATCGGGCTCGCGCACCCGCCATTCGGTGATGAAGTCATGCAGGCGCGGACAGAGCGGGCAGTCGCGCGACGGCTCGGCGTTCACCGCCGATCCCGTCAGTATTCGTCCTCGGCGGCCGCCGGCTCGGTGCGCCGAACAGGCCGTTCGGAGGGATCGCGCCCGACTTCTCCCTTCAGCGTCATCAGGTCGATGAAGTGGTCGGCCTGGCGGCGCAGATCGTCCGAGATCATCGGCGGCTGCGAGGCCATTGTCGACACGATGCTGACCTTGCGGCCGCGCCGCTGCAGCGCCTCGACCAGCGTGCGGAAATCGCCGTCGCCGGAGAAGATCACGTAGTGGTCGACATAATCGGCGAGTTCCATGGCATCGATGGTGAGCTCGATATCCATGTTGCCCTTGATCTTGCGGCGTCCGGTCGAGTCTGTGAACTCCTTGGCCGGCTTGGTCACCACCTTGTAGCCATTGTAGTCGAGCCAGTCGATCAGAGGGCGGATCGAAGAGTATTCCTGGTCCTCGACCAGGGCCGTATAATAATAGGCACGCAGCAGGTAGCCGCGTTTCTGGAACGAGGAGAGAAGCTTGCGGTAATCGATATCGAAGCCGAGCGACCGGGAGGTCGCGTACAGGTTTGCGCCATCGATGAACAATGCGATTTTTTCGCGAGGGTCGAACATAACTGGAATGTCCTTGGTCAAAACAATCGGGCGGTGCAACAATCTTGCGGCGGATTCAGGCTCGCGGAGAAAATCCGCTGCGCATCGTCTATACCTATGAGATACCGCCTTGCCGGCGGCTTTCCAAGGTCGGTCACGAAAATGTAATAGGCCTTGATGCCACATCCGACCGGCTACGATGGATTCGGTGGGTATCGTACGACCACGGGCTTGTCACCAAGCTTGTTTTCTGCCGTCTTTCGGGTTATGCACCGCGCCGGCTTTCCATCACATCCAGGTATGAAAGGGGCAGTTCATGGCCCGCGTAACCGTTGAAGACTGCATCGACAAGGTCGACAACCGCTTCGAGCTCGTTCTGCTTGCCGGCCACCGCGCCCGCCAGATCAGCCAGGGTGCGTCGATCACCGTGCCACGCGACAACGACAAGAACCCGGTTATCGCGCTGCGCGAGATCGCCGACGAGACGCTCTCGCCGGGCGACCTCAAGGAAGACCTGATCCACTCGCTGCAGAAGCATGTCGAGGTCGACGAGCCCGAGAGCGACGGAGCCGAGATTGCCGACCAGACGGTCGCCGCGGCCGGCGAGATCGTCGAGCAGGACGACGACAGCAACATCGCCTTCGATCGCATGTCGGAAGAAGAACTGCTGGCCGGCATCGAAGGCCTCGTCGCTCCGGAAAAAAGCGACGATTACTAGGACTTGGCTTATGCTGCGGGCCTTTCGTGACCCGCGGATCATGGTTATCTATCGAATGCGCCGTGTCTCCGACGCGGCGCATGTTTTTTGGTGGGTGCGGACATTTGAGCCATGATGCGTCAATATGAGCTTGTCGAGCGCGTCCAGCGCTACAAGCCTGACGTGAACGAGACCCTGCTCAACAAGGCCTATGTCTATGCCATGCAGAAGCATGGCCACCAGAAACGGGCGTCCGGCGACCCGTATTTCTCGCACCCGCTGGAAGTTGCGGCGATCCTGACCGACATGCATCTCGACGAGTCGACGGTGGCGGTGGCGCTGCTGCACGACACGATCGAGGACACGTCCGCCACCCGCCAGGAAATCGACCAGCTCTTCGGTCCCGATATCGGCAAGCTGGTCGAGGGCCTGACCAAGCTGAAGAAGCTCGATCTCGTCTCCAAGAAGGCCGAACAGGCGGAAAACCTGCGAAAACTGCTGCTGGCGATCTCGGAGGATGTCCGCGTCCTGCTGGTCAAGCTCGCCGACCGGCTGCACAACATGCGCACGCTCGACCACGTGCCGGAAGGCAAGCGCCTGCGCATCGCCGAGGAGACGATGGACATCTATGCGCCGCTGGCCGGCCGCATGGGCATGCAGGGCATGCGCGAGGAGCTTGAGGAACTCGCTTTCCGCTACATCAATCCCGAAGCCCACCGCATGGTCACGGCGCGGCTGACCGACATATTCGAGCGCAACCGGGGCGTGGTCGCAGAGATCGAGGGGCAACTGTCGGCGCTCTTCGAGAAGCGATCGATCAAGGCCAAGGTCAAGAGCCGGCAGAAGAAGCCCTGGTCGGTGTTCCGCAAGATGGAATCGAAGGCGCTGTCGCTGGAGCAGCTTTCGGACCTGTTCGGTTTCAGGGTGGTCGTCGACACCGTCGAAGACTGCTACCGTGCGCTGGGCGCCATCCACACGACCTGGTCGATGGTTCCCGGTCGCTTCAAAGACTACATCTCGACGCCGAAGCAGAACGACTATCGCTCGATCCACACGACCATAGTCGGCCCGTCGCGCCAGCGCGTCGAACTGCAGATCCGCACTTTCGAGATGAACACCGTCGCCGATTATGGCGTGGCGGCGCATGCGCTCTACAAGGACGGTCGGACGAAGCTGAACGGGGCGGCGCATTCGATCTCCAAGGAGACGAACGCCTATGCCTGGCTGCGCCGCACCATCGAGCAGCTTGCCGAGGGCGACAATCCAGAGGAATTCCTGGAAAACACCAAGCTCGAGCTTTTCCAGGACCAGGTTTTTTGCTTCACGCCGAAGGGCATGCTGATCGCGTTGCCGCGCGGCGCTACGCCGATTGATTTCGCCTACGCTGTCCACACCGAGGTCGGAGACTCCTGCGTCGGCGTCAAGATCAACGGCCGCATCATGCCGCTGATGACCGAATTGAAGAACGGCGACGAGGTCGAGATCATCCGCTCCAAGGGCCAGGTGCCGCCCGCCGCCTGGGAATCGATCGTCGTCACCGGCAAGGCGCGGGCGGCGATCCGCCGCGCCACCAAGAACGCCATCCGCAAGCAATATTCGGGGCTGGGCCTGCGCATCCTGGAGCGCGTCTTCTCCCGAGCCGGCAAGGAATACACCAAGGAAAGCCTGAAGCCGGTGCTCGCGCGCCTCGCCCGCAAGGACGTCGAAGACGTGCTGACCGCCGTCGGCCGTGGCGAACTGGCCTCCGGCGACGTGTTGCGCGCCGTCCACCCCGACTACAAGGAAGAGCGCATCACCACGCCGCTGCCGACCCGCCGCGAGGAGGGTTGGTCCAAGATCCGCAACGCCGCCGGCATGCTGTTCCAGATACCGGGCCGCGCCGCGCGCAAGGACCGCAAGGAACAGAAGGACGGCGACGCGGTGCCGATCCGTGGCGTGCGCGGCGACCTGCCTGTGCGCTTCGCGCCTGATGGCGCCGTGCCCGGCGACCGCATCGTCGGCATCATGCAGCCGGGCGTCGGCATCACCATCTATCCGATCCAGTCGCCGGCCCTGACCGATTTCGACGACCAGCCGGAGCGCTGGATCGACGTGCGCTGGGACATCGACGAGAGCAACCGCGAGCGCTTCCCGGCCCGCATTTCCGTGACCGCGATCAACGCGCCGGGCTCGCTGGCCGAGATCGCCCAGATCGTCGCCGTCAACGACGCCAACATCCATTCGCTGTCCATGGTGCGCACTGCGCCGGATTTCACAGAGATGCAGATCGACCTGGAAGTCTGGGACCTGAAGCACCTCAATCGGCTGCTGTCGCAACTGAAGGAATCACCCGCCGTCAGCGAGGCGAAGCGGGTCAATGGCTGATCGTTGTCTGGAGCACGAATGAACACGGACGAAGTCTTGTCAATCTTCCGCGAGGCAGGGGCGGTGCTGGAAGGGCACTTCATCCTCACCTCCGGCCTGCGCAGCCCTGTCTTCCTGCAAAAGGCTCGCGTTTTCATGCATGCCGACAAGACCGAGCGCTTGTGCAAGGCGCTGGCCACGAAAATCCGCGAAACCGTGCCAGGCCGCATCGACTACGTCGTCGGGCCTGCGGTCGGCGGGCTGATCCCGGCCTACGAGACCTCGCGCCATCTCGGCGTGCCAGCGATCTGGGTCGAGCGCGAGCAGGGCGTGTTCCGCCTGCGCCGCTTCGAGATCGAGAAGGGCGCGCGCGTCGTCATTGTCGAGGACATCGTCACCACGGGCCTGTCGATCCGCGAGACGATCGCCTGCCTGCGTGAAATCGGGGCCGAGGTCCTGGCCGCCGCCTGCATCATCGACCGTTCCGCCGGCAAGACCGACGTCGGCGTGCCGCTGGTGGCGCTCGCCGAATACGAGGTGCCGGCCTATCCCGTGGACAATCTGCCGCCCGAACTCGCGGCGATCCCGGCGGTCAAGCCCGGCAGCCGGAATATCTGACCCATGATCATCGGCATCGGCAGCGACCTGATCGACATCCGCCGCATCGAGAGCTCGCTCGACCGTTACGGCGAGCGTTTCGTCAAGCGCATCTTCACCGACCTGGAGCAGGCCAAGGCGGAAAGCAGGCGCGAGCGCGCCGCGACCTACGCGAAACGCTTCGCCGCCAAGGAGGCCTGCTCCAAGGCGCTCGGCACTGGCATGGCGCGGGGCGTGTTCTGGCGCGACATGGGGGTGGTCAATCTGCCGGGCGGCAGGCCGACCATGCAGCTCACCGGCGGCGCGGCCAAACGCCTGAAATCCATGCTGCCTGCGGGCCATCGCGCCGAGATTCACCTGACGATCACCGACGATCATCCGCTCGCTCAGGCATTTGTGATCATCGAGGCACTACCCGCCGAACAACAGCCATGATTATGGCATTGAAGGCGGCCGCGCGGCGTTGCTCCGCTTGGCGCTAGCCCTTATACCGGAACGACGACGACCGAGGACGACATGAGCGTGGCCGAGAAGACTGTGAAGAAATCCGGGGGGCTTGGCGAGACCGTCAACGTCATCATCCAGGCGCTGATTCTCGCCCTCATCATCCGCACCCTCCTGTTCCAGCCGTTCTCGATCCCGTCCGGCTCGATGCGTCCGACGCTGCTCGAAGGCGACTATCTGTTCGTGACCAAATGGGCCTACGGCTATTCGCGCTATTCGCTGCCGTTCTCGCCGAACCTGTTTTCCGGCCGCATCTTCGGCAGTGCTCCGGAGCGCGGTGACGTGGCGGTGTTCAAGTTCCCGCCCAATCCGGCGCTCGACTACATCAAGCGGGTCATCGGCCTGCCTGGCGACCGCATCCAGATGCGTGACGGCCAGCTCTTCATCAACGGCGAGGGCGTGCCGCGCGTGAAGACGGGACAGATAGAAAACCCCGACATTACCGGGGAGTTCAACGATCCGCGACCGATTGATGTTTATCGAGAGACGCTGCCCAACGGTGTGTCCTACGAAACGCTCGACCTGACACCTAACGGCATTAGCGACAACACCCGCGAGTTCATCGTGCCGCCCGACCATTATTTCATGATGGGCGACAACCGCGACAACTCCTCCGACAGCCGCGTCTTCGGCTTTGTTCCCGATGAAAACCTCGTCGGCCGCGCCAACGTCATCTTCTTCTCGATCGCCGGCGGCGCCAGCCCGCTGGAGATCTGGAAATGGCCGACCGAGATGCGGCCGACCCGCCTGTTCAACTTCGTCAGATAGGGCGATGGGGCTGAAACGGCCGAAGGGAGATGCCCTGGCAATCGCACTGCGGGATCGCACTGGCTACAGTTTTCGCGACATCGCGCTGCTGCAGACGGCGTTGACCCACTCCAGCGCGGTCAAGGCCAAGACCAACAACGAGCGCCTCGAATTCCTCGGCGACCGCGTGCTCGGCCTGGTCGTGGCGGAGATGCTGTTCCGCCTGTTTCCCGATGCCCGCGAAGGCGACCTGGCGCCGCGCTTCAACGCGCTGGTCGATGCCCGCACCTGCGGCGCGATCGGGCTCGAACTCGGCCTCGATCAGTTGATCCGGGCGGATGCGGCGGTGAAGGCG
Source organism: Mesorhizobium sp. IMUNJ 23232 (assembly GCF_044326205.1). Classification (NCBI taxonomy): domain Bacteria; kingdom Pseudomonadati; phylum Pseudomonadota; class Alphaproteobacteria; order Hyphomicrobiales; family Phyllobacteriaceae; genus Mesorhizobium; species Mesorhizobium sp. IMUNJ 23232. Next base: position 13,400 of record NZ_JBIRCY010000072.1, read on the forward strand.
GGCAAGGGCGGCAACTATCTGTCCGACGCAGTCGAGGCGCTGATTGCGGCCATCTATCTCGACGGCGGCATGGAGCCGGCGCGTGCCTTCATCATGCGTTACTGGGAGCCGCGCTCACGGAGCGTCATCGACAAACCGCGCAATCCAAAATCCGAATTGCAGGAATGGGTGGCGCAGGCGAATGGCGCGCGGCCCGAATACGTCATAGAGAGACGTGAAGGACCGGACCATCAGCCGGTGTTCACCGTCGCGGTGAATGTCTCCGGCTTCGCGCCGTCGCGCGCCAGCGGACCGTCCCGCCGCGCCGCTGAAGAGGCGGCGGCAACGGAATTCCTGCTGCGCGAAGGCGTGTGGTCAGGCGAAAGGGCGGCTTCATGACCGACATCCCATCCACCGAGACCCACTCCGGCTTTGTCGCGCTGATCGGCGCGCCGAACGCCGGCAAGTCCACCCTGGTCAACCGGCTGGTCGGCGCGAAAGTCTCGATAGTCACCCACAAAGTGCAGACGACGCGCGCCATCGTGCGCGGTATCGCCACGCACGGGCAGGCGCAGATCGTCTTCGTCGACACCCCCGGCATCTTCAAGCCGCGCCGCCGGCTCGACGAGGCGATGGTGACCACCGCCTGGGGTGGCGCCAAGGACGCCGACGTCGTCATGCTGCTGATCGACGCCGAGCGCGGCATTCGCGGCGACGCCGAGACGATCTTGGACAATCTCAAAAATGTGCGGCAGCCGAAGATCCTGATCCTCAACAAGGTCGACCGGGTGAAGCCCGAGGCGCTGCTGACCATGGCCAAGGAAGCCAACGAACGCGCCGAGTTCCAGCGCACCTTCATGGTCTCGGCGCTGACCGGAACCGGCTGCGACGACATTCTCGACTATCTCGCCGCCTCGCTGCCGTCCGGCCCCTGGTATTATCCCGAGGACCAGCTTTCCGACCTGCCGATGCGCCAGCTCGCCGCCGAGATCACGCGCGAAAAACTGTTCCTGCGCCTCCACCAGGAGCTTCCCTACTCGTCCCATGTCGAAACCGAAAAATGGGAGGAGAAGAAGGACGGCTCGGTGCGCATCGAGCAGACCATCTATATCGAGCGCGAGAGCCAGAAAAAGATCGTGCTCGGCGCCAAGGGCGAGACCATCCGCGCCATCGGCCAAGCCTCGCGAAAGGACCTGTCCGAGATCCTCGAACAGCCGGTCCACCTGTTCCTGTTCGTAAAGGTGCGCGAGAACTGGAGCGACGATCCGGAACGCTTTCGCGAGATGGGGCTGGAGTTTCCGAGATAGGGATAGGGTGCCGCAGATATGCGCCACCCTACCGAGATTAACGGTCCGCTTGGCAGGTGTCGGCTCCCGCCTTTGCCGGACATCTGTTTAGACACGCACGCTTGTGTTCGGCCCGCAAGACAGACCGAACGCTGCTCATATCACTGTTTTGTCCTACTGGACCTTTTTCACCGACGGTGGCGTCCAGCTTCCGTCGAGGATCGACGGGTTGGTCTCCTTCGGCCAGTACATACGCAGCATCGGGATGAATGAGCCCTTCGGCGCGGGCAGCCAGTTTGCTTCCTTGTCCGCGCCAGGCGACTCGTTCTGGAAGTAGAGCGTCACCGAGCCGTCGTCGTTCGGCACCAGATGGTTGCGCGGGCTGACCGTGAACTTGTTCAGCTTGTTCGGCACGAACCACCAGCCCTGGTCGATCTCATACATGGTGATCGACCAGAAACCGCTGACCGGTGGCTCCTGGCCCTTGGCGAAGGTCAGCGTGTACTTGTGCTCGCCCGAGAGCGGCTGGCCGTCCGCGTCCTTCAGCGTATAGGGATAGACAGCGTCCTGCTGCAGGTTCGCCGGCCAGCCAAAGGCCGCAACGACCGCCCGCTTCATGTAGTCCGTCCCGTACGCGCCGACCCCCTTGGTGACGGTCCAGCCGTTCAGTTCCACGCCAAGCGAGGGCTGGTTGTCGCCGATCTTCTTCAGCGCGTCCTGCGGCAGTGTTTCGAGCGCCGCCGCAGCGTCGGGGCCGAGCGCGGCGAGGTCGAAGTCCTTGCATGGCTCGATGCCGATCTTCGCCATTTCCGCCAGCATAGGCGCATCCTCGGCGGCCGGCGGCGCGGTCTTGCACATCAACTCGGCCAGGCGGTCGAAATAGCCTTCGGTTCCGAAGCCGAGGATCACCTCCTGCGGCTTGTCCGTCAGCGAAAAACCGGGATCAGGATTGAACGGTGGCGCGACATAGGTGTAGTCAGCCTTGCCCTCTGCCGACAGCGGGCGGATGTCGTACTGCGCTTGCAGCGCGTTCACCGCCTCATAGTCGGCCTCGGTGCCGTCGGCGTAGGTGCGGGCCAGCGTTAGCATGTAGCGGGTCGGCACCTCGACTCGCGTCATCCCTTCCGGGACCTCGCCGCTCCAGCCCGGGCCGGTGAGCAGGAATTTGTGCGCCTTCTCGCCAGTGGTGCGGCTGCCGCCGGAATGGATGACCGGCATCCAGAGACTGTACATCGGAAAGAGGAAGTAGCGCTCGCCCATGTCCGGATAGGACAGGACCCAGGGCTCGTCGCCGAGGTCGAGCCATGCCGCCGAATAGAGCGTATCGGCGTTCGGCGCGGACACGCCGCGATAGTCGGCCGGCGGATAGCGCTCGACGTTAATGAAATGCCCCATCGGCCCGCGCAGACCCTCCACCTTGTCGACGCTGGTCATCTGCACCCGCGTCACCTCGGTGGTGATCAGCGAATAGCCGTAGACGTAGGCATCCGTCGCGATCGACCTTGCTTCATCGACGGTCAGCGCGTTTGCAGTGCCGGAACCGACGGCCGTCGCCAGCCCGGTCATGAGCATGAAACTGGCCAGATATTTTGATGTCATACGTTTACCCTCTCCATTCTGTTCGGATCGTCGTTCAAGATCTGCGTGGAAACAAATCCGACAGGAAATCCTTAGTGGACCGCGTTAAGCCGGCAAGACAAGCTTGCGATCGAAGCGCAACCTTACCTTGCGGCATGAAGCAGTGTACATGACGCCCGATGTTCCAGACGAACCATTTTGCGCCAACGCTCCGCAAGCTCCCGACCAGTTCCAGGTTCGATTCGGTGCCCGTCATTTCGGTGACCGCTCTTGCGGGCGTCCCCGGTTTCGTCCGCGCTGCCTTTGGCGACAAGCTGCTCAGGCAAGCCAATCGGGCGGCGATGCTCGACATCGAGGCGATCGAAGATCAGGACTGCTTCATCCCGCATCTTACGATGAGCGCCTTCGTCGACTCCGTCGCCAGACTGACGGGCGAAGAATATTTTGGGCTGATGCTGGCGCCCCATTTGACGATCGCGAGCTATGGCTGCTGGGGCGAGTATGTCCTCGGCGCATCCACCCTGGGCGATGCAATCCAGCGGGCCGCTGCCACGATCGGTTTTCACAGCAGGGGCGACTCCCTATCGCTGAGCGTCATTGGTGGGCAGGCGCGCCTGAGCTACACCAGCGCCGCAAAAGGACTTGGCGGTTATGCGCAGGTCGCCTGCGGCGCGGCCGGTGTCGTGGTGAACCTCTGCCGGTCCTTCCTTCCCGCCCGTCCGCCGCTGCGATGCGTCGAGCTCGACCTTCCGAAGCCGCGCCGGTCCGGCCTCTTCGACGACGTATTCGGCTGCCCGGTTCTTTTCGAGAAGCCGACCGTGACGGTCTGTCTCGACGCCGCGTGGCTCAAAGCCGGTCGACATCTGCGTGACGAACCCGCCTTCATCACGGTCGACGATCTCGCTCGGGCGCGTGTGGACTGTCGGAAACTGACCGGTCTCAGCGACGTTCTTGCCGAACAGATCTGGTCCCAGGTGCTTGCGGGCAAGGTATCGATCGAAAGCGCCGCGCGATCTCTCGACACAAGCGTCCGAACGCTCCAGCGCGAGCTCAATCGCGAGGGTACGGACTTCAGGACATTGGCGAACCTCGTGCGAAGCCAAAGGGCGCTCGAACTGTTGCGCCACTCCGATGCATCGGTGACCCAAATCTCAGGTTTGTTGGGCTATTCGGCGCCGGCCCACTTCGCCCGAGCGCTCCGCAAGGCTACGGGGCTCGGCCCCAAGGAGTTTCGTCAACTGATCTCCCTCGGGAGCTAGACCTGACATCCGCGCGCGGGTGGGCGAAGCCGTCATTCGGCCACGGAGCGTGGACGTCGGTTCAGGGGCAATGCCGGCTCTGCAATGCGGTTGGAGCCACCTCGGCATCCCTTGATCTCGCCGCTCTCTCAGTGAAAGTCTCCACCGCATGAAATGGCGCGACGAAGGCGCAATCCTCGGCATCCGTCGCCACGGCGAGACGTCGATCTTTCTGTCATACCAGCAGCGTCGCGCCGCCCCATATGATCAGCGCGATGCCGGCCGCGCGGCCGACCCACTGGCCGGCGGAAAACAGCTTTTCAACCAGCACCAGAACGGCCAGCGCGGCAATCCACGCCAAGTTCATCACGCCGCCGACGAACAGCAGCGCCATCAGCATCCAGCAGCATCCGACGCAAAAGGCTCCGTGCAGGGCGCCCAGACGCAGCGCGCCGAGCGCGTGCGGACGCCAGTGGCGGGAAAGGAACGCCGCCGGCGCCCGGCAATGCGACAGGCAGGCGTTCTTGAGTGGCGAGAGCTGATAGAGGCCCGCAGTGATAAGCACGATTGCCGAAAGCCAGCGGCTCCCCGAACCCATCGTCGTCGCCGAGACGATTTCGCCGCGTTCCAGCACCCAGTACAGAACGGCCGCCGCGACGGAGAACCCCAGCCAGACCAGAAGGTAGCCTGCCACGAATACGCCGGTCGGGGCGAGGCCGTCCTGGCTCTGACGCTCGGTAAGCGCATGGCGATGCACGCGCGCATAGAGCAGGACGGTCGGCGCGGCGCTCGGCGACATCATGGCGATCATCATGATCCACCACATGGCGATCATCAGCGTCCAGATCGTGGGTCCCCAGGCCTGCGCCTCCGTCGCCATCGCGCCCATGTCCATGCCAGGCATATCCATCCCGGACATTTCCATGCCGGACATGTCCATCCCCGGCATATCGGTGCCTGCGGCCTGCTGGTGGGGGAACAGCGCGAGCTTCGTCATCTCCCACGCATTCATGCCGAGCCCGGCGCCTGTGACGATATAGAGCCATGCCAGCACGCACAGCACCGCCAGCCCCGCGACCGTGACGAGACGGTCGCGTCTGAGCAGGCGTTCGAGGGGGCCGTCCATGCAGCGCGTCAGGCGCGCACGACCCCGTGATTGTTGAGATGCAGCCGCGCGAACTGGGCGTAAGTGTCCTTGGTGTCGAACTGAACCGGCCCGCTGGTCCTGCTCGAAGCGCTGCCGATCTCGGCGACGGCATATTCGAAGCCGTTCGGCAACACGATCTGAGCGCGCGATTCGGCGCCCGTCACCTTGTTGCGAATCGGCTCGCCGACCGTATCGATATAATCCTTGACGAAGATGCGGCCCCTGCGGCCGTCGATATCGAGTTCAAGATCGATCCTGGTGAAGACAGGCTCGTTCACTTTGGTCACGGTGGTGGCGAAAACGGCGAACATCGTCGCGAACGGGTCGGTGTCCTGGCCCGACATGATGCGCAGCAGCGCCTCGCGCTGCCGGTCGGTCGCCTTCTCGTCGACGAAGGCGATGCATTCGCCATTGCCTTCGTGGATCGGGCCGGGCCATTTGAAGATCGCGGCGATCCTGAGACCGTCGAGACGGGTCTCGCCGTGATGGCCCTCATCGATCTGAATGCCCGCCGCAGCATAGCAATGGCCCTTGTCGGGCAGCGCATTAAACTGGCAGTTGCAACCATACTCGCAAGTGCAATTGACGAGTTCGCGTCCCTTGATCTCCCAAGATGTCATGACAACCTCCCTGGCCCTATAAGTATTCGAGATATTATATACCTGTGCTCGCCGCCACGCCATCCTGCCGCGCAAAGAATACGTCAGGCTGAAATATGTCATCATCGACACAGGGGTGAACATTCACTTCAGGGATCATGAGGTCGACTTGGGGGCGGGCGGAATCGGCGAAGCGGTTGGCAATCGGTGGGCGGCGCAAGGTTGCCGGCTCCTCGATCCCCCTCCTTGATCTCGCCGCTGTTTCCGTGAAACTCTGCGCCGCATGGAATGGCGCGACGAAGGCATAATCCTCGGCACCCGCCGGCACGGCGAGACGTCGATCATCCTCGAAGTGATGACGCGCGCTCATGGCCGCCATCTCGGCATGGTGCGCGGCGGGCGCTCGCGCAAGCAGCAGCCGGTGCTGCAGGCGGGAAACCAGGTCGAGCTCGTCTGGCGGGCGCGCCTCGACGAGCATCTCGGCACCTTCCAGGCCGAAGCCATCGAGCTCAACGCCGCGCGCCTGTTCGACAGCGCCGTCGCCGTCTTCGGCCTGCAAACCATCGCCGCGCATCTGCGCCTGATGCCGGAGCGCGACGTGCATCCGGCGCTCTACGAGACGCTGGCGCTGCTGATCTGCCATCTCGACGAACCGCTGCTCGCCGGCGAACTGGTGGCGCGGTTCGAGCTGATGGTGCTGGAGGAACTGGGTTTTGGCCTCGATCTCTCGGAATGCGCCGCGACGGGCGCGCGCACCGATCTCGTCTACGTCTCGCCGAAATCCGGCCGCGCCGTGTCGCGCGAGGCCGGCGCGCCGTGGCGCGACAAGCTGCTGGTGCTGCCCGATTTCCTGGCCGCGCCAGCCCGTCGCGCCGATCCCGCGGCGATCGATCATGCCTTCCGCCTCACCGGCTTCTTCCTGGCGCGGCACGTCTACGAGCCGCGCGGCATTTCCGAACCCGAGGCGCGCGCCGGTTTTTTGGCCGCGCTGCGCAAGCTGAACGGCGCGCCCGCGCCTGGAGAACACGCCGCATGAGTGAAGTCGAATTGTTTCCCGGCCATGTTTCGAGACTGGGCCTGGGCACGATCCCGCGCGAGGATCTGGCCGGCCAGCCGGGTCTTGCGCTGCTCCAAAAGCTGATTGCCGGCGAATATCCCGCGCCGCCGATTGCCGGCACGCTCAGTTTTACGCTGACCGCGGTCGAGCCGGGCAGGTCGGTGTTCCGCGGCCTGCCCAACGAAAGCCATCTCAACCCGCTTGGCGGCGTGCATGGCGGCTGGACGGCGACCATCATGGATTCGGCGCTCGCCTGCGCCGTCCACACCACGCTGGAGGCGGGCGAGGCCTATACGACCGCCGAGTTCAAGGTGAATTTTCTGCGGCCGATCACGCCGAGGACCGGCGAGGTCGTGTGCGAGGGCCGCGTCGTCCATCGCGGCCGCACGCTGGCGGTGTCGGAGGCGACGCTGAAGGACCAAGCCGGCAAACTTCTGGCCTTCGGCACCGAAACATGCTCCATCTTCCCCGCCGCCAGCCTGGCCGGACGGTGAAGGCCGGCAGGCGGGCGAGGGACCGCGATGTTCGATAGTTTTTTCGGCATGCTGAGCGTCATCGGCGTCGTCGCGCTGATCGTCGTCGCAACCCGCCAGCAGTCGCGCATCGGCCTGCTGGAGCGCGAGATCAAGGCGCTCCGCTCTTTCATCCTGTCGCTGCCGGGCGAGGGCAGGGCGGCCACAAGATCGTCCGCAACTGCCGCAGGCACCGCATCCTCTTCCGTATCGGCAAGCGCTGCTTCGGCGACCGCCGAAGCGATGGCCGTCGAAGGTATCGATGTTGCGCCGGTCGGGCCTGTCGGCGAGAAGGATACGGCGCCGGCCGATCAGCCCGGCCTCGCCGCCTTCCGTGCCCGGCAGGCCGGAACAGGGGCTTTGTCCGAAAGCGATTCGGCAGCCTCGGCCGCCGTCGGGGCGGATCAGTTCGAGCCCGGCGAAGCTGAAGGGGCGCGCGCCGTCGTGCCCCCTGCCGAGGATGCAACCGAGCCTGCTGCCGAGCCTGCCAGGCCGCCGAAGGCGACGCAGAAAACACCCGACCTCGAAACCGCGCTCGGCACGCGCTGGGCGGTCTGGGTCGGCGGCGTGGCGCTGGCGCTGGGCGGCATTTTCCTCGTCCGCTATTCGATTGAGGCCGGCTGGTTCGGGCCCGGCACCCGTCTGGTTCTGGCCGGCCTGTTCGGCCTTGTGCTGATGGCGGCCGGCGAGTTCATCCGCCGCACCGGCTTCAGCTTACCGGCGCCCGGCGCTACGGGCGCCTACATCCCCGCGATCCTCACCGCCGTCGGCGCCTTCACACTGTTCGGTGCGATCTACGCCGCCCACAGCATCTACGGCTTCATCGGGCCTGCTTCGGCCTTCGTGCTTCTCGGCATTGTCGGCATTGCCACCACGGCGCTGGCCCTGATCCACGGGCAGGCGTTGGCCGGCGTCGGCCTGCTCGGCTCGCTGGTCACGCCCGTCCTGGTCGCCACCGAAGCGCCCAATCCCTGGGCGCTGTTCGGTTATCTCGCCATCGTTCTCGTCTCCTCCATCGCCATCGCCCGCATCCGCCGCTGGCGTTTCCTCGCCTCCACCGCCTTCTTCGGCACCGGCTTCTGGTGTGTCGTCTACATGGCCGAGATGTTTCCGGTGGATTTGAAGATCGTCCTCTTCATCAATGCCGTGATGCTGGCCTGCCTCGCCTTTTTGTGGCCGGACAGCGAGCCCGACGCTAGGGCCGGCTACCGCGCCTTCCCCGCCGCGATCCCCGCCTTTTTCGTCGCGCTCGCCGCGTCGGCGCTCATGGTCGATCCGACGTTCCAGGCGATCGGCGGCGTGCCGGCCGGCACGGCGCTGTTCGTGTTGATGGTGGCGCTGGCCGCTTGGCGTGCCGAGGCGCTGCCGCTGCTGTTCGGCGCCGGAATAGCGGTCGGCCTCGTCTATCTGCGTATCGGCTTTGCCGGCTCGTTCGATTTCGAGATGATGGGCGAGCCCGTCGCCGTCGAAGGTTTTTCCGTCGTCTCCTCGGTCGATGCGCTGTTTTATCCCGGCATCCTGCTCTCCGCCGTCTTCATCGCCGCCGGCCTGTTCCAGGCGCGGCGTCTGGTCGCCGCCGGGCGGTCCGGCGCCATGTCCTGGGCGGCATTCGCGGCAATCGTGCCGTTCGTCGCGGCCTGTTCGCTTTGGCTGGCGCTCGGCAATCCGGATGTCGATTTCCGCTACGCCTTCGCCGCGCTGCTGCTGGCCGCTATCCTCGCTGCCGGCGGCGAGCTGGTTGCCCGCGCCGAGCAGCCGGCGCTCACCGGCGGCCCGCCGGTCTCCTTCCTGCTGGCCGGCGCGGCGGCCGCTCTGGTCGCCGCCATCCACATGGCATTCGGCCCGGCGCCGACGACGATCCTCGCCGGAGCCGCCGCCATTTTGCCGGCCCTGGCCACCCGCTGGCGCAACTATCCGGTTCTGGGCTGGCTGTCGGTCGCCGCCGTCGTCGTCGTGCTGATCCGGGCGGCGATCGACCCGACCATCGTCGGCGACGCGGCCCTCGGCACGACGCCTGTGCTCAACGCGCTGCTGCCCGGCTACGGCATTCCGGCGCTGGCCTTCGCTTTCTCAGCCTGGCAGCTTGGGCACACCACCGGCGGCAGGCCGCGCCTCGCCATGCAGGGCTCGGCGATCTTCTTCGCGCTGCTCACCATCGCCATGCTGGTGCGCCACGCCATGCATGGCGGCATATTGGACACGACCGAAATCACGCTGGCCGAGCAGTCCATCTATTCGCTGCTTGCGCTGGCCGCCGGCGGCATCCTGATCTCGCTCGACCTGCGCGCGCCGAGTTCGGTGCTACGCTACGGCTCGCTGCTGATCGGCGTGCTGTCGGTGGCGATGATCGGGCTCCAGCATGTCCTGCTGCTCAATCCGTTGTTCACCGACGAATCGACCGGCGCCATCCCGGTGTTGAACCTGCTGTTCCTGGCCTATCTGCTGCCGGCCATAGCTGCGGCCGTGCTGGCCTGGTACGCGCGCGGCCGCCGTCCGCAATGGTACGGCATGATGCTCGGCGTCGCCGCCGCCGCGCTCGCCTTCCTTTATGCGACGCTGTCTGTCCGCCGCATCTTCAAGGGCGAGTTCATCGGCTTCTGGAAAGGCCTCGAACCGCTCGAGACCTACAGCTATTCGGCGCTGTGGCTGGTCATGGGCGTGGTCCTGCTGGTCGCCGGCGTGCGCACCGGCTCCTTCATCATGCGCATCGCCTCCGGCGCGCTGATCGCCATTGCGGTGGCAAAAGTGTTCCTGTTCGACATGTCCGAGCTCGAAGGCGTGCTGCGCGCGCTGTCCTTCATCGGTCTCGGCGCAGTGCTGATCGGCATAGGGCTGTTCTATCAGCGGCTGCTGACAAGGGCGGCTGCGCAGTAGCTCCTCCCTTCTCCCCGTTCACGGGGAGAAGGTGGCCCGCAGGGCCGGATGAGGGGCAGCGCGGATATCTGCGGGATTGGTGCTGCCCCTCACCTGCCTGCCGGCATCCTCTCCCCGTAATCGGGGCGAGGAACGCTACTCCGCCGCCACCAGTCCCGGCCGCTCCACCGCCTGCTCCCGGATCGGCCAGTGCACGATCGCGGCAAAAATGCCGAGCGCCACGCCCAGCCACCACACCGGGTCGTAGGTGCCGAAGCGGTCGTAGAGGTAGCCCCCTAGCCAGACGCCGAGGAACGAGCCGATCTGGTGCGACAGGAAGACGACGCCGCCCAGCATGGCGAGGTGGCGCGTGCCGAACATGATCGCCACCAGCGAATTGGTCGGCGGCACGGTGGACAGCCACAGCAGCCCCATGACGATGGCGAAGACGATGACGCTAGCCGGCGTCTGCGGCAAAAGCAGGAAGGCCGTCACCGCCACCGAGCGGGCGAGATAGATCAGCACGAGGAATTTCGGCTTGGGATAACGCTGGCCGATGAAACCCGAGGCCAGCGAGCCGATGATGTTGAAAAAGCCGATCAGCGCCAGTGCAATCACGGCGTAACGCGCGGGAATGCCGATGTCGCCGATATAGGCGGGGAAATGCGCGGTGATGAAGGCGACCTGGAAGCCGCAGACGAAGAAGCCGGAGACCAGCAGCAGATAGCTGGAATGGCCGAGCGCCTCGCGCAGCGCCTGGCCGGCCGTCTGCTGGAACGCCGCCTGCGCCTTTTGCGCGGCATGCGAACTGCCGGCCAGCGGCATCGCCAGCACGGGGATCACCAGCATGGCGATGGCCATGTAGACCAGCGTGTCCGACCAGCCGAAAGCGTCGATCATGCCCTGGCTGAGCGGCGCGAACAGGAACATGCCGGCCGAGCCGGCCGCCGTGCCGATGCCGAACACCAGCGAGCGCATTTCCGGCGGCGTGTGCCGCGCGAAGGCTGCGAGCACGATGGAGAAGGAGCCGGCCGCGACCCCCATGCCGACCAGCACGCCGCCGCCGATATGCAGCATGGTCGGCGTCGTAGCCGTCGCCATCAGCGCCAGGCCGGCCGCGTAGATGATGCCGCCCGCCGCCAGCACGCGCCATGTGCCGTAGCGGTCGGCGATCGCCCCGAAGAACGGCAGGCTGAGCCCCCAGAACAGGTTCTGGATCGCCATGGCGAGGCCGAAGGTCGTACGGTCCCAGCCTTTTTCCGCCAGCATCGGCAGTTGGAAGAAGCCCATCGCCGAGCGCGGTCCGAAAGTCAGTGCCGCGATGATGCAGCCGCAGGCGATGATCAGCCAGGGAAACGGGCGCGAAGGTGCTGCGGCGGTCGTCGACGTCATGAGGGTTCCTCCAGATCGCCGGCAACCTAGACGAGTTTTGTCCCTCATCCGAATGAATAGATTCGACCGATAGTTCAGTTTGATTGATGGAAAAGGAGAGCTTCAGTGGCCGGTGGTCCTGCCGGACGGCATTGTGTGGCTGCGCGCCTCCCCACGCCTACTCGTCCCGCCGATTGCTCCCTGATTGAACCCACGCCTCGACTCGTTCCGAACATCGGGAGTGTCATTGCAGCGGGAAAGCTTACAGCCTAGGGTCGGCTGGCGCCGCAACCCGACAAGTTCAGGGCCAAGGCGCGGAGGGGATGAGACGCGCATGTCGACAGCAATTGCCATTCTCGGCGGCGTCGGACTTTTCCTTCTCGGCATGACCGTCATGACCGACGGCCTGAAGGCGTTGGCGGGATCGGCCTTGCGCACCGCGCTGGGCGCCGCGGCGGCCACGCCGCTTTCGGGAGCCTTCTGGGGCGCCATCGTCACGCTGCTGGTGCAGTCATCGAGCGCGGTGACGATGACGACGATCGGCCTCGTCAACGCCGGGCTTCTGACTTTTCCACAAGGGCTCGGCCTCGTCTTCGGCGCCAATGTCGGCACGACCGGCACGGCCTGGCTGGTGGCGCTGATCGGCGTGCGTGTCTCGCTCTCGGCTTACGCACTGCCGCTGATCTTCGTAGGCGCGCTGGCGAAGCTGCTGGGCGGCGGGCGGATCGCGGCGGCGGGCGGCGCGCTCGCTGGTTTCGCGCTGGTGCTCTACGGGCTGACGACGCTGCAGCAGGGCATGGGCGGCCTTGCCGAAAGCCTCCATCCTTCCGACTTGCCCGCGGTGCTCGGCGCGCCGGGGGTCGGCTGGAGCGCGGGCTTCGTCGGGCTCATGACGCTGATCGCCATCGGCTTGGCGATGACCGCGGTCATGCAGTCATCGACCGCCGCGATCGCCGTCACCATTTCGGCTTTCTTCGCGGGCGCGGTGAGCCTGGAGCAGGGCATGGCCCTGATCATCGGTCAGAACATCGGCACGGCGACGAGTTCCGCACTGGCCGCAATCGGCGCCAGCACCACGGCCAAGCGCCTCGCTCTCGCCTATGTCCTGTTCAAGCTCATAGCGGCGCTGATTGCGATCGTCGCCTTCCCGTTCACGGCCACACTGATGCAAAACTTCTCCGCGTCGGTCGACGGGATGACGCTGCTTGCTGCCTATCACACGGCCTACAACGTCGTCGGAGTCGCAGTGCTCCTTCCGGCGACGCAATGGTTCACCCGCGTCGTCGAGCGGCTGCTGCCGTCGCGGCAGACGCCGCTGCAGCGCGCGCTCGATCCGAGCGTGCTCGCCAGCCCGGTGATCGCGGTCGAGACCGTGCGGCGCGTCCTGGCGGACGTCCTTGCGACAAATGCCGCCTCGGTTTCCGCCGCGCTTTCGGACAGCGGCGGGGCGGCCGCCGCGCGGGACACGACAGAAGCGGTCGTCGCGCTTGCGGAAGCGCGTGACTTCCTGTCCGAATTGAAGGAGCATCCCGAGACGGAGGCGGAGCGGCTGCGCCTGACCAGCATATTGCACGCGCTCGATCACACCTCGCGCCTGGTGGACGTCCTGGCGAACGGCGAGTTCCCCCAACAGACCGCCGACGCCCCCCTCGACCGTCGCACCGCCGAACTGTGCGGGCGCGCCATGCGCGCCGTCCAGGCCGTTGGCCGCTCGATCACAACGGAATCCGCGCTTAGCGCGCAGGCAGCGCCCATCGGCTGGAGCATTTCGCCCGAGATTGCCGCAGCACTCGCCGACGGGGAGGGCGCGGCGAGGGAACTCGACGACCTGCAGCGGAACCACCGCGCCGCGACCCTTGCCTCCGTTGCGTCGGGACAACTCGCCGCCGCGGATGCCTTCGCGCGGATCGAGGCTGCCGGGCGGCTTGACAGGATCGCGCATCATGCCTGGCGCTCGGCGGCGCATCTCCTCGGCAGAGGCGTACAGGACACCGCCTTGGCGGTGACCGCTAGGGTCGAGAGAGTGCCTTGAGCGTTTTCGAGATGCTGGCCATTGTTTTCGGACCGGCAGGCTCGTCGCCGCCAAATCCTTCAATGGCCATTCCGGCGCAAATTACTTCGCGAACTTCCTTGCTCCCGCAACGCACAGCACCACGCCGACGGTGACGACAAGCATCACCCCGCTCACCTGTTCACCGAGCAGGCTCGCCGCAAGCGCCAGCCCGAAGAACGGCTGGAGCAGTTGCAACTGCCCGACGGCGGCGATGCCGCCCAGCGCCAGCCCGCGATACCAGAAGATAAAGCCGATCAGCATGCTGAACAGGGAGACATAGGCGAGACCCGCCCAGGCCGGCCCGCCTATGCCCGTGAGCGACGGCGGCATGGTGCCGACCGCCACCGCCAGCATGACCGGCAGCGACATCACCAGCGCCCACGAGATCACTTGCCAGCCGCCGAGCCGCCGCGACAGCTTTGCGCCTTCGGCATAACCGAGACCGCAGACGACGACCGCCGCCAGCATCAGCAGATCGCCGACCGGCGATGCGCTGACCCCTTGCGACAGGGCAAAGCCGGCGACCAATGCGCTGCCCAGGCACGAGAACAGCCAGAACGCCGGGCGCGGCCGCTCGCCGCCGCGTAGCACCGCGAAGATCGCCGTCGCCAGCGGCAGCAGGCCGATGAAGACGATGGAATGCGCCGAGGTGACGTGCTTCAGCGCCAGCGCCGTCAGCAGCGGGAACCCCACGACGACGCCGAAGGCGACGATGGCCAGCGACGCCAGATCGCCACGCGCCGGGCGTTTTTCGCGAAACATCAAGAGCAGCGCGAGGCCGAGCAGCCCGGCGATGGCCGCCCGCGCCACGGTCAGGAACACCGGATCGAAATCCATGACCGCCACACGAGTCGCCGGCAACGATCCGCTGAAGATCAGCACGCCGATAAACCCGCTGATCCAGCCGCCCGTCATCCTGTCCACCAAATTCTCCATTTGCTTCCGCGTCTGCCGACGGCAATCGCCGAAGGGCCGCGCCGATCGCGGGCAGGCGCGGCCCTTTTGCGCGGCGTCGGCTGGCCTTGCCAGAGACAATGCATTACAGTTTGGCAAAACTGTTAGGGATACAACGGCAGTACGGATGGATCATCGCCTCACCCCCGACGGCAAGGACGGCACGCTGGTCGGCTCCGTCATGGCGACCATCCGCCAGCGCATCGCGGCCCGCGGCCTGACGCCGGAGGCAAAGCTGCCCTCCATACGCGCCTTCGCCAAAACCATGCAGGTCTCCACCTCAACGATCGTCGATGCCTATGAGCGGCTGGCGGCGGAAGGCGTCATCCGCTCGCGGCCGGGTTCGGGCTTCTACGTCTCCAGTCCGCTGGCGCCGCTCTCGCTGGCCGAGATCGGCCCCCGTCTGGACCGCGAGGTCGATCCGCTGTGGATATCGCGCCAGTCGTTGGAGGCGGGCGACGAGGTGCTGAAACCCGGCTGCGGCTGGCTGCCGGCCTCGTGGATGCCGGAAGAGGGGTTGCGCCGGGCGCTGCGGTCGCTTGCCCGCGCCGACGACGCGGTGCTGACCGACTACGGCACGCCCCTCGGCCTCGCGCCGCTCCGCCAATTGCTGGCCCGGCGCCTGAGCGGGCACGGCGTCGAGGCCTCGCCCGACCAGATCGTCTTGACCGAATCCGGCACGCAAGCCATCGACCTGCTCTGCCGCTTCCTGCTCGAGCCCGGCGACACGGTTCTGGTCGACGACCCCTGTTATTTCAATTTCCATGCGCTGCTGCGGGCGCACCGGGCAAACATCGTCAGCGTTCCCTACACGCCCTCCGGGCCGGACATGACGCTTTTTGCGCAAGCGCTCGCCGAACACCGGCCGCGCCTCTACATCACCAACTCCGCGCTGCAGAACCCGACGGGCGCGACCCTCTCCGCCGCCGTCGCCCACCGCCTGCTGAAACTCGCGGACCAGGCGGGATTGACCATCATCGAGGACGACATCTTCGCCGATTTCGAGATCAGCCCGGCGCCGCGCCTGGCGGCCTTCGACGGGCTGAGCCGCGTCGTCCAGATCGGCAGTTTTTCAAAAACGCTGTCCGCCTCGGTGCGCTGCGGTTTCATCGCCGCCCCGCGCGACTGGATCGACGGGCTGACCGACCTGAAGATCGCCATGTCCTTCGGCGGCGGCCGGCTGTCGTCGCAACTGGTGCTGAAACTGCTCGGCGACGGCAGCTACCGCAAGCACATGGAGGCGCTGCGCTCGCCCCTCTCCCGCGCGATGGCCGAGACGACGGCCCGCCTGGCGGAACTCGGCATCACCCCCTGGCACGAGCCGCGCGCCGGCATGTTCCTCTGGTGCCGCCTGCCCGAGGGCCTGGATGCCGCCGACATCGCCCGCCGCGCCCTGGCAGACAACGTCGTACTGGCCCCCGGCAACGCCTTCAGCCTGTCGCGCACCGCCAACGGTTTTTTGCGCTTCAACGTGGCGCAGTCGGGAGACCAGCGCATCTTCAAGGTGCTGGCGGCCGCAATGCGGCGGTGAGGCCGCGGTTCCTCCTCCGCGAAGCGGGGGGTCCGTAGGACGACAACGCGAAGCGTGGTGGAGGGGTCACGTGCGATATCCGTGGCGTCACCTGACGTCCGCCGAACGCACCCTTCGCCGCCTCACCCGATTTCCCAAATAAATTCAGGGAAGAAACCGCACCCATGCAACGTTCACACCAATGGCAGCACCCGGTCCGCAGTTGGCAGGCCAAAGCGTGGGCTTGCGCTGGGATGCGAATTGGGGTTTGACGGCGGCGGAACGGGCGGTGCGAGCGTCGCGTATGGACGACAGACGAAGAGCGATCCTGGAGGAGATCCCGCGGCTGAGGCGCTACGCACGCGCGCTGCTGCGCGACCGCGACCGGGCGGACGATCTCGTCCAGGACTGTCTCGAGCGCGCGCTGGCCCATCTCGACAACTGGCGCACCGGCGAAAGCCCGCGCAAATGGCTCTTCACCATCATGCATCACATCTTCGTCGACCAGATGCGGAAGGACAAAAGGCGCGGCGAGTCCGCCATGCTGCCGCTCGACGGTTTCGAGGCGATGGCGGTCCCTGCCGAGCAGTCCGAAGATGCGGGCTCGCGCGAAGTGCTGCAGGCGCTGCAAACCATCAGCCCGGAGCGCCGCGCCGCGATCCTCATGGTCTCCGTCGAGGGCTTTTCCTATGCCGAAGCCTCGACCATCCTGGGCGTGCCGGCCGGCACGCTGATGTCGCGCATCGCCCGCGGCCGCGACGATCTTCGCGCGCTTCTCGACGACGGCGCCCGCCGCCGCGCCATCCGGGTGGTCGACCGATGAGCGCCCGCGACTTTTCCGACCGCGACATCCATCTGGCGCTCGACGCCGAGCTGCCGGACGACGAGCGCGCGCTCTACCAGTCCTGGCTCGACGCCAACCCCGACATGAAGGCGCGCGCCGGCCGTTATTCCGATGATCTGGCCCTGATCCGCGGCGCGCTTTCGGGCATTGCCGACGAGCCGATGCCCGCGCGTCTGGCAGCAATCGTTACCGGAGAGAAAGCGCAGGTGCGGCCCGCCGCCGGCTCCGCCTGGTGGCGCCAGGCCGCTGCCGCCGCGCTGATCTTCGTGGTCGGCGGCGCCGTCGGCTATTTCGCCGCGATCGGATCCGCCGGGGACGCGCAGATGCCCGCCGACCGCCTCGCAGACAGCGCCATCGGCGCCTACGTCACCTACGCCGTCGGGCAATCCCATGCCGTCGAAGTCGAAGGCAACGACCGGGACTATCTGCAAAACTGGCTGTCGAAGCGCACCGGCCTGAAACTGGTGGTGCCCGACCTGTCGGCGCAGGGTTTTGAACTGCTTGGCGGCCGCATCCTGCCCGCCGGCCACGCGGCGGCGGCGCTGCTGGTCTACAAGGACCCCAACGGCAACCAGGTGTCGATCTACCTGACGCCGGAGCCGAAGATGAAGGCGAAAGGCACCTACGCCCAGGGCGACGGCGGCCCCACCGCCATCTACTGGCTGGACGAAGGTTTCGGCTGCGCCATCGTCAGCGCCGCGCCGAAAGACGTGCTCGACGCCGTCGCCGGCAACGCCTGGCGCCAGTTGAAGGAAGGGCTGGCGAGCTAAGGCGGCCGGCTTCACCAACGGATGGCCGGGCTACACAATTGGATATCGTCGTGCAGGACGAGGATGTCCCGGCCGGGCGACTTCGCCGACACGGGTTCAGCCTCGAACCTGGCGTCTCCAAACCTCAGTCCCCAGTCAGTACTTATGGATAACTCTTCTAAAGCTTACACCAGGGGTGCTAGCCGGCGACCGACGAGCAACTCACCGCCTAGGGGCGTGAGCTAGTAGTTCGTCTACTAGTGTAAGTTTGATCCTCCTTTCCGCGCGGCCTTCGAGCGATACGGCCCGTCCGCCCGAATTGGCGCGACAAAAAGGATGGTTTTGACATGGCTATTATCATAGGAACGAACGGGAATGACCGTACCGCGCTCGGAGGCGCGGACCTGATCGGTACTCCCGATGCCGACAAGATTTTCGGCTTCTCCGGAAAGGATCTCCTGGACGGGGGGCTCGGCAACGACTGGCTCGACGGCGGTCTTGGGGATGACTGGCTCTTTGGCCGCGGCGGGAATGACATCCTGATCGGCGGCAAGGGAACCGACATGCTGGAGGGCGGAGCTGGCGAAGATACGCTCGACGGCGGCGCCGGTGACGACACGCTTGTGGGCGGCGATCACAATGATGTGCTGCGCGGCGGCAATGGCGATGACCAGTTGAGCGGCGGGACAGGTGACGACGTTCTCGTCGGTGGATACGGCAGTGACACGATCAATGGTGGTGCGGGCGGATATGACACCGCCTCGTACATCGAGTCTGGCGTCGGCGTGATCGCCAACCTCATCACCGGCACCGTCTATGTGCCGGCCGCCGGGGTTGGCATTCCAGCATCGCTCGACACCCTCGTGAACATCGAAGCGGTGAAAGGGTCGACGCGCGCGGACGAACTCTACGCCTCAGCCACCAGCGCCCTCTTCGGCGACAACGGCAACGACTTCATCTCATCCGGGTCCGGCGGGAACCGCCTCTCGGGCGGTGTAGGTGTCGACACACTAAGCTACCAGTCTTCTTCGACCGGCGGCGTCCAAGTCGACCTGAACGCCAACGCCGTGAGCGGCGGCTGGGCGTCCGGCGACATAGTCGACGGCTTTGAGAACCTGTTGGGGTCTGCGTACAAGGATGTGCTCAAGGGAAACGTGGGCGCAAATGTCATCGAAGGCGGCAATGGGCATGACGAAATCCATGGTCTCGGTGGGCCGGACGTGCTCATCGGCGGTAGCGGCAGTGACTCCCTATGGGGTGGATCTGGCAGCGATACGTTCGTTTACCGCGACATCGCTGACAGCAACTACTTCGCGTCGTTCGACTTCATCAACGATTACGGCGCCGGTGACCGGATCGACCTCAGCGCGTTTAATCTATCCTTTGGCGACTTGGATTTCGACCATTACGGCCAGTATACCCGTATCGTCGCACCCGTCGAAAATAACCTATTCTGTCTTCTGATCGACGGGCACAAGGTGCTGGACAATACCGACTTCATCTTTTGACATGATGGGCCCCCGGCTATGCCGGGGGCCCATCACTATTCAGCGGCTAGAGGCCGACTCATCAGCGCTGACACGAACCGTGCGGCGTCCGCATCGGTTGCGGGCGTGTAGAGCGACAGCCGGAATCCGGCATCGACACCTGACGGCTGCAGGTTTTGGTAGTCGAGGGCAACACGTCCAGCCTGTGAGTGGTCGAACCGCTTTGTCCAGCTCGGGGACTCGGCGAGCGTTCGCGTGCGCCACATCGCAGCGAATTCCTGACTTTCCGCTGAGAGCGCCTCAACCAGTTCCTGATGTTCATCATCACCGACCAGATCGGCGGTCGCAGAGCGGAATTGCCCTGCCGCAGACGCTGCGACCAACGCCCAATCCACGAAAAGCCGGCGCCACGCGCGATCGCAGAACAGCCGCCAAATCAGGTTGGTGTCGCGTGTATCTGCTGGAAAGCTGCCGAACAGAAAATCGGCTGCATCGTTCCAAAAAACAACGTTCCAACGCGCGTCCAGCACATATGCCGGATGCGGCGAGAGCCGGCGTACCATGCTCTGGAGCGTAGTGCTGGGCATTGGTTGCGCCTCCGGCCCAGGCCCGGCATCAAGGTCGGGTCGCGCCAGGCGGTAGAGGTAAGCCCGCTTTACCGCGTCAAGCTTCAATGCTCGAGAAAGGCCTTCGAGCGCCCGCGGCGAGATGCGGATCGGTCGCGCCTGTTCCATCCACATATACCAGGTCGAGCTGATGCCAGCGGCGAAGGCTACCTCTTCGCGCAGCCAACCACGCGCCCGACGCCGGGGATTGACCGGCGCTCCGGCCGTGGCTGGGTCAAGCATCTCGCGGGCACTGCGAAGGAACTGCGCCAGTTCCCTGCGGCGCTCTTGGTCGGCCGTGGCCGATGGACTCTTCAGAACATCTCGCATCTGATCAGCAAGCCCTGCGAAGCTATTAGTTCTTGTACTAGTTTAAGTCTGCATCTTTTACCTAGCATCGATTTGGCACAAAACATTCGTGCGAGCAATCGGAAACGCGGGAATGAGACGTCGCACCTTCTTTCTAGGCAGTGCACTGTACCTAGCGTCAAGGCCTTCCCCAGCGTTCGTGCGACCTCTTCCCCAACTGGATGGAGAACCGGCTATGTCGCCACTTAAGCAGATACGGCATCTCGACTATACAGTCCTCTTCGCCAGAGACATGCCGGCCATGCGCCGTTTCTACGGCGAAACCTTGGAGTTCGAGGTCAATCGTACGCTCGGTCCTGCCTGGATCGAGTATCGCGTCGGCTCCTGCATCCTCGCGCTGACCGAGCGTGGCCTGATGTTTGACGATCCCGAAACCCCGCAGGGCGCGCTCTCGGCGATGCTGGCGTTTAGAGTTCCCAAAGAGGCGGTCGATCAATGCACGGAACTATTGCGCGAGCGCGGCGTGGCCGCGGTCGGCGAACCGACCGACCAGTCCTGGGGTCACCGGACCAGCTACTTCCGGGATCCCGATGGCAACATAATCGAAATCTATGCGGACCTGTAGGACGATGGCACGGTTACCCGTGCCGGTCGATGTCCGGGCGAAGAGTCCAATCGGAATGGGTCTGGATCAAGATGGGGCCCATCCGAGCTTGCAGCCAAACCTCTGATTCCACTTGCTTTTCCAAGCATGACATTTTTTCGGGGCCAAGCCAGCGTCCAGTCAGGTAGCTAGCGGGTTAGGCCGCCATGCTTCGAAAAGTCGAGCTTTTCCAAGGTGTTGAGCGGGAGAGCACGACATTCCTAGGATTATTATCCTAGGATTATTTACATCGATACCGATGACTGCTACAATCCCTGCCGCCTGTGTTTGAAAGGAGCTGGCGGTGGAGTTTGGAGACGCGAGTACGACAATCGAGCGATACCGGCAGGCGCTGAAGCATATCCTGTTGATGCTCGTCGGCATGGCCGAGATGGGGTTTGGCAGGCCGCTGTCGCTGGTGCTTGGGGATGCCGCCGTCGCTCCGAGACCGGGACGGGCGGGAAAGACGGGGAGAAAAAAGCCGTCTCCGGCGCTTTGCCTGCCGCGCCATCTCTACCGTGCCATTCTGCTGCTGCTGCGCCCCGCCGAATCCGCCGCGCGGCGGCTGATCATCGCGGCGGCGCAAGGTATCGTGGTGACGCTGCCGCCGTTTCGCCCGCGAAAACCGAAACCAAAAATTTCCGACACGGTGGCCGCCATGCGCCGCCTCGGCCTCGCCGTCGCCCTGTCGAAGCAAGACTTTGTCCGTTA
>NZ_JBIRCY010000073.1:0-33414 GCF_044326205.1 Mesorhizobium sp. IMUNJ 23232
TCCCCGTGAAGGACGGGGAGAAGGGACAAGCGGCAACGTTGCGGCCAACCTCCTTCTCCCCGTTCACGGGGAGAAGGTGCCCGAAGGGCGGATGAGGGGCGGCGCCGACGGTCAAGGCAAATGACCTGGCGGCTCAGCCGGCGATATCGGCCAGCAGCGCCGCCACGTCGCCGCGCCGGAAGCCGAAGCCGGTTGCCTGGCCGGCGGCGTCGACCATGGCGTCGATTTCCGAAGAAGTTTTTCGCGAGGCCTGGAAGACGGGTCCGCCGCGAAATTTCGAGAAACCGAAACCGTTGACCAGCACGAGGTCGATCTCGGCCGCCGAACGTGCGATGCCTTCGCCGAGCAAAAGGGCCGCCTCGTTGACGATTGCGCCGAGCACGCGGCCCTGCATCTCCGCCTTGGCGAAGATTTTTTGCGGCCGACCCTGTTTCCGGGCTTCGGCGCGGACGAGTTCGGTGACGATCGGGTCGACTGCGCCTCGGCCTGACCCGGCGGAATAATCGTACCAGCCGGCGCCGGTCTTGCGGCCGAGCCGACCCATCTCGCAGATCCGGTCGGCTATGCCGACATAGCGCTCGCGCGGGTCACGGCTGGCGGCTTTCCGTTTGCGCGTCGCCCAGGCGATGTCGAGGCCGGACAGGTCGGAGACCGCGAACGGTCCCATGGCGAAGCCGAAATCCTCCATGACCGCGTCGAGGTCCTGCGGCAGAGCGCCTTCCTCCAGCATGTATTCGCACTGCGCGCGGTATTTCGCGTAGATGCGATTGCCGATGAAACCCTCGCACACGCCGGCTACGACCGGCAGCTTGCCGATGGTTTTTGCCAATGAGACGCCGGTCGCCAGCGCCGCCGGATCGCTTTTTGCGCCGCGCACCACTTCGAGCAGGCGCATGCGGTGCACGGGCGCGAAGAAATGCAGGCCGATGACGTCGTGAGGCCGGCTCGTCGCTTCGGCCAGTTGGTCGAGGTCGAGATAGGAGGTGTTGGTGGCAATGACGGCGTCCGCGCGGACCGTCGCCGCAAGACGCTCCAGCACGTCGGTCTTGATCCGCAGATCCTCGAACACCGCCTCGATGACCAGATCGACGCCGGTAAGCGCGGCGATATCGCCGGCATAGGTGACATGCGCGGCAGCGTCTTCGGCCGATGGGACTTTCAGCTTTCCAACACGATGCAGGTCAGTCAGGGCCGTCGATACGCGCCCCTTGCCGGCTTCGAGCGCCGCCGCATTGGCGTCGACCAGGATGACGTCGAGGCCGGCCGCGGCGCAGACGGCGGCAATGCCCGCGCCCATCGTGCCGGCGCCGACGATGCCTACGGTTTTGACCGGCAGGGGTTTTGCATTGCCGTCGAGTTTTCCCGCCTGCCGCTCGGCGAAGAAATTGTAGCGGAGTGCTGCCGCTTCCTCGCTGTCGCGCAGCTGCTGGAAGGCCGCGCGTTCCTGCGCCAGCGCCTCGCGTACCGGCAGCGTCGCTGCGCTCTTCACGGCCTTGACCGCCTCGCTGACCGCCTCGCGTCCGCGTCCCGATTTCAGCGCGCTCTGCTCGGCCTGCGCTATGGCCTCATCGGTCTCCGGCGGAACGACGAGGTCTGCCACGATCCGCTTGCCGGGGAGCGTGCGGACGAATTCCGCCGCGCCGTCGTGCAGGGATTTTCCATCGACCACATGGTCGATGATGCCGAGTTTTGCCGCTTCGCGGGCGCCGATGCGGCGGCCGGAGGTGACGAGGTCCAACGCCGTGGCGATGCCGGTCAGGCGGGGCAGCCTTTGCGTGCCGCCGGCGCCGGGGATGATGCCGAGCGTCACTTCGGGCAGGCCGACGATGGTGTCGGCAAGCGCGATGCGGGCATCGCAGGCGAGCGCGAGTTCCAGGCCGCCGCCAAGGGCCGCTCCGTGAATGGCCGCGGCAACCGACTTGGGGCAGGCTTCGATGGCGGCGAGAACCGTGGGCAGTTCCGGCGGCGCAGGCGGCCGGCCGAACTCCTTGATGTCGGCGCCGGCAACAAAGGTGCTTCCCGCCCCGATGATGATGCCCGCCTTGATGCCAGGGGCGGCCGATACATGCTGGATCGCTTCCAGCAGGCCGGACCGGACAGCGACGGAACTCGCATTGACCGGCGGGTTGTCGATGACGATGAAGGCGAGATCGCCGTCGATTTCGAGGCGGACCACGGACGATTTAGCGGTCGGATCCTGATGCTGGGAAGGGTTTTTGTCGATCATGGTCACGCTTGCGGTCGGGTTGATGGGGGAGAACCACGGCCGGACGGTCCGCAGTCCTGTCGGTCCCGGTGTAGTCGACCTTGCGCATCCCGACAAATGCCGGCTGCATTTTTCCCGGCTACGCCGGCCTTCGGCTTTGACCGCACCTTCAACCTGCCTGGAGGACACGCTCCCTACGTGGCGGTCCTCATTCGCAGGCGCTGGGCGCGGGCTTGCAGCCAGGCGTTGAATGCCAGCAGGATCGCCGAAAAGGCGATCAGCAGCACGGCGACCGCTGCGATGGCCGGGCTGATCGATTCGCGCACGCCGGAAAAAATCATGCGCGGCAGCGTGCGTTCGCTGCCGGTCGACAGGAAACTCGCCACCACCACCTCGTCGAAGGAGATGATGAAGGCGATGATCGCGCCGGTGACGACGCCGGGCGCCACCAGCGGCAGGATCACCTTGAAGAAGGTGCGCAGCGTGCCGGCGCCCAGCGACTGGGCGGCGTGCACCAGCGTGCGGTCGAATGTCGAAAGACTGGCGGTCACCGTCGTCAGCATGACCGGCACCGCCATGGCGGTATGGGTGAGCACGATGGGCAGTTTGCCGCCCACCAGGCCGAGCGCCGCGAAGAAGGAAAAGGCGGCGACGCCGACGATGACCACCGGCACCACCAGCGGCGCGGCGATGATGGCGTAGATCAGCCTCCTGCCCGGAAAATTGCCCCAGGCGAGGCCGATCGCCGCCGGGATGCCAAGCAGGCAGGAGAGCAGCGTCGTCGACAGGCCGATGACCAGCGAATTCCACAGCGCGTTCGGCCAACGCCGGTCCGTCCACAGTTCCTCGTACCAGCGCAGCGAATAGCCGGGCGTCGGAAAGGCCAGCGCGTTTGAACTGGTCAACGACATCGGTATGACGATCAGCAGCGGCAGGATGATGAAGGCCAGCAGCAGCGCCGCGTAGCCGTACATCAGCCACTTTCGGGCAGCGTCGGCGCTCATGCCGTTGCCTTCCGGCGCATCAGGGCGCGCGCCGTCCAGTAGAGGAAAGCGAACAGCGCCAGGATCAGCAGCAGTTGCAGCGACAGTGCCGCGCCGAGGCCCCAGTTCAGCGTGTTGTTGGTGTAGAAGGCGATGTAGCTCGACACCATCTGGTCGGTCGGGCCGCCGATCAGCGTCGGCGTGATGTAATAGCCGAGCGAAAAGACGAAGACGATTGCCGCGCCCGAAGCGATGCCCGGCAGGATCAGCGGCAGTTGCACGCGCCGCCAGGCGGTGAACCAGGGCGCGCCCAGCGAAAGGGCGGCCCGCATATATGTTGCCGGCACGCGGCGCATGATGGAAACGATCGACAGCACCATCATCGGCAGCAGCACCTGCACCATGGCGACATAGAGCGAGAAACGCGTGTAGACTAGGTTGAGCGGTTCGCCGATGAGGCCGAGGCCGAGCAGGGCGGAATTCACCGGGCCGTTCTTCTGCAGCACGATGATCCAGATGACGGTGCGCACCAGAAGCGACGTCCACAGCGGGAACAGGATCAGCGCGAACATCAGCCGTGACCAGGCCAGCGGGGCGCTGACGATCGCCTGCGCCAGCGGCAAAGCGAGCAGCGCGCAGATCAAGGTGACCACGGCGGAGATCCAGATGGTACGCAGCAGCACATCGAGGAAGACAGCGCGTTCCGCCGGAACGCGAACGATGCCGCCGTCGGCGCCGCGCATCAGGTCGACGCTGTTCAGCAGGTAATAGTCGGTGAAGGCGCTCTTCTGGCGCGAAATCTCCCGCCACAGCGCTGGACTGTCCCAGGCAGGGTATTTTTGCAGCAGGCTCTCGCGCACCGGGCGCATGTCAAGCTTGCCTTCGGCCGCGTCTTTGGCCGTCTTGATCACCAGGAAACGAGTGCCGACGATGCGCTGATTGACGAGTTGCGCGAGCACGCCATCCCGCCCGGCCCGCTTCGCCTCGGCCAGGTCATCCACCAGTGCGGCGAATACTGGCTCGTCCGGCAATCCGCTTTCCGCCGTCCGGCCGGACAGCGCGGCAATGGTGCGCGGCAGGTTGCGGGAGATGTCCGAGTTATCGACCGACAGGGCAAGGAAACGCGCGGCCGGCCAGAGGAATACGACGACCACGAAAATAACGAGCGGCAGCACCAGCAGCGCGAGGAGCCCGCTCTGCCGATGCTGCCGCCCGGTGGGTCCGGCCGTTGCCGCCATCCGCCTGTTTCGCCAGCCGGCTATTTCGCCTGCCAGGCCTTGAAGCGCTCCTCCAGCGCCTCCTTGTTCTCCGTCCAGAAGTCGTTGTCATAGGCCGCGCCGAACTGGATGTGCTCGGGCGAGGTCGGCAGGTTCTTCTGCCATTCGGCAGGGATCAGGTCCGCCGCTTCCTTGCGGCCGGTGCCATAGGCGTAGAGTTTCGAGAAACCGGCCTGGTTTTCGGGGATGGAAAACCACTTCAGCAGGTCGAGCGCTTCCTTCTCATGCGGCGCGCCCTTGACCACCGCCCAATAGTCGGTGCCGTAGAAGAAGCCCGCATCCCAGACGATGGCGTAGGGTTTCTTCTCTTTCACCACCTCGTTGGTGATGCGGGCGTTGAACTGGTCGCTGATCACCACTTCGCCGCTGTCGAGGTTCTGAATGCCTTGCGTGGTCGTCGACCACCAGACGGCATGCGGCTTGATCTTGTCGAGCATGGCGAAAGCCCGGTCGACGCCCTCCGGCGTGCGCAGCACCTTGTACATGTCCTCGCGCTTCACCCCGTCAGCCATCAGCGCGTTTTCCAACGTGAACTGCGCCTGTGCATAGACGCCGCGCTTGCCCGGGAATTTTTCGACGTTCCAGAAGTCGGCCCAGCTTTTCGGGCCGCTGTCGCCTTTGAATACGTCGGTGTTGTAGGTCAGGATCGTCGCCCAGGTGTCGGAGGCGACGCCGCATTCGTGCAGCGTGCCCGGCAGATAATTGGCCGGATCGCCGGTGATCTCGGGTGTCAGCGGCACGAACAGCCCCTCCGCACAGCCGATTTCCATGCCCGGCGCCTCGGTGGAGACGACGTCGTAGGTGATGTTGCCGGCCTGCACCTGCGCGCGCACCTTGGCGACCTCGCCCGCCCATTCCTCCTGGACGATCGGCGTGCCGGTCTGTTCGGTGTATTTGTCCCAGACGCCGTCCTTGTAGGCCTTGTCCCACGTTCCGCCCCATCCAACGACTGTGATCGGGTCGGCGGCCGATGCGGTGAGCGTCGTCGCTGCCAGGCACAGCGCGACGGCGGAAACAGTTCGCAGATATGTCATCATAGCAGTTCCCCTTGTTTTTTTGGCACGACAGATTTGATCAAATTTTTTGCGCGAAACGGATTGATATGCAAGACTTATTTGAGATAGCCTGAAAAAAAGTGGCCAAGCCGTGGAGATTTGATCGAATGCTGCCAGGCAGTGCGGAAGTGCGCCGGAACGTCAGCCTGGACTCCGTCCTGGCCGAAGCGCGGCAGCGGTTTACCGACGAAAATCCCCTGAGCCTGGAGCGCCACAGGCAAGCCTCGGCCTCGCTGCCGGGCGGCAACACCCGTGCCGTGCTCTGGTACCGGCCGTTTCCGGTCTCCTTCGTTTCCGGCGACGGTTGCCGCGTCACCGATCTCGACGGCCACACCTATGTCGACCTGGTTTCGGAATATTCAGCCGGCTTCTACGGTCATTCCGACAAGACCATCGCGGCCGCGCTCGTGGAAGTTATCCAGGGCGGCATCATGCTCGGCGCGCCGAACCGTTACGAGGCGCGGCTGGCCGAAGCGGTCGTCGACCGTTTCCCGGCCATCGAGCGCGTGCGCTTCTGCAATTCCGGCACCGAGGCCAACATCATGGCGATCTCGGCGGCCCGCGCCATCACCGGGCGCTCCAAGGTGCTGGCCTTTCGCGAGGGTTATCATGGCGGGGTGTTGACCTTTGCGCATGGCGGTTCGCCGCTCAACCTTCCGTTTCCGTTCGTATTCGGCGATTACAACGACATCGACGGCACGGTAGCGCTGATCCGCGAGCATGCCGGCGATCTGGCGGCCGTCATCATCGAGCCGATGATGGGCGGCGGCGGCTGCATCCCGGCCGGCCGCGATTTCCTGCAGGCGCTGCGCGACGCCACGCGCGAGACCGGCGCGCTGCTGATTTTCGACGAGGTGATGACCTCGCGCCTCGATTATCGTGGACTGCACGGCGCGCACGGTATCCATCCGGACTTCGTGACGCTTGGCAAATATATCGGCGGCGGCGCGAGCTTTGGCGGCTTCGGCGGACGCGCCGACCTGATCGACCGTTTCGATCCGGCCTCGCCCAGCGCCTTTTCGCATGGAGGCACGTTCAACAACAACATCTTGAGCATGGCGGCGGGTTTTACCGGCCTGACCAAGGTGCTGACGGAGGAGGCGAGCCGCGCCGTCAACCAGCGCGGCGACAGGCTGCGCGAACAAATGAATGCGGCGCTTGAAAGGCACGGCGTCGAAGGCATTGTGCTCGGCCGCGGTTCGCTGATGAACCTGCATTTCGTCAAGGGGCCGGTCGACACGCCGGCGCCGCTCGATGCCGCCGATCCGTCGCTGATCGCGCTCTGGCATGTCGAGATGATGCTGCGCGGCTACTATGTGACGCCGCGCGGCATGCTGGCGCTGTCGCTGCCTTTCGGCGACGCGGAGCTTGCCGGTTTCGTCGAAGCCTTCGACGATTTCCTGGCGAGCAACCGGCAGGTGCTGCCGTCGCGGGCCGCTTGATGCTGGATCGCAGGGAAGGGCCGGCCGGCGGAGGCTCGCAGGAGACCGCGCATGCGCGGGTCCATGCGGGGCTGAAAGAAGCGCTGATGAATGGCGATTTCGTGCCGGGCCAGCGGCTGGTCGTGCGGCAGATCGCCGAACAGTTCCGCACCAGCGCCATGCCGGTGCGCGAGGCGTTCCGGCAACTCGTCAGCGACGAGGCGCTGTTCGACCATCCCAATCGCGGCGTCATCGTCCCCGAGGCCACGGTGGCGCGGATTTCCGAACTGGTGCGCGTGCGCTGCAGCGTCGAGGGCACGGCGGCCGAATGGGCCACGTCGACCATCTCGCCGGAGGAGATCGACGAACTGGCCGATATCAACGAACGCCTGCATCGATGCGTCAACGGCCATGCCCTTGCCGACTACCTCACGCTCAACCGGCGTTTCCATTTCATGCTGTACGGCGCGGCGCGCTCGCCCATGCTCCAGCAGATCATCGAAAAGCTGTGGCTGCGTGCCGGCCCCTTGCTGAACATCGTGCGCACCGACGCGGCCTATGTGTTTGGCCTGATCCATCATGACGAAATGATCGACGGCCTTCGCCGCGGCGACAGCCAGGCAGTGCGCCGCGCGCTGGTCGCCGACCTGAGCGAAGCGGCCGACATCATCCTGCGTGCCGCCGCAGCCCCGGTTGCGCCGCGTCCGGTTTCGCCGCGCCGCCGCGCGCCGCGAGGGACGGGGAGATGAGCGCTCCGCCGGCAACCGCCCATGTGGAGTTTCGGGGCGTCAGCAAGTCCTATGGCGAGACGGTGCAGGCGGTCCGCGAGCTCGATCTGGAAATCCGCCGGGGCGAGTTCCTGACGCTGCTCGGGCCCTCCGGTTCCGGCAAGACCACGGCGCTGATGATGCTTGCCGGCTTCGAGGCGCCGAGCGCCGGCGAGATATTCATCGATAGTCGCCGTATCGACCGTGTGCCGGCTAATAAACGCGGGATCGGCATGGTTTTCCAGAACTATGCGCTGTTTCCGCATATGACCGTGGCCGAGAACCTGGCCTTCCCGCTGGAGGTGCGCGGGCTCGCAAAGGCCGAGATCGAGCGGCGCGTGAAAAGCGTGCTCGACATGGTGCAACTGCCCGGCCTCGGCAGCCGCCGCCCCGACCAGCTTTCCGGCGGCCAGCAGCAGCGCATCGCCGTGGCGCGGGCCCTGATCTTCGAGCCGAAGCTGGTGCTGATGGATGAGCCGCTGGGCGCGCTCGACAAGCAGTTGCGCGAGCAGATGCAGTTCGAGATCAAGGACATACACGCAAGGCTCGGCGTCACCTTCGTCTATGTCACGCATGACCAGACGGAAGCGCTGACCATGTCGGATCGCATCGCCGTCTTCAATGCCGGCCGTGTCCAGCAGCTTTCGACGCCGAACGAATTGTACGAGCGGCCACGGACGAGTTTCGTCGCGAGTTTCATCGGCGAGAACAACCGAATGCCGGGCTTGGTGGAGGCTGTGGCATCGAATGGCGAACTTTCCGTGGCACTCGCGGAGGGTGGCGGCACGCTTCGCGCCGTCGCGCCGGAGGGCCGGTTCGCGCCCGGTGCGTCTGTGATGCTGTCGGTCCGTCCGGAGCGCATCGTGCTGGTCACGGATGGCGTAGTTGCGCCGGCTAACGAAATGCCGGCGACGATTGTCCAGTCCGTTTATGTGGGTGATCACATCAGGCTCGTCGCCCGCGCGGCCGGCGGCCGTTCGTTCATCGTCAAGCTCGCCAACACGCCGTCGCTGCCCGCGCTGCCGCCGGGGGCAGCGATCCGGCTCGGCTGGCGAAGCCAGGATTGCCTCGCGCTCGATCCCTGAAGCGCGAAACGTGGCCAATGGGAGGAAGCATGGAAGCGTCTCGGAAAGTCATCATCACATGCGCCGTCACGGGCTCGGTGCACACGCCGACCATGAGCCCCTATCTGCCGATCACCCCAACCGAGATCGTCGATGGAGCTGTCGGCGCAGCGGAGGCAGGCGCTTCGGTCATCCATCTTCATGCGCGCGATCCCGACACCGGAAAACCGTCGCCCGATCCGAGGCTGTTCATGGACTTCCTGCCGCGCATCAAGCAGCAGACCGACGCGGTGATGAACATAACCACCGGCGGCGGCCTGGGCATGACGCTGGAGGAACGGCTGGCAGCCGCCCATGTGGCGAAACCCGAACTTTGCTCGCTCAACATGGGATCGATGAATTTCGTGCTCTCCCAGGCTGCGTCAAAATTCTCGACCTGGAAATACGACTGGGAAAAGCCGTATCTGGAGAACACGACCAAGAGCATCGTGTCGAACACCTTCGAGCAGATCGAGCGCATCATCGTCGAGGTCGGCCAAGCCTACGGCACCAAGTTCGAATTCGAGTGCTACGACGTCAGCCATCTCTATGCGCTGGCGCATTTCCTCGACCGCAAACTGTTGACCCCGCCGCTGTTCGTGCAGACAATCTTCGGAATTCTCGGCGGCATCGGACCCGATCCGGAGGACATGATGCATATGCGGCGGACCGCCGACCGGCTGTTCGGCAAGGATTATCTCTGGTCGATATTGGCCGCCGGCAGGCACCAGATGGGTCTTTGCACTATGGGCGCGATCATGGGCGGCAATGTGCGCGTCGGGCTGGAGGACAGCCTTTATGCCGGCAAGGGCGCGCTGGCGAAGAGCAACGCCGAGCAGGTGGCGAAGATCAGGCGCATCCTGGCCGAACTCTCGCTCGACGTCGCGACGCCCGCGGAAGCGCGTGATCTCTTGAAACTGAAGGGCGGCAACGAGGTCGGGTTTTGAGCGAACAGGGCGTTGTCACCTATGCCGGCGTCGTGCACCCCTGGATGTGCGATGCGATGGGCCATCTCAACGTCCGCCACTATGTGGCGATGTTCGACGACGCCAGTTTTCAACTGCTCGGCCGCGTCACCGGCAAGGAGGACCCGGAGGCCGGCCTCGGATGGGCCGATGTTCGGATGGAGATCGACTACAAGCATGAGACCCCCGTCGGGACTCTGGTCACCATCCGCAGCCGCGTGGAGAAGGTCGGCGCCTCGTCGCTGACCTACGCGCATGAAATGTCCGGCACGCTCGACGGCGCGGTGCATGCGCTGATGCGCACGGTCACGGTGCGCTTCGACCTGCGCCTGCGCGGCAAGGTGGAACTCGATGCGGCGACCCGGGAAAGGGCATTGGCACTCGCCGTTTGAGCCCGCTGTTCGCTGCGGGTTGCTCTCTGGCGAGTGCCATCCCTATGATGCCGGTCCGCGTCCGGGGCACCCATGACCGACTATTCCAAGATCATCGACGCCGAGACATGGGCGTTCATCGAGCGCACGAATTCCTTCTATCCGCCGGACACGATCGACTTCACGATCGAGCAGCAGCGCGCGATCTACGACCGCATGTGCCGCGAATTCTTCGCCGGCTATCCCGAAGGTGTCGGCGCCGAAACAACGACGATCAGCCTGCTGGATCGCCCCATCCCGATCCGCATCTACCGCCCGGCCGCGCCCGAGGCTGCGGCAGTCGTGATCTATTTGCACGGCGGCGGCTTCGTCGTCGGCGGTCTGGACAGTCACGACGATGTCTGTGCCGAACTCTGCGCCCGTACCGGCTTTGAGGTCGTCTCGGTGGATTATCGGCTGGCGCCCGAGCATCGTCACCCGGCTGCCTTCGACGATGCGCTGGCCGCGTTCGAATTGGCGACGAAGACTTATGTCAGGCCGATCGTGCTTTGCGGCGATTCGGCGGGCGGCAACCTGGCCGCCGCTGTCAGCCACGCCACGCGCGGTCATCGGCGGGCGCCGGTCGGGCAGGTGCTGATCTATCCGGGCCTCGACGGCGAGGGCAGGGGCCGTTCTCATACGGAACATGCCGATGCGCCGATGCTGACGGCGCGCGACCTCGCATTCTATCGCGATGTCCGGACCGGAGGGGTGATACCGGCCGACATCGTCACGCTCCACCCCCTCGCCGACAATGATTTTTCCGGCCTGCCGCCGACAGCAATCATTACCGCGCAATGCGATCCGCTCTCGTCGGATGGGGAGCTCTACAGCCGGAGGATCGCCGAGGCTGGTGGAAAAGCCTGGTGGTATGAGGAGTCCGGCCTCGTTCATGGCTATCTTCGCGCCAGGCACACGGTTGGCCGCGCCCGCGACAGTTTTGGCCGTATCGTCGATGCCGTCTCCTCGCTCGGCAAAGGCGAATGGCCGTATTGAGCATGTCGCTTTCCGGCTGGCGTGGCGTGCATTCGGGTCTTTCGCAATGGGCCACAATGATTAGGCTGCGGCGATCACGCATACCGGAGCCTCGCCCATGAAGACTGTCACCCAGTTTCCGCGCAAGATCGTCGAGAACCCGGATGTCGGCATCGAGATGCCGGACGGCTGCGTGCTTTCGGCCCGCATCTGGCTGCCGGCGGATGCGGAAGCCACTCCGGTGCCGGCGATCCTCGAACACCTGCCCTATCGTAAGCGCGACGGCACGACGGCGCGCGATTCGCTCACCCATCCCTATTTCGCTGGTCACGGCTACGCCTCGATCCGTGTCGACATGCGCGGCAACGGCGATTCCGAAGGGCTTATGGAGGACGAATACACCGAGCAGGAACTGGAGGATGCGGTGGCCGTCATCGAATGGGCCGCAAAACAGCCCTGGTGCAACGGCAAGGTCGGCATGATGGGCATCTCCTGGGGCGGGTTCAATTCGCTGCAGGTCGCGGCCAAGCAGCCGGAGGCGCTGAAGGCGATCATTACGCTGTGCTCGACCGATGACCGCTATGCCGACGACATCCATTACAAGGGCGGGCTGCTGCTCAACGAGAATCTCGGCTGGGGCTCGACCATGCTCTCCTATTCGTCGCGCTCGCCCGATCCGGCGATCGTCGGCGATAGCTGGAAGGAGATGTGGCTGGAGCGGCTGGAAAACGAGCCGTTTCTTCCCGCCGTCTGGCTGCGTCACCAGCGGCGCGACGACTACTGGAAGCGCGGTTCGGTCTGCGAGGATTTTTCAAAAATCAGGGCGGCGACTCTGGCCGTCGGCGGCTGGGGCGACGGCTACAAGAACGCGGTGGCGCGCCTCGTCGCGGGCATAGGAGGGCCTACCAAAGGCATTATCGGCCCATGGATTCACAAATATCCGCATTTCGCCGTGCCGAAGCCGGCGATCGGCTTTCTGCAAGAGGCGCTGCGCTGGTGGGATTTCTGGCTGAAGGGGAAAGAAACCGGCGTCGAGAACGATCCGGTGATGCGCCTCTATTTGATGGATTCTGTGCCGCCGCGCGACTGGTACGAGGAGCGGCCGGGCCGCTGGATCGCCGAGCACCAATGGCCGTCGCCCGGCATCGCAACCCGGAGCTTCAGCCTGGCCGCCGGCGGAAAGCTTTCGGAGGGGCCGGCGAAGGTCGTCAACGCGAAAATCAAGTCGCCGCAGGATTGCGGCATGGACGGCGGCGAATATTGCGCGATCTGGCTCGGGCCGGAAATGCCTGGTGACCAGCGCGCCGACGACGCCAAGTCGGCCTGTTTCGACGTGGGGCTGACCTCGTCCATCGACATCGTCGGCGCCCCGGTGGTGCGGTTGACGCTGTTTGCGGACCGACCGGTCGCGATGGTAGCGGTGCGCCTGTGCGACGTTCATCCCGACGGGTCGTCGACCAGGATCACCTACGGGGTTTTCAATCTCTGTCATCGCGACGGACACGAGACGCCGAAGGCCATCAAGCCCACTTTGCCGATGACCGTCGCCTTCAAGCTCGACGACATCGCCTACCAGGTTCCGGCCGGGCACATTTTGCGGGTCGCGGTCTCGTCCGCCTACTGGCCGCTGGTTTGGCCTTCGCCGGAGCCGGTGACGCTGAACATTCTCACCGGCAGCATCGACCTGCCCGAGCGCGCCGCGGGGCAGGGGGACGAGGTGTCGTTCGAGGACCCCGAAGCGGCGCGGCCATGGAACACGCAGACCATCCGGCCGGCGAGCAACAGCCGCAAGGTCGAGCGCGACGAGAAGACGGGCGCCGTGACGCTCGCCATCGTCGACGATTTCGGCGAGACCCGCGACGCCAACCACGGCCTGATCAATGGCGGCATCGCGCGCGAGCGCTGGACCATCCATCCAAACGATCCGCTGTCGGCGCGCGGGGTGACGCACTGGACGGCGATCCACAAGCGCGACGGCTGGTCGCTGCGCACCGAAACCTTCTCTGCCATGCGCTCCGACGCCACAGCCTTCCACCTGACCGGCCGCATCGAAGCGTATGAGGACGATGTGCTGGTGTATGAAAAGGATTTCCGCGAGGAGGTGCCGCGCGATCACATCTGAACCGATTTGCGCGTTGGGCCAGCGGCGTGTTGCAATTTACGCCACGTCATGTCGCAAATCGCCTTGTCCCTTTCCCTCGCATGCGGTCATATCCTGACAACGAAAAATATAAAAACCACGGTCGAACCAACCGAGTGAGGAACACGAGAATGTCGAACGAACTGGACTTTCTGAGCCGCTCAGTCATTGGCGGAAAACTTAGCCGGCGCGATTTCCTGGGCCGCGCCGCGGCGCTCGGCGTCACCACCACCTTCGCCAACTCGCTGCTGTCGTCGGCCGCCAAGGCGCAGGCGCCGGTCAAGGGCGGCGTGCTCAAGGCCGGCATGCAGGGGGGCGCGGCCACCGACAGCCTCGATCCCGCGACCTGGTCGAGCCAGGTGCCGTATTTCTTCGGCCGCCAGTGGGGCGAGCAGCTCGTGCAGATCGACGCGACGGGCGTGCTGCAGCCGGCTCTGGCCACCGAATGGGGCGCTTCCGACGACGCGAAAGTGTGGACCTTCAAGATCCGCAAGGGCGTGCAGTTCCACAACGGCAAGGAAATGACGCCGGCCGACGTGGTGGCCACGATGGAGCGGCATTCGGATGCCAACTCCAAGTCCGGCGCGCTGGGCATCATGGGCGGCATCGAAAGCGTCAAGGCCGACGGCGACACGGTGGTGTTCACGCTGAAGGAAGCGAATGCCGACTTGCCGTTCCTGATGGACGACTACCACCTGATGGTCCAGCCCAACGGCGGCAAGGACAACCCGGCCGAAGGCATCGGCACCGGCCCCTACAAGGTGGCGACCAACGAGCCCGGCGTGCGTCTCGGCGGCGAGAAATTCGCCGGATATTGGCGCGACGACCGCGGCTTCGCCGACCAGATCGAGATCATCGTCATCAACGATCCGACGGCCCGCACCGCCGCCCTGCAGGGTGGGCAGGTCAACATGATCAACCGCGTCGAGCCGAAGATCGTCGAGCTGATCAAGCGCGTGCCAGGCGTCACCATCCAGAACGTCGCCGGCAAGGGCCACTACGTGTTCATCGCCCACTGCAACACCGCGCCGTTCGACAACAACGACCTCAGGCTGGCGCTGAAATACGCGCTCGACCGCGAGGAGCTGGTGCAGAAAATCCTGTTCGGCTACGGCTCGGTCGGCAACGATACGCCGATCAACAAGGCCTATCCGCTGTATACCGAGATGGAGCAGCGCAAGTTCGATCCGGAAAAGGCGGCGGAGCACTACAAGAAGTCCGGCCACAGCGGCTCGGTGCTGCTGCGCACCTCGGACGTGGCCTTCCCCGGCGCGGTCGACGCAGCGCAGCTCTACCAGCAGAGCGCCGCAAAGTGCGGCATCACGCTGGAGATCAAGCGCGAGCCGGGCGACGGCTACTGGTCGGAAGTCTGGAACAAGCAGCCCTTCTCGGCGTCCTACTGGGGCGGCAGGCCGACGCAGGACCAGATGTATTCCACCGCCTATTATTCGAAGGCCGACTGGAACGACACGCGGTTCATGCGCGAGGATTTCGACAAGATGCTCTTCGCAGCTCGGGCCGAATTGGACACCGAGAAGCGCAAGAAGATCTATGCCGACATGGGCACGATGGTGAACATGGAAGGCGGCGTGATCACGCCGATGTTCAACGACTTCATCGACGCCACCGGTCCGAATGTCGGCGGCTGGATGCCCGATGGAAACCAGGAGATGATGGGCGGCTATGCGCTGTCCAAGTGCTGGCTGAACGCTTGAGTCCGGCCTTGCGGAGATGTCCTCACCCATCGTGAAGCTTGTCGCCCAGCGCGTTGCGCTGGGCATCCTCCTGCTTTTGGCCGTATCGGTCCTGATCTTCGCCGGCACGCAGATCCTGCCCGGCGACGTCGCGCAATCCATCCTGGGCCAGTCGGCGACGCCGCAGGCGCTGGAAAACCTTCGGCAATCGCTCGGCCTCAACGACCCGGCCTATATCAGATACTTCCGCTGGCTGGGCGGCGTGCTGACCGGCGATCTCGGCACCGCGCTATCGTCCGGGCAGGATATCGGCAGCTCGATCTGGCCGCGCCTGAAGAACACGCTGTTCCTCGCTCTCTGCGCGGCAATCGTCTCGGTGCCGCTGGCCATCATCCTCGGCCTGACCGCCGTGCGCTATCGCAACGGTTTTGTCGACAAGCTGATCTCCGGCATTGCGCTGGCGTCGACATCGTTTCCGGAATTCTTCATCGGCTACGTGCTGGTCTTCGTCTTCGCGGTGAAGCTGCAGTGGTTCCCCGGCATCTCCACCGTCTATGACGGCATGCCGTTCATGGACCGGCTGCAGGCGGTGGTGCTGCCCGCCGCCTCGCTGACCCTTGTGGTGCTGGCCCATATGATGCGCATGACGCGCGCGGCGATCCTCAACGTCATGCAGTCGCCCTATATCGAGACGGCCGAGCTCAAGGGGCTGGGCGCCTTCGACATCATCCGCAAGCACGCCTTCCCCAACGCCATCGCGCCGGTGATCAACGTGGTCATGCTGAACCTCGCCTATCTCGTGGTCGGCGTCGTCGTCATCGAGATCATCTTCGTCTATCCCGGCATGGGCCAGTATCTGGTCGACCACGTCACCAAGCGCGACGTTCCGGTCGTGCAGGCCGTCGGCCTGATCTTCGCGGCCGTCTATATCAGCCTGAACATCATCGCCGACATCGCCGGCATCCTTGCCAACCCCCGTCTGCGGCATCCGAAATGAGGCGGCCATGTTGAGAAGCATTCCCTTCACGGCGCTGCTCGGGCTGGTCCTCACCGGGATATTCCTGTTCGCGGCGGCTTTCGCGCCCTGGATTTCGCCCTATTCGAACACTGAGATCGTCGGGCAGGTCTGGGAGCCTTCCTCCGCCGCGCATTGGCTCGGCACCGACAATATCGGCCGCGACCTGCTGACGCGCGTCATCTTCGGCGCACGTACCACAATCATCATCGCCATACTGGCCACGGCTCTCTCGTTCACCCTGGGCTCCGTGCTGGGTTTCATGGCGGCGGTGCTGGGCGGCTGGTTCGACACGATCGTCTCGCGTTTCGTCGATCTGCTGATGGCGATCCCCACCCTGATCTTCGCGCTCGTGGTGCTCTCCGTGCTGCCGCGCACGGTCGCCGTTCTGATCCTCGTCATGGGCATCCTCGATGCCACCCGCGTCTATCGCCTGGCGCGGGCCGTCGCCGTCGACATCAACATCATGGACTATGTCGAGGCGGCGAGGTTGCGCGGCGAGGGAACCCGGTGGATCGTGCTCAGGGAAATCCTGCCCAACGCGCTGTCGCCGCTGGTCTCCGAGCTCGGGCTGCGCTTCATCTACGCGGTGCTGTTCCTGTCGGCGCTGTCGTTCCTCGGCCTCGGCGTGCAGCCTCCGGAATCGGATTGGGGCGGCATGGTCAAGGACAACAAGGACGGCATCGTCTTCGGCATCGGCGCGGCGCTGATCCCCGCCGCCGCGATCGCCATCCTGGCTATCTCGGTCAATCTGGTGGCCGACTGGGTGCTGAACCGTACCTCGAGCCTCAAGGGAGGGCGCAGCTGATGGCCGTGGCCGCGAAGACCGCGAAGTCGGACACGCTGCTCGACATCCGCAACCTGCGAATCGAGGCGAAAGTGTTCCCGCCGGGCGAGCCGCCCAGGACGATCACGCTCGTCCACGACGTTTCGCTTACCTTGCAGCGCGGCAAGGTGCTGGGGCTGATCGGCGAATCCGGCGCTGGAAAATCCACCATTGGCCTCTCCTCGATGGGGTTTGGGCGCGGCGGCGTGCGCATCACGGGCGGCGAAGTGGTGCTCAACGGCCGCGACATTCTGAAAGGCGGGCTGGGCGGCCTGCGCAAGCTGCGCGGCCGTGAGGTCTGTTATGTCGCGCAATCGGCGGCGGCCTCGTTCAACCCGGCGCATCGGTTGATGGACCAGGTGGTGGAGGCCTGCCTGCTGCATGGTGTCGCCAGTCGCGCCGAAGCCGAAAAGCGGGCGGTGGCGCTGTTCAAGAAGCTCAGCCTGCCGAACCCCGAGACCATTGGCGAGCGCTATCCGCACCAGGTGTCCGGCGGACAGTTGCAGCGCGTGATGACGGCGATGGCGCTGTGCTCCGAGCCCGACTTGATCGTCTTCGACGAGCCGACGACCGCGCTCGACGTGACCACGCAGATCGACGTTCTCGCCGCGATCAAGGACGCCATCCATGATACCGGAGTAGCGGCTCTCTACATCACCCATGACCTCGCCGTCGTTGCGCAGGTGTCCGACGAGATCATGGTGCTGCGCCACGGGCGGCTGGTCGAATGGGGCGGCACGCGGCAGATCATCAAGGAGCCGCGCCAGGAATACACCAACGCGCTGGTCTCCGTGCATGAGATCGCGCATCAGGAGCAGAAGCCGGGCGCCACGCCTTTCCTCTCGGTGAAGAACGTCACCGCCTCCTATGGCGGCGGCAAGGTGAAGGTGCTGAAGAACGTCTCGGTCGACATTTTTCCCGGCCAGACGCTGGCCGTGGTCGGCGAATCCGGTTCGGGAAAATCGACGCTGGCGCGCGCCATCACCGGGCTGCTGCCGCCCGAGCAGGGGTCGGTTACCTTCGCGGGGCGGGCGCTGGCCAACCGGCTGGCCGACCGGCCGAAGGAAGACCTGCGGCAGTTGCAGATGATCTACCAGATGGCCGACGTGGCGATGAACCCGCGCCAGACCGTGGGCACCATCATCGGCCGGCCGCTGGAGTTCTATTTCGGCATGCGCGGGCGCGAGCGCGACAAGCGTGTCGCCGAACTGCTCGACGAGATCGAGATGGGCAAGGGTTTTGTCGACCGCTATCCGGCCGAGCTTTCGGGCGGCCAGAAACAGCGCGTCTGCATTGCCCGTTCGCTGGCGGCCAAGCCGAAACTGATCATCTGCGACGAGGTGACCTCGGCGCTCGACCCGCTGGTGGCCAACGGCATCCTCAAGCTGCTGCTCAATCTGCAGCAACACGAGAAGGTGGCGTATCTGTTCATCACCCACGACCTGGCGACGGTGAAGTCGATCGCAGATTCGATCGCGGTGATGTATCGCGGCGAGGTGGTGCGCTACGGCCCGAAGAGCCAGGTTCTGGCGCCGCCTTTCGACGCCTATACCGACCTGCTGCTCTCCTCCGTGCCTGAAATGGAGATCGGGTGGCTGGAGAAGGCCATCAAGGGCCGCCGAATGGCCAGTGCCGGGAATTAGGCCTTCATCGAGAACCGTCGGCGCAACCCCTCGATCGTCATGTTCTCGGCGATGGCGTCATGCGGGATGAGCAGGTAGGCCCATGGCTTGCCGCCATAGCTTGCCGTGTGATCGCTGGCGTGGCGGCACCATTCGGCGGCGACGTCACGCTTGGCCAGCACGTCCGGATCGGTCAGCCGGTCGGACGCCTTAGGCTCCAGCATCAGGATGTGCGCATCCGTCTCGGCGACGAAGTCCGGCTGGTATTCGAGGTCGCCGCCGCCGCTGCGGTAGAAGAGCTGGAACTGACCGCGCGCCGGCCTGAACCATTTTAGCACTTCCCGGTCGAGGATCACCGCCAGCTTGCGCTCGGCGTCGGAGTGGAATTTCTGCCGCCTGAACAGGCAGCGTGAGAAACCGCCGAAAACGTAGCGCGCCATGTTGCTCTTGTCGACGGGCGATAGGCGAAAATCCCACTCCGGCTCGCCCTCGTCGCGGCTGTAGGCGCTGGGCAGCAATGCGCAGAAACCGCGCTTGACCACGACGGCATAGTCCGTCTTGCCGTCCTGCCAGAAATTCTGCCGCATCTGCGCATGAACCAGATGGGCAATCTCTCCCTGGTGGAGGCGCAGCAGTTTTCGGGTGTTCTCCTCGGAATGTTCCTGGCGGAGATGCCGGACGACCTGGCTGGCGAGGCCGTAGAGCAGCTCGGAATTGTCGTCATAGGCCACATCGTCGAAGTCGATGAGCGCGTCGACGACATAGTCTTCGAGCTGGCGCACGTCGCCGTTGCCGATGCCGACGCCGATTCGCTCGACCTGTCCGGTGCGCAGATGCGCGGCCCACAATGTGTCGTTCGGTGCGTCATAGCGCAGGTTCGCGAGGTTGAGGATGAACGGACGGAAGCCGGATTTCACCTCGCCTTTGGGCACGACCAGAATACGCGGAATGTCGATGGTCTGCCGCACGACGAGATCGATGGTGCGCGCGATGATCGAGGTCAGGTCGGGTTGCGCTGAGATGCCGTCCAATTGCATCTGCGTCGGCCGGCAGCGGCTCTGCACCGCCTCGAGTAGTGCCGCCTGGATCTCGGGCCGCTGGAGATGCGCCACCCCTGGCGCCAGCAACGGCTGGGTTTCCAGTTCGCGGATCGCCTCATAAGCGACTTGCGCCAGAGTCTGTTCCTGGTGGGTGAACGGCGTCTGCGCGTCGTCGGTTTCGCAATGTGGCGTCGCCGGCCCGTCGTCCGATCGAAGGCCGAGCATCGAGACCAGGCGTGGTTGGGATATTTCGGTAATCGTCTTTGGGTTGCCGTCCGCCTCAGGCAAAAACACCTCGTGGAGACGGATCGGCGATTGCGGGTCGCGCGCCTCCTCGACGATTTCCTGGAAGCGGTCATGGGCGACGATGTTGAGCCGGTCGACCGCGGCCACGCCGGTGCGCCGGCCGTAAGGCAGCCGTAGCCCGCGGCCGATCGATTGTTCGATCAGGGTGCGCGCATTGGCGGCGCGCAGCGGCACGATCGTATAGAGGTTGGTGACGTCCCAGCCCTCCTTCAGCATGTTGACGTGGATGACGATCTCGGTCGGTTCCTCGGCATACTCGACCCTCAGCAGCCTTTGAACGGTCTCTTCTTCCCTGACGCTGG
Source organism: Mesorhizobium sp. IMUNJ 23232 (assembly GCF_044326205.1). NCBI lineage: Bacteria > Pseudomonadati > Pseudomonadota > Alphaproteobacteria > Hyphomicrobiales > Phyllobacteriaceae > Mesorhizobium > Mesorhizobium sp. IMUNJ 23232. Next base: position 20,108 of record NZ_JBIRCY010000073.1, read on the forward strand.
AATCGACCTGGATGACTTTTCCCGCATACCGGCCGCCGAAGAAGTGGTCCGATTGAACGAGCGTCATCAGCTCCGCCGCGTGCGTGGTATCGCGGGCGACGATCAGCATGAACGGTTTTACGATGCTCTGGCCGGCCTGCCGCGCATAGGTCTCCAGCTCAACCTTGACGCTTTCATGCAGGCGCACGCCGTCCTCCAGCTTGATCTGCTGGACCGCCTCCGGCGACATGCCGAGCGCCGAAAAATTCTCGCGGGTGACGACGGCCGGCTCTTTGACGAAGCCGTCCTGCATGGCGCTTGCCAGCGGGTAGTCGTAGACGACGTTCCTGAACCGCACGGGTCCGCGCGCCGTCTCGACGAAGGGCGTCGCCGTCAGTTCCAGGCCGAGCACCGGCCTCAACTTGTTGATGGCGCGGATGCCGGCCGACGCTCGGTAGCGGTGGGATTCGTCCATGATCAGCACGAGATCGGTGAGGCCGGCCAGCCAGTCGAAATAACTCTCGCCGATCTCCTCGCGGAACGAGCGGATGCGCGGGCTGCGGCCGCCGCGCACCTCCGTATTGATCTTGGAGATGTTGAAGATGTTGATCGTCGTCTCGAACAGGCTGCCGCCTCCCGAAATGTGCCGCTCATAGTTTTCGCCGGTGGTGATGACCGGCGGCGCGATGGCGAATTCCGAGATTCCCTTAAGCACGTATTTCGGGGTGTTGCGGGTGAAGTCGGTGATCAGCTTGTCATAGATGGTCAGGTTCGGCGCCAGCACGAAAAAATTGTTCATCCCGTGCGCGAGATGCAGATAGGCGATGAAGGCGCCCATCAGTCGTGTCTTGCCGACGCCGGTCGCCAGCGCGAAGCAGAGTGACGGGAAATCGCGCTCGAAATCGGTGACGGACGGAAATTCGGTGCGGATTGCCGTCAGCGCTGCCTGCGCGTCGGCATCCTTTTCCAATGCGATCAGTGTCGCTATCCGGTCGAGGATTTCGAGCGAACGCCGTTGCGGCGGCCGCAGGCTCAGCCGGCCGACGATCATGTTGACGTGACGGCTGCCCCCGTTTGCCATCCGATTGCCCTCTCGATCCTCGAACAGGCCGGCCGCGGCCGCTGACGTCCGCGCCGGCCTGTTCGCCCCCTTCTGCCCCCGACGCTCTTCCGAATGGTTCGCCGGTGGTCCGCTCAGTCCGCACCCCCCAATGGTCACGGCGACTTGATGCCGTCGCCCTGCCCCTCCGCGACATTCAGCCGGTAGTCTTCTTGTCCCCAGTCGAACCGGTCGATGAAATGGTTCGGGATCTTGCGCACGGTCAGGTTCGGAAACGCCGCCGAATTGCCGCGAAACGCCCGGCACATCACAAGCAGGCTGCGGCTCGTCCCGACCTCCTCGCTCAACCGCGACAGTTCATCGGCGGTCATGAAACGCGGCACGACATAGATGAAGTCGCGTTCGGTCGAATGGCCATGCTGCCAGAAGACGGTTTCGCTGGGCGCGTGGACAAAACCCTCAAGCGTGCAGACCGCGGCCACCAGCCAGTCATGGTCATAGGCCTTGCTGATCACGCCGCGGCCATGCGTGTCGGCTTCGATCAGCGAGGGCGCCAGATCGAAATAGTGATAGCCGCCGCCTCCCTGCCAGCCGGCCGCCTCCGTGACGCCGCCGGCGTCGACGCCGTCGATCACTTTCCGCAGACGTGGGATGATGTGGGTATGGGCGTGGTCGCCGATCTCGACCATGATCCAGCGGCGGCTCATCTTGTGCGCGACCGCACCCGTGGTGCCGGAACCGGCGAAACTGTCGAGCACGAGGTCGCCCGGCCTTGTCGCGATATCGAGGACGCGCTTGATCAGCCGCTCCGGTTTTGGCGTGGCGAAGGCGTTGCCGGCGCCGAACAGCGCGATGCTCTCCTTCTTCGCCTCCTGGTTGTGGCCGGCCTCGCTGTTGTCCCACCAACTCCAGGCCGAAACGCCTTCCCGTTCAGACAGGAAATTCTTGATGCGCGGGCGCGCGGTGCCGTCCGCGCCGAACCAGATGCGCTTCTGATCGAGCAGCAGACGGAATGCGCTTTCGACATTGGCCCAGCAGCGGCCCGGCGGAGGGTCGAATTCCACCCCCGCCGGCGATACGATCCGGTACATCTGGTTCGGCCGCCAGCCCTGAGCGGTGAAGTCCGTCGAGGTCCACGGACCTCGGGCGTCGCCGTCGGGATTGCGGTAGGATTTCGCCTGGACCCCGGATAGGGGAAGCGTGTTCAGGGCGAGGCGGTCGGCATCCCTGGCGAAGACGAGGATATGGTCATGCGCGCCGCCGAGCCGCAGTCGCGCGTCGGGCGATGTGCGTTTCTGCCAGACGACATTCGCCACGAAGTTGCGCCGCCCGAAAATCTCGTCGCACAGCACCTTGAGATAATGCGCCTCATTGTCGTCGATGGAGATCCACAGCGAGCCGTCTTCGGACAGCAGCCGGCGGATGATCTCCAGCCGGTCGCGCATCAGGCCGAGCCAGATCGAGTGCTCCAGCCCGTCATCGTAATGCGCAAACGCGCTGCCGGTGTTGTAGGGCGGGTCGATGAAGACGCATTTCACCTTGCCGGTGAATTCCGCCTCCAGCGCCCGCAGCGCCAGCAGGTTGTCGCCGTGGATGAGCCGGTTCTCCGAGGTGCCGGAAGGGCCAACGGAGAGTGTCGGATTCTCGATGAGGACTCTCGGTTCGGGCCGGCGCCGCTCCTCCTTGCCGACCCAGACGAGTTCCAGCCGGCGTGGCTGCCGCATGGAATTGTCGTGGGTTGCCCTCTCTGGTTGCATTCTTTGAGAATACAACTATGAATTTTATTCTGTAAAGTCCAATTCGCGTCATGCGTGTATTTTGTTTGCGGCACTACCATTCCAAATGGCGTGCGCATCCGACGATTTTCTGTTTCCTCCCATGCCCGAAAATGCCACCAATAATCCGGGAGGATTTTTGCTGTGGGGTCAGGTGAATGAGACTGAAAGTCACGATAGCGCGCGGCATGGCGATGGCGGCCGCCCTCCTTCCAACGGCTGCGCTGGCGCATACGGGCGTCGGCCACACCAGCGGCTTCATGCATGGTTTCGCCCATCCGATCTCGGGCCTCGACCATATCCTCGCCATGATCATGGTCGGCGTCTTCGCCTGGCTACTTGGCGGCCGCGCACTGTGGCTTGTTCCGGCGACGTTCGTTCTCGTCATGGCAATCGGCGGCGTGCTGGGCGTGGCCGGGATCGAAGTGCCTTATGTCGAAACCGGCATCGCGCTTTCGGTGGTCGTGCTCGGAGTGGTGGTGGCGCTGGGCGTAAAAGCTCCGGTCGCGATGGCAATGGGGCTCGTTGGCCTGTTCGCGATCTTCCACGGCCATGCGCATGGCGCGGAAATGCCGGAGGATGCGGGCAGCCTCGCCTATGCCGCCGGCTTCATGATCGCCACGGCGCTGCTGCATGCGGCAGGGATCGGCATCGGGCTGCTGATCGGCAAGGTGAGCGAGAGCTATGGCCCGGCGGTGGTGCGCACGGCAGGCGGCGCGGCAGCGGTTGCCGGCGTCGGGCTTCTGACCGGCGTGCTTTAGCCTTCAGCCGAGTTTTGCGGGCGCCGCCGGTTGCGGCGCCCTTGTCGGCGGATTCCGGCGGAGCGGCTTTTCGCAAGACGCTCTGCCTACTTCTGTCAGCCCTGGAAAAACTCCTGGCGCTGTTCGCCAAGCCCCTCGATGCCGAGCGTAACGACGTCGCCTGCCTTCAGGAAGATGTTCGGCTTCTGGCCGAGGCCGACGCCCGGAGGCGTGCCGGTGGAAATGATGTCGCCCGGCAGCAGGCTCATGAACTGCGACAGGTAGGAGACGAGATAACGCACGCCGTAGACCATGGTCTTGGTCGAGCCGTCCTGGAATTTGCGGCCGTTGACTTCGAGATGCATCTTCAAATTCTGCGGGTCGGCGACTTCATCGGCGGTCACCAGCCAGGGGCCGGTCGGACCGAACGTGTCGCAGGACTTGCCCTTGGTCCACTGGCCCTGGCGCTCGGCCTGGAAGGCGCGCTCCGACACGTCGTTGATGACGCAATAGCCGGCGACATGGTCCATCGCCTCGGCTTCGGAGACGTATTTCGCCTTCTTGCCGATGACGAAGCCAAGCTCGACTTCCCAGTCGGTCTTGAGCGAACCGCGCGGGATTTCGACCGGATCGTTCGGGCCGACGATGGCCGAGGTGGCCTTCATGAAGATGATCGGCTCCGGCGGCACGGTCGCGCCGGTCTCGGCGGCGTGGTCGGAATAGTTCAGGCCGATACAGATGAATTTTCCGGTGCCGGCCACACAGGCGCCGAGGCGCGGATTGCCTTCGACCAGCGGCAGGCTGTTGACATCGATGGCGCGGATGGCGTCGAGGCCTTCCGGAAGCAGCGTTGAGCCTGCAATGTCGGACACCTTGCCCGACAGGTCGCGGATGCGGCCTTCACCGTCCAGAATTCCGGGCTTTTCCTGGCCCGCCGGGCCGTAACGCAGCAACTTCATCTCGGGGTCTCTCCTCGGGGGATATTGTATCGGTCTAAAGGTTCAGTCCGCCGTCGATGACGTGGACATGGCCGGTCCTATAAGCCGAAAGGCTGCCGCCGGGATTGACGGCACACGCGGGAAGTGGCCCTACCATGATAGCGATATCAACGGCCAGACCGTTTTGCCGATTTCGTGGAACGCTTTTTGCAAGGGCTTTTTGGGTATCAAATCTTGCCGCCGAGTTCGTCCTCGACATGGGCGCGGACGATCTCGTCGAAGGAGGTTTCGGCGCGGAATCCGAGCGCCTCGGCCCGTTTCGTCTCCAGCCTTTCGGCCCAGCCGGCGACAATTTTGATAATGGTTTCATCGGGTTCGCGGCGGATCAGCTTCACCGCCTTGTCGCCGCCGAAGCGGCGAAGCGCCTCGATCTCCTCGCCAACGGTCGCCGAAAGACCGGGCATTGCGAGGTTGCGGCGATGGCCGAGCGGCGCCAGATCGATGGTTGCCGCGTGCTCAAGGAAATTCACTGCCGCGCGTGGGCTGGCGAACCAGTGGCGCACGCTTTCCGAGACCGGCAGGACGGCTTCCTGGCCGGACAGCGGTTCGCGCAAGATATTGGAAAAGAAGCCGGAAGCGGCCTTGTTCGGCTTGCCCGGCCTTATGCAGATCGTCGGCAGGCGGATGCCGATGCCGTCGAAGAAGCCGCGCCGGCTGTAGTCGGAAAGCAGCAGTTCGCCGATCGCCTTCTGTGTGCCGTAGCTTGTCGCCGGCGTCGAAAAATATTCATCTCCAATGGCTTGCGGGAACGGCGCGCCGAACACCGCGATGGAGGAGGAGAACACGACGCGCGGCTTGTAGGGCTGGCGCAGGCCTTCCTGCCGGATCGCTTCGAACAGGAAGCGCGTGCCGTCGAGATTGATGCGGTAGCCCTTGTCGAAGTCGGCCTCTGCCTCGCCGGAGACAATGGCCGCTAGATGGAAGATCAGGTCCGGCCGCATGGCGACCAGCTTTTCGCTCTCGCCCGGCGTCGACAGGTCGGTCACGATCGTCTTCACCTCGGCGGCGGTTTTCGGCACTGCCGGCTCAACCACGTCGACCAGAGTCATCCGGCTGATCGCCGATTTTCCGACAGCGCCCGTCTGCGCAAGGCGCTCCGCCAGCTTGCGGCCGACCATGCCCGCCCCGCCGATGATCATGACATGCATATGCTTCTCTTCCCTAGGCTGCTTCGAGACCGTTGCATTCGCCGCGACACATAGCCCGGAACGTCCTTGAATGCATGGGGGAATTTGCAATCCGGCGAAGCGCCGGCTCAGCGTTTCCGCGGCCGGAAATCGCGAACGGGCTCCGCGATTGCCTCCGCAGTCGGATGTCTCGGTGCTGGCCGCGCACTTGCCTTGCCCCGCCAAGTCGATCATTGAAGGCGCCTGCCCACCGGTCTCAGGGGTTTTGAGTGACAGCGCATCCGGCAAACGCCGCCGACCTTCTCTCCGCATTCCATAACCGGCAGGCGACGGTCGCCGTCATCGGCCTCGGTTATGTCGGCCTGCCGCTGGTTAAGGCCATCGTCGAGGCGGGGTTCACGGGGCTCGGCATCGACATCGATCCCGAAAAGATCAGGATGCTGCATGAGGGCATCGCCTACATAAAGCAGTTCGATGCGGGCTTCTTTGTTGACCGGATCGCCGACGGGCGTTTCGCCTGCACCGCTGATTTCGCGGCGCTTGCCGAGGCCGACGCCGTCATCATCTGCGTTCCGACGCCGCTGACGAAACATCGCGAGCCGGACCTTTCTTATGTCGCCGGCACCGCCCGCTCGATCGCTCCGCATCTCAAACCCAACCAACTCGTCGTGCTGGAATCGACGACTTATCCCGGCACGACGACGGAACTGCTGGTGCCGTTGCTGGAGGCGAGCGGGCTCAAATGCGGCGCGGATTTTTTCGTCGCCTTCAGCCCGGAGCGCGAGGATCCGGGGAATCCGGACTATGGGACGCAGTCAATCCCCAAGGTGGTTGGCGGGGTTGATCCGACATCGCTGGAGCTGGCGGTGGCGCTGTACGACCAGATCGTGGTCAAGACGGTGCCGGTTTCCTCTACCGCCACCGCCGAGGCGGTGAAGATCACAGAGAACATCTTTCGGGCGGTCAACATCGCGCTGGTCAACGAACTGAAGCTGATCTACGGCGCCATGGGCATCGACGTCTGGGAGGTGATTGAGGCGGCGAAGACAAAACCCTTCGGCTTCATGCCCTTCTATCCCGGGCCGGGGCTTGGCGGCCACTGTATCCCGATCGACCCGTTCTATCTCACCTGGAAGGCGCGCGAATTCGACATGCCGACCCGGCTGGTGGAGCTTGCGGGAGAGATCAACACGGCGATGCCGGGCCACGTCGTTTCGGTCTGCATCGAGGAACTCAACGGCCGTTTCGCCAAGGGCCTGAACGGCGCGAAGGTGCTGCTGGTCGGCCTCGCTTACAAGAAAAACGTCGGCGACATCCGCGAAAGCCCCGGGCTGACGCTGATCCGGCTGCTGGAGGACCGCGGCGCCAAGGTCGATTATCTCGATCCGCATGTGCCGGTGATCACCATGACCCGCGAGCATCCGGAGGTTGCCGGCCGCGGCTCGGTTGTAGGCGATGCCGGGACATTCGCGCGCTACGATCTGGCGCTGATCGCCACCGACCATGACGCGGTCGATTACGCAGCGCTGGTCGAGAACAGCCGGCTTGTCGTCGACACCCGCAATGTCTGCGCGCGCAAGGGCATCCACTCGCAGAAGGTCGTCAAGGCGTGACGGCCGCGCTTATTCCACAGGCGGCAGCCAGTCCGAGCGTTCGTCGATAACGCGCAGGATTTCTATTCGGTCACTGAATGGTCGATAGATGAAGGTGAAAGGCGTTCGCTGAAGATGAAGCTCCCGAGCGCCGTCCACTTTTTCGGACGGATGCCCGATATGTGGATTGGTCAATAGAAGCCGTTGTGCCCTGACGAATTGCGCGTCTGCCTTCCTGCTGCCTTCGGGAAAGGTGTCGGTGTAGTAGCGCTTGAACCAGCGCAGATCCCGCTTCGCCTGCGCCAGAAACAGGATTCGCATCGATCAGGTTCGATGAAGGAATATGTCGGCTTCCGGCTCCGGCAGTTCGTTTTCAGTCCCTAGCGAGAGGAACCATGCGTTCATCCGCTCCGCGGAGATGAATTCGCCTTTGTCGGCCTCAGCCGCGGCCTCCTCGATCATACGGCGACGCGCTTCGCTGCGCGCCTTCTGCGCGGCTATCGCTTGAGCGGCGACATCGCCCGCGCTGCTGTCGTGGCGCTTGGCCTCTTCTTCCAGCCACTGCTTGAGTTCAGGCTCAAGTCTCATCGAAAATCGCACGCTGCCGGTCATCGTATCGGGTCTCGAATGGACAAGAAGCGCTTGCCCGACACTGGCGTATATATGCCAACAGGCGAACATCGTCATCAAGCGCGGAGGAGAAACCCGTCGCCACTGAGCCGCTCGGCTTCAACACACAACGTATCGGGCTGAAAATGCGTGTGTTTTGACTTGGCCGGACAAAGGACGATACGGAGTGCGCCGCGCGCTGGCCGACCCGGCGCGACCGTCGATTCGCAACCGCGCAGGACCCGCATGACTAGAAAACCGATCCGCTTCATCGATCTTCCCGCGCAACAGGAGCGCATCAAGGCGAAAGTCGACGCGGCGATCCAGCGGGTGCTGGCGCATGGCGCCTATATCCTCGGACCGGAGGTCGGCCAGTTCGAGGCTGCGCTCAGCGCATTCTGCGGCGCGAAGCACTCGATCGGCTGCTCCAACGGAACCGACGCGCTGACGCTCTGCCTGATGGCCAAGGGACTGAAGCCCGGCCAGGCGGTGTTCTGTCCGAGTTTTACCTTCGCGGCGACAGCGGAAGTCGTGGCCATGCTCGGCGCGACGCCGTATTTCGTCGACATTTTCGAGGACACGTTCAATCTCGATCCGGCGAGCCTGAAGTTGGCGATCGCCCAGGCGAAGAAGGAGGGGTTGTCGCTGGCTGGCGTGATCACCGTCGACCTGTTCGGCCAGCCGGCGGACTATGATGCCATCGAGCCGATCGTCGCCGATGAAGGCATGTGGCTGCTCTGCGACGCCGCGCAAGGGTTCGGCGCGACCTATCGCGACCGCAAGCTCGGCACCATCGGCGCGATGACGGCCACCAGCTTCTTTCCCGCAAAACCGCTCGGCGCCTATGGCGACGGTGGCGCGATCTTCGTCGATGACGACGAGACGAACGCGGTGATCCGCTCACTGCTCGTCCATGGCCAGGGGACGGACAAATACGACAACGTCCGCATCGGCATGAACGGCCGCCTCGACACCCTGCAGGCCGCGATCCTGATCGAGAAGCTGGCGATCTTCGACGACGAGATCGTCGCCCGCAACCGCATCGCCCAGACCTACAATGACGGCCTCGGCGACGTGGCGGTCGTGCCGACTGTGCTCGACGGGTGCGTATCGACCTGGGCGCAGTACACGATCCGCGCCCGCGGCAAGGATCGCGGCACGGTTCTGGCGTCGCTGAAGGACAAAGGCGTGCCGACCGCAGTGTATTATCCGAAGCCGCTGCATCGCCAGACCGCCTACCGGCATTTTCCGGTGGCTGGCAACGACTTGCCGGTGAGCGACCGCGTCGCGCAGGACGTGTTCAGCCTGCCCATGCACGCCTATCTGGAAGCCGACGACCAGGCCTACATCATCGAGTCGGTCCGAGAGGCGCTGGCGGCGTAGCCCGCAAAAGGCACGGGAGCGGACGTGTAGGTCTTCTCCCTCAAGGCGTCGGTCGCCCGGAAAGCGTCGGCCACGAACTTCGCGATGAATTCGATGTCGCCGGACCAGGTCTCGTCGAGCGCCGCCACCGACAGTGTTCGCGGCGGGATCGGCGGGATCGCCTCGAACCGGCGGATGCGATCGGCGATGTCGTCGCGCACAACGGCGGGCGTCATCACCGCGAAACCCAGCCCTGCCGCGACCAGTTCGCTGGTGACGGAAAGCGAGTTGCATCCGCTCAGCGACTTCGGCGTGCATTGCCCCGCATCGAACCATTGACGGATGGTCCGGCCGATGGTCGACATTTCCGGCTGAGTGAAGATCGCCTCGTCGACAAGATCGGCGGGCGTCAGCGTGCGGCCGGCGAGCGGATGCGACGCGGGTCCGAGCCAGGCCAGGTCGACCTCGCCCAGCGGGTGAACGGTGATGCCTTCCGACGCGATGGCATCGGTGGTGATGGCCACGTCGAGCTGCCGTTCGTCGAGCTGCCGCAGCAGCACTGAGCCGACATCGACGGCCAGTTCGATGCGCAGGCCGGGTTTTGTGGCCTTCAGTTTCCGGATCAGGCCGGGAAGCGCGATATGCGCGACTGTCTCCACGACGCCCAGCCGCAGCAGTCCGCGCAACTTGCCGGCGCTGGTCTCGCTGTGGATCTCGCGGGCAAGCGACAGCATCTGCTCGGATTGGCGCTGGATCGCCTTGCCGGCCTCGGTCAACCGGGCGCGGCCGCCGCTGCGGTCGAACAGGGCACAGCCGAGATCGCGCTCCAGTTCGCGGATGCGTCCGGAAACCGAAGGCTGCGTCACGTTGAGCTGCCGCGCGGCGGCGTGGAAGGAGCCCAGCCGGGCGATCCAGTAGAATGTCTCGATCTGCGCGAGCGTCAGCCGCATGATAGGGAAAGCCTATCAGCGTGGAGATCGAAATCAATTAGAAACGATCGGCCGCTTGTGCGAGTTTTCGACGAGCCGTTGCCACTGGCAGCGGAGGCAAGCAGGGGAACCAGAATGAAAAAACTCACCACTGTGCTTTTGTCGATGGCGCTCGGCGCCACGATGTTTGGCGCCACGCATGCGCAGGATCTCCAGGAAGTCCGCCTGAAGGTCATCGGCGGCTGGAGCAACGTCACCATGACCACCGCCGTCGAGCAGCCGTTCTGGGAGACGAAGATCGGCGAACTTTCGGGCGGCAGGATCACGGCCGATTTCAACAGCCTCGACACGCTTGGCCTGAAGGGCGACGAGACGCTGCGCCTGCTCCGGCTCAAGATCGCCGACATTGTCACCGGCCCTGTCAGCTTCGTCGCCGGTGATTTCAAGCTTTACGACGGCCTCGATCTTTCAGGCGCTATTCTCGACATCGACACGATGCGCAAGGCCGTGAACGCCTATCGGCCGGTCATCGACAAGAACATGCAGGAGAACTTCAACGCCCATCTCTTGATGATGTGGCCGTCGCCGCCGCAGGTGCTGTTCTGCAAGGGCGACATCAAGGGTGTCGCCGACCTGGCCGGCAAGAAGATCCGCACCTTCAACCAGACGCTCGCCGATTTCGTCGAAGCGGTCGGCGGCACGCCGGTCAACCTGTCCTTCGCCGAGGTCGTGCCCGCGCTGCAGAACGGCACGGCCGATTGCGGCGTGACCGGGACCGGCCCCGGCAACAGCGCCAAGTGGTGGGAAGTGACCGACCATCTGTTCCCGCTGGTGCTCGGCTGGGCTCCCTATTTCAGCGCGATCAACATCGACACCTGGAACTCGCTTGACCAGCCAACGCAGGCATTCCTGACCGATGCGTTCGCGAAGCTGGAAGAGGAGATGTGGGCGCATGTCGCAGCGGCGGCCGAGCAGGGCGTCAACTGCAACACCGGCATCGGCGAGTGCACCAAAGGCATCAAGGCCAACATGAAGCTGGTCGAGGTCTCCGACGCCGACAAGGCGCTGCTTGCCGGCATGGTCACGGAAACCATCCTGCCGCGCTGGGCCGGCCGCTGCGGCGAGGCCTGCGTAACCGCTTGGAACGAGACTGTCGGCAAGGCCCTCGGCTTCACCGCCAAGGCGCAGTGACAATGGCCGCGCGCAGCACACCGGCCGGCCCCATGCCGCTGAAGGGGCTGCGCGCCGTCTCCCGATACATCCTGCTTGCCGGCGGCTTCCTGATCGTCATGGCCGCCGCGCTGATCATGGTCGAGATCGTGATGCGGCAGGTGTTCAGGCATTCGCTCGGCGGCGTCGACGAACTGGCGGGCTTTGCACTCGCCGTCGGCACCGCCTGGAGCTTCGGTTCGGTGCTGCTCGACAAGGCGCATGTGCGCATCGATACGGTCTACGCCCATTTCGGCGAGAAGGGACGCGCATTGATCGACATCGCAAGCCTCGCCGGCACGGTGCTGTTCATGGGGATGATGGTCTGGTTCGCGACGGAGGTGCTGATGACCAGCCTGCGTTTCGGCGCCTCTTCCCAAAGCTCGCTCGCCATTCCGAAATCGGTGCCGCAGGCGCTGTGGGTGGCAGGGCTCGCATGGTTCCTGCTGGTCGCAATCGTGCTCCTGGCATGCTGCGTGACGGCGCTGGCGCGGGGCGACTGGAAAACGGTCGGGCGGCTGGCCGGCGCGCCGGAACTTGAGGAAGAACTGCGCGCCGAGCTTGCCGACACCGAGCAGCGCAAGGCCGACGACGCGGGAGTGCGCCCGCTATGATCGCCTTTGCAATCCTGGCGATGATCGTGTTGCTGGCGCTCGGGCTTCCCATCGCCATCGGGCTGGGACTGGTCGGCATCGGCCTGTCCGAGTTCTTCAGCCCGCTGCCGCTGACCCGCGCCATGGGCGAGGTCGCCTGGAGTTCGTCGACGGGTTTTCTGATGGTCAGCATACCACTGTTCGTGCTGCTGGGAGAGATCCTGCTGCGCTCGGGCATCGCCGACCGCATGTATGCCGCGGTGGCGGCCTGGCTGTCCTGGATGCCGGGCGGGCTGATGCACGCCAATATCGGCTCCTGCGCGCTGTTCGCCTCGATGTGCGGATCGAGCGTGGCGACCGCCGCCACCGTCGGTACCACCGCGATGCCGCAGATGAACAAATACAGCTACGACCCCTCGCTGTTCCTCGGCACGCTGGCGGCCGGCGGTACGCTCGGCATCCTGATCCCGCCCTCCATAAACCTCATCGTCTACGGGCTGATCACCAACACCTCGATCCCGAGGCTGTATCTGGCCGGCATCATCCCCGGGCTTCTGCTGGCGCTGATGTTCATGGCGGTGGTGGCATTGGCCTGCACCATCCGGCCGGGCCTCGGCGGACGGAGCGTGTCCGTCGGCTGGCGCGAGCGGCTGGTTCTTCTGGCCGAGTTCCTGCCGCCCGTGTTCATCTTCGTGGTTGTCATCGGCTCGATCTATTTCGGCTGGGCGACGGCGACGGAATCGGCGGCGCTCGGCGTCGTGGCGGCGCTGATCCTCACCGTGCTGCGCGGCCGTTTCTCGGTGGCGATGTTCGTCACGGCGGTCGAGAACACCATGAAGACCACCGGCATGATCATGCTGATCGTCGTCGCGGCGTTCTTCCTGAATTTCGTCATGACGGCGGTCGGCCTGACCACGGCCATTGTCAACCTCGTCACCGCCTACGACCTGCCGCCGCTCGGCCTGATGCTGGCGGTCATCGTCTTCTATCTCATCCTCGGCGCCTTCATGGACGAGATGGCGATGATGATCTCCACCGTCCCGGTCATCGCTCCCGTGGTCTTCGCCGCCGGTTTCGACGGCGTCTGGTTCGGCGTCATGCTGGTGGTGCTGATGCAAGCGGGCATGATCCTGCCGCCGGTCGGCATCAACCTGTTCGTCATCCAGGGCATCCGCCGGGCGGGACGCATCAGCGAGATCGCCTGGGGGTCGGTGCCCTTCGTGCTGGCGATGGTGCTGCTCATGGCGCTGCTGATCGTCTTTCCTCAACTGGCCTTGTGGCTGCCCGCCGCGCTGAACTGAACGCCGCCCGTCGCATTTCCGCCGCGGGGGGGG
>NZ_JBIRCY010000007.1:0-205157 GCF_044326205.1 Mesorhizobium sp. IMUNJ 23232
CTGACTTCATCCCCTCTCCATCCGCTTGCCGAAACAAACGGATGGTCGCAGATCGACTGAATGAGGGGGGTCAATTTTGGACGCCGATCCTCCCAGCTAAGGGGTCAAAATTGCACGCCGGTTCACACTCCAATACGAAAGGAAGTTGGGCCGGGTCCGACACCAGTTCACAATAGTGACTGCACTCCGCGAAAAGGTTTTGCGGGTGGGTTTCCTGAAAATAGCCGCCTCCGATCTCGGCAGTTGGAATCTGCGCTGCAATTGCCAGAACCGGCGTGCGGCTGCGATGCGCATCGAATAGGCCGTTGATAAGATGCAGATTGCCTGGGCCGCAGGATCCCGCACAAACTGCCAGTTGCCCGGTGATCTGAGATTCTCCGGCCGCCGCGAACGCCGCGACCTCCTCGTGGCGAACATGGACCCAGTCAATATCGTCCTGCTGCCTCAAGGCATCGGTCAATCCGTTGAGGCTGTCGCCGACCACGCCGTAGATGCGCTTCACACCTGCCCGTCTTAATGTATCCACCATAAGTGCCGCGACTGACTTCGCCATCGTTCTTACCCCGTTGCTCGTTCTTTACCAGTTACAGGTTTCACCGCCTTGGCTCGGCGTAACCCCCCTCGTCGGCAATCGGGTCCATTAACACCTCGGTCAACGGCAAAACACCGCTTATAGCTACCTGTTTGAAGGGGGTACTCCGGCATGCAATGCTACGAAGACGAAACTTAATAGGCAGAACCATGCCGTTACGGCATTGAGGTTATTTTCCCCTTCCGTTGCGGTGCAGGGCGGCAGGACACTGGTCGCACTCTACCGCGTAACTACCCTGGTCCAAGTTCAACAGGATCGCTCGCGCCGATAAGGATGGCTTTCTCATCGATAAGGCCGCCGGTGTCCGGTTGCAGGGAGTACGAACTTTCGCTTCGGCGGGGCATTGTCGCGGAGAGAAGAACTATTCCGTGTGCCTGGTTAGACGGTCAAGGAAATCGAGAACGAGTGTTGCGATCTCGTCGGTCGCCTCATCAAGGGCAAAATGTCCGGCTTCCAGAAGATGCACTTCCGCACCGGGCACATCTTCGCCATAGGCAGTTGCGCCGTCGACCGTGAATGAAAGGTCGTACTTTCCCCACACGACCAACATCTTCGGCTGCACCTCGCGCAGCCACTTTTGCCAGCGCGGGTAGGACGCGACGTTGGTCCGATAGTCCAGGAAAAGTTTCGCCTGAATGTCGGCCTGACCTGGACGGGTGAGGAAGGCGTACTCGTCCGTCCACGCATCCGGATCGTAACGATCGGGATTTGGACTCGATCCGATGTGCCGCTGGCGAGTCGCTTCGAGCGAGGTGAAGTTGGCCTTGAGATTCTCGAGTTCGTGGGACGGATCCGCCCAATACTTCCGGCGAGCCTCCCAGAGCGGGCTCAGTCCCTGTTCGTGGGAAACCGCGTTCTGGACGATGATGGCCCGGACCCGCTCGGGATGTGCGAGCGCCAAGCGGAAGCCGACTGGGCCGCCGTAGTCCTGCATGAAGAGCACATAATCGGTTATCCCAAGCTTCGAGGTCAGTGCGTTCATCGTGTTCGCGAGATTGTCGAAAGTGTAGGCAAAATTGTCCGGCGAGGGTGCGCTGCTGTTGCCGAAGCCGGGATAGTCGGGTGCGACGAGATGATACCTGTCGGCGAGAAGCGGCAGCAGGGAATCCCACATGCGAGAAGACGACGGAAAGCCGTGAAGCAGGAGCACGGTCGGCGCATCCACCGGCCCCGCTTCGCGGTAGAAAATCTTCAGCCCATCGATCTCGGCCGTATGATACGAGATCGACCGCCGGCTCGATCGCAGGTCTTGCGCCGACGCTTGAATGCTCATGCAGGCGATGGCGGCTGACAGGGCAAAAGCGGGCAGGGATTTCATGTCATCGCTCTTTTTCGACGTAATGAACAAAGATGTTTCCGTCAGGGCGCTATGCCCCGGCCTCCGCGCGCCGGACAAAATCAGTGAGCTCGGCCGTGAAACTGGTGTCGTCCGGCGCGATGTGTCCGCTCAGTCGCGCGGTGATCTCCTGGAGCACCCAGCCGTTGCCGTCCGGATCGCTGAACGAGGCGTATGAGGCATAGCTCTTGCGCTGCGGATTTGCGCCTTCGACCAGGCGGTCACCGTTGGCATGGTGGAAGATGCCATCCACATCATGAAACAGCTCGCCAATCGCGACGCCGCGGCGGAGCAGGTCGGCGCGCGCTGCCTGGATGTCGGATACGATCAAGTGCAGTCCCTGCACCGAGCCCGGGAAGGCCGTGGTGACGTTCCTGCCGAAGATGATCGAGCATCCGGAGCCTGGCGGCGTGAACTGGACCACCCGATAGTCGACCTCATCCGAATAATCGATGTCGAGCCTCCAGCCGAGGTCGCGATAGAAATGCTTGGCCCGATCGACGTCCGACACAGGGATGACGACGACTTCGAGCTTCATGTCGATTGCGCCGGTGGGGGATGCTTCGCCTGCGGCTTCTCTTGGCAATCCGGTGATGTTCATGTTCGGTCTCCTGAAAGCGTGCTGCCGTCACGATGCTGCGTTGAGGGTGGAGGAAGTCTCCCGAAGGGCCCCTTCAAGAATGGAGACGTCTTGCTCGACAGTGCCGCCGCTGATACCGACGCCGGCTACTCTCTGACCGTCGGTCGTAAGTGGCGCGCCGCCTCCCATTGAGCAAAATCGTCCACCCGCCAGTCCCATCAAGGGGAAGAGATCCTTCCCAGGCTGAACGAGCGCGGAGAGCTCGGCCGTGCGAAGTCCCACAAGTGCGGACGTGTAGGCTTTCCGCTCGGCGATCTCCATCGAGAAGGCCGGTGCGCCCGTCATGCGGTGCATGAGTACGCCGTTGCCATGAATGTCGATGACACAAACCGAGACCGGCACGTCGGCTCGCGCAGACTCTGTTTCGATACGATTCGCGATGACTTTCGCAAAGGCGAGCAGATCCATGATGTTGTCCTCTCCGAGTGTTGGAATCGACCACCGACGCCGCCGAAGTCCGCGAAGTGCTTCAATGAGAGACGACGGGAGAAGCACGCCTGACCGCGTGCCTCCAATGATGTTGCGACCGCTATGCAGCAGTCGACGCTTCGTCGATATTCGAGCTACGAAGCCCGCGCGATGACGGCCGGCTTCGTCTGCTGCATCACCGCCGCCATCAGGGTCTTTGCGGCCGGACCGGAGGAGTGCGGATTCTGTCCGGTGATGAGCAATCCGTCGCTGACCACGTGTGACGTCCAATTCGCCGTCTTCGAGAAGACGGCGCCGAGCTTCAACATCTCGTCCTCGACGAGGAAAGGCACCACCTTGGTGAGTCCGACTTCCTCTTCCTCGCCGTTGGTGAAGCCGGTCACTTCCTTGCCCTGAACCAGGAGCTTGCCGTCCGGCGCCCTCACGTGACGCAGCGCGCCGGTGGAGTGGCAGACGATGCCGATCGGCTTGCCGGCCGCAATGAAGGTCTCGATAAGCCTGATTGAGTTTTTGTCTTCGGCAAGGTCCCACATCGGGCCATGACCACCTGGGTAGAAGACAGTGTCGAAGTCCTCCTGCCTGATGCTGTCGAGGCGAACTGTCTTGTCCAACTGCGCTTCCGCGGCGGCGTCTTTCTCGAAGCGCAGTGTCAGGTCGGTGCGGAAGTCGGGTTCGTTGCTTTTGGGGTCGAGCGGTGGGCGTCCGCCCTTCGGCGAGGCGAGCGTGACCTCAACGCCGGCGTCCTTGAACGTATAGTAGGGTGCCGCGAGCTCTTCGAGCCAAAAGCCGGTCTTCCGTCCGGTGTTGCCCAGCTGGTCGTGTGACGTAATCACCATCAGCACTTTCATGAGTGTCTCCTGTTGTACAGCCGTTGATAAGGCGCCACAGACACCATGACGGAGATGTTTCGGCGCGATTGGTTCTCTCGCTCTCCGACACAACGAAGGTGAGCGATGTTTCATCTTCAGCGGCCCGAGCGCGCAGCGCACTTATCCAGTGATTGCGGGTCCCTAATACGTGAAGATGAGGGACGTCTTCCCATCGTTGAATGGTTCGGAACTCAGTGCGCGGCCATCATCAGCCGATCGACGCTCGTATCGCGAAAGCTCTTCCGATACGGACCAACAACGGATGATGCACATGACTGGGAACAACGGCCCAAACATCTTCGGTCGGAGGAGATTCTTCGAGGTTGCTGCCGGAGCACTCGTGGCGACACAAGTCGTGCCCGCCCAAGCTGCGAATGCAAGACAGATCATCGACAAGTCCGCCGAGGTCGAGAAAACCGCGGCGGCTGCGGCCATTCGGTCCCTGAAGCAGATTGATGCCGGCTTGCTTAACGTCGGATACGTCGAAGCGGGTTCTCTCGATGGACCGGCAGTCATTCTGCTGCACGGCTGGCCTTACGACATTCACAGCTTCGACGAGGTCACGCCGCGACTGGCGTCGGCAGGTTTTCGCGTAATCGTGCCGTTTACCAGAGGCTATGGCACGACCGGGTTCCTATCGAATAAAACGATGAGGACTGGGCAACCATCGGCTCTGGCTGTCGACACCATCGCATTGATGGATGCACTTGGCATCAAAGACGCGATCGTCGCAGGATTCGATTGGGGCGCTCGCACCGCGGACATCCTTGGTGCGCTGTGGCCGGATCGCGTCAAGGGCATCGTCTCAGTCAGCGGCTATCTCATCGGAAGCCAGGCTGCGGGTAAGGCACCCCTACCGCCGAAGGCCGAGTTGCAATGGTGGTATCAATTCTACTTCGCGACGGAGCGAGGCCGCGAGGGATACGACAAGTATCGACGCGAGTTCGCCGAGTTGATCTGGAAGCTTGCGTCCCCGAAATGGAAATTCGACGACGCTACTTTTGCGCGAAGCGCAGAGGCTTTCGACAATCCGGATCATGTTGCCATTGTGATCCACAACTATCGATGGCGGCTCGGCCTGGCCGGCGGCGATCCGGCCCTCGATGCGCTGGAAGCGAAACTCGCTGCCGCACCCGAGATCAACGTGCCGGCCATCACGCTCGAAGGCGATGCGAACGGCGCGCCACACCCGGACCCGGCAGCTTATGCGAGCAAGTTCTCCGGCAAATATGCGCATCGCCTCGCGAGGGGTGGCATCGGCCACAACCTGCCCCAGGAGGCTCCGGAAGCTTTTTCGCAAGCCGTGATCGACGTCAGCAAAGCCTAATACGCAAGCCAATTCACGACAGGAGCAACAGCCATGACCAATCTCGATCGATCGACCCAAGCGTCAACCACCCTCGCGACCCGTCAGGACCGCCGCGAATTTCTCGCCACGGCCGCAATCGGTCTCGCGCTCGTAAGCGGGGCAAGTGTTCTGTCCGGAGACCCCGCATCTGCGGCCAAGACCGACGACATCCGTCCCTTCCGGGTCGATTTTCCCCAGGACGCGCTCGTCGACCTGCGCGACCGCTTGAAGGCGACGCGCTGGCCGGATCGCGAACTGGTTAAAGATCAGTCGCAGGGCGTGCAACTGGCGACAGTGCAGAAGCTCGTGCAATATTGGCAGACGGAGTACGACTGGAGAAAGATAGAGACGCGACTCAACGGGTTGCCGCAGTTCGTCACCGAGATCGACGGTGTAGACATTCATTTCATCCATGTGCGCTCGAGGCATGAGAATGCATTGCCGCTGATCGTGACGCACGGCTGGCCAGGCTCGATTATCGAGCAGTTAAAGATTATCGAGCCGCTGACCAATCCGACGGCGCATGGTGCAAGCGCTTCGGACGCGTTCGACATCGTGATCCCTTCTATCCCTGGCTACGGGTTTTCGGGCAAGCCGACCACGACAGGCTGGGATCCGATCCGCATCGCGCGCGCATGGATCGTGCTCATGAAGCGGCTCGGATACACACGCTATGTGGCGCAGGGTGGTGACTGGGGCAATGCCGTAACCGAACAGATGGCGCTGCAGGCGCCTCCCGGTTTGCTCGGCATTCATACCAATATGCCGGCCACAGTCCCGGACGATATTGCCAAAGCGCTCCAGCCCGGCGGTTTGCGGCCTTCCGGTCTGTCGGCGGATGAGCAGCATGCCTTCGACCAGTTGGATGATTTCTACAAGCATGGCCTCGGCTACGCCATCGAGATGGCAAACCGCCCGCAGACCCTGCAGGGAATCGTCGATTCACCATCGGGCCTGGCGGGATGGATTCTCGACCACGACGCGCGCAGCCTGGCGCTCATCGCTCACGTCTTCGACGGCCAGCCGGCAGGGCTGACACGAGACGATATCCTCGACAACATCACGCTCTACTGGCTGACCAACACGGCGATCTCGTCGGCGCGCCTGTACTGGGAGAACAAGCTGAATTTCTTCGAGCCGAAACACGTCACGATCCCGGTTGCAGTCAGCGTGTTCCCGGACGAGATCTACGCCGCACCGCGCAGTTGGACCGAGCGGGCGTATCCAAAGCTGATCTACTTCAACAAGCTCGGGGTGGGCGGCCACTTCGCCGCTTGGGAGCAGCCTGCGCTGTTCAGTGCGGAAATGCGCGCGTCGTTCCGTTCGCTGCGTCAGTCGATCTGAGGTGGATCACCACCCCTTGCGCGGACGCAGGACGCTTTGGGCGGGCGAACTCTGCCCGCCGTCACATCCCCGGTCACTTCCCTTCGGAACACGAGGAATTGCACGATGGCCTTTTCGATCAACATCAATGGAAGTCAGAGAAGCGTCGACGTCGATAGCGACACGCCCCTGTTATGGGTGCTGAGGGACGTCCTGGGCATGACCGGTACCAAGTTCGGTTGCGGTATGGCGTTGTGCGGTGCGTGCACCGTTCATCTCGACGGAACAGCGGTTCGTTCTTGCATCACCACCATCGACAGCATCGGGGATTCGAAGGTCACGACGATTGAAGCGATCGGTGCAACGCCCGCAGGCGCCAGGATCCAGAAAGCGTGGCTCGATCATGAGGTCGCGCAGTGCGGGTACTGCCAATCCGGACAGATCATGTCGGCCTCTGCGCTGCTTGCGGAGACTCCGGAGCCCACCGATGCAGACATCGATGATGCCATGGGTGGAAATATCTGCCGCTGCGGCACCTATGTCCGCATTCGTGAGGCGATAAAGCTCGCCGCTCAGGTGAATGGAGGCTGATCGTGAATATAGATCACAGCCAAAAGCGGGAAAATCTCTCTCGTCGCAGTTTTCTTATCAACAGCGCCGCCGCCGGTGGTGGTTTTCTGTTGAGTCTAAGTTTGCCGCTCGGCGCCAGCCATGCGGCCGCGTCCGAGGCTTTTACGCCGAACGCGTTCGTCAAAATCACCACTGACGGGCAGATCGTGCTGACGATGCCCTACGTTGAAATGGGACAAGGAACCTACACCTCGATCCCGATGCTGATCGCGGAGGAGCTCGAAGTCAGCCTGACCCAGATCCAGCTCGAACATGCGCCTCCGAATGAAAAGCTCTACGCCAATCCAATGCTGGGCGTACAGGCCACTGGCAATTCGAACGCCATCCGCGGCGCCTGGAAGCCGCTGCGTGAAGCTGGTGCAGCCGCGCGCATTGTTCTGACCGAGGCCGCCGCCAGGCGTTGGGGCGTTGAAGCAACAGAGTGCCGTGCCGAAGCGGGCGAGATTATCCACACCTCAAGTGGGCGACGTTTGAAGTATGGCGACCTTGCCGAGGATGCGGCGCGCATACCGGTGCCGGAAAACGTGGCGCTGAAGGAGCCGGCCGCATTCAAGTTGATCGGCACGCCGGCAAAGCGGCTGGACGCGGCGGGCAAGGTCGATGGCTCCACCGTGTACGGGATCGACGCGCGGCCAGCGGGCGTGAAGATCGCGACGCTGGCGCAATCGCCTGTCTTCGGCGGCCGGCTGAAGAGCGTGGACGACAGCGCAGCGAAGGCCGTGAAAGGCGTGCGCCAGATCGTCCAGCTTGAGGATGCTGTGGCGGTCGTGGCCGACCACATGGGAGCGGCCAAAAAGGGGCTGGAGGCGCTCAGCATCAAGTGGGACGACGGAATCCATGCTGCCGTGGACACGCAAGATGTTGCGCGTGAACTGGAGCAGGCCACCCTCAAGAGAGGATCAGTCGCGCAGAATATTGGCGATGCGGAGAAGGCGATCGCGACCGCAGCGACAAGGGTAGAGGCTACCTATCGATTGCCATTCCTCGCGCACGCCGCCATGGAGCCGATGAATTGCACAGCGCATTTCCGGGGCGATGAGTGCGAGATATGGATCGGCACCCAGGCGATCGCGCGCGTGCAGCAGATGGCGGCGAAGGCCGCCGGCCTGCCAGTCGATAAGGTCATCGTACATAATCATCTCAGCGGGGGCGGCTTTGGCCGGCGGTTGGAAGCTGACGGCGCGGTGCGAGCCGTACAGATCGCGATGCAGGTCGATGGACCCGTGAAGGTGGTGTGGATGCGCGAAGAAGATATCCAGCAAGATATGTACAGGCCCTTTTGGGTCGATCGTGTCGCCGGGGGCCTCGACAAGGACGGGAAGCCAATCGCCTGGATCAACCGCTTCGCCGGATCGTCGGTGATCGCACGCTGGTTGCCTGCCGCGTTCAAGAACGGTCTCGACCCGGATACGACGGAAGGCGCGATCGATCTGGTCTATGCGCTGCCGAATCTCCACGTCGAATATCTGCAAGTCGAGCCGCCTGGCATACGGACGGCGTTCTGGCGGAGTGTCGGACCGTCGCATAACGTCTTCGTCACCGAGAGCTTCATCGACGAATTGGCTGTCGCCGCTGGACAGGACGCGGTTGCCTATCGACGGGCACTGCTTGAGCACAATCCGCGCGCGAAGGCTGTGCTGGACCTCGCCGCCGAGAAGGCGGGGTGGGGCGCGCAGTTGCCTCAGCGGCGTGGGCGTGGCGTCGCGTTGCAGAACGTATTCGGAAGCTACCTCGCACAGGTCGCCGAAGTGGAGGTCGCCAACGATGGATCGGTGCGGGTCCATCGCGTCGTCTGCGCAATGGATTGTGGCACGGTTATCAATCCCAATACGGTCGAGGCGCAGATCCAGAGCGGGGTCATGTTCGGCGTGACCGCGGCGCTGTACGGTAAGATCACCCTGAAGAATGGGCGTGTCGAACAGAGCAATTTCGACACATATCAAATGCTGCGGATCAACGAGGCGCCGGCCATCCAGGTTTACGTCGTCAAAAGCTCGGAGCTGCCGGGTGGAATGGGCGAGGCCGGCACGTCGGGGATCGTACCGGCGATAGCCAACGCAGTGTTCGCCGCCACCGGCAAGCGATTGCGGGAAATGCCGATCGATCCCGACGCGCTGAAGGCGTGACCCGGAACGAGCAACAGAACCAATCAGAGGACAGAGACATGATCCGCAAGGCAAAGGCTGTTTGGCATGGAACCGGCCGCGAGGGCGATGGTCATCTATCGAGCGAATCCGGTGTGCTTGCCAATACGCCCTATTCGTTCAAGACTCGCTTCGAGAATGAGAAGGGGACCAACCCGGAAGAGTTGATCGCTGCCGCGCACGCCGGTTGCTTCACGATGGCGCTGGCCTTCGCTCTTCAGCTTGCGGGCTTCACTCCCACCGAGCTTGTCACAGAAGCCACGGTCACCCTCGAGCCGGACGGCAAGGGATTCAAAATCAGCAGTTCGGCTCTGACTTTGCACGCCAAGGTGCCAAACCTGGATCAGGCGGGATTCGCTCGCATCGCCGGCGAAGCCGAGAAGAATTGTCCGGTATCGAAGGTTCTCAACGCCACCATCACGCTGGACGCGAATTTGATCGCGTGACCGCTTCACTAGGAAAGGTCCAAATCCATGTCCCGCACTCATCAACCCGACCAGGCCGAGTTCAGAGCGATCCTGCCCGAAGAGATCGTTTGGAAGCCGTTCCCGGCTTTTCCATCTGGAGCGCGTCTTGCCGTTGTTGTCGGACATCCTACACAAGCCGGCCCTTACGTGGTCAGGGTCAAGGTGCCGGGCGGCACGAAATTGATGCCGCACAAGCATCCGGAAGACCGAATCTACACCGTGATGTCCGGTGTGTTCTACATTGGTCTTGGCGATACCTTCGATGGGGACAAGGTGAACGCTTATCCGCCAGGAAGCGTCATTGTCCTCCCCGGTGACACCTGGCATTTCCATTGGGCGAAATCCGGCGAATACGTCACGCAGGTGACAGCGATCGGTCCGCTCGGCCTCGAATATCACGATCTGCGGGATGACCCGCGTCATCAACAATCGAATGTCGCCGGCGGCCCCGTGAGCCAGCGAACGGCCCACTAGCGCCGCGCAAAAAAAGGTTGTCGAACCATGATCATTTCACGCATCGAGACCATTCCGCTCCGGGTCCCGTTCAAGAAGGGAACGAGTTCTGATGCATCTGCGTGGGGTGACAGCAATCTGCCGGCAGCAGACGCGCTGCTCGTGAAGGTGACAACTGACGAGGGATTGGTGGGATGGGGCGAGGCCTTCGGCTTTCGAGCGGTTGCATCGGCAGCGCTCGCAGTCGACCAACTGATCGCACCGCTTTGCATCGGTAAGGACGC
Source organism: Mesorhizobium sp. IMUNJ 23232 (assembly GCF_044326205.1). Classification (NCBI taxonomy): domain Bacteria; kingdom Pseudomonadati; phylum Pseudomonadota; class Alphaproteobacteria; order Hyphomicrobiales; family Phyllobacteriaceae; genus Mesorhizobium; species Mesorhizobium sp. IMUNJ 23232. The sequence goes on from NZ_JBIRCY010000007.1 coordinate 10,516, forward strand.
GACGCAAATTGGATCGCTCATGTTGAGTGTTCAGAAGGCGCTTCACGTGTTTGGACGCGGCGGTGCACTGGCGTTCGCAATCTCGGCGGTCGACATCGCGCTGTGGGATATCGCAGGCAAGGCAGCCAACGCGCCATTGCGTACCCTGTTGGGTGGTGGTGTATCCAAGCTGGACTGCTATGCGAGCCTGGTTCGCTATTCGGAACCGTCGCTGGTCCGCGCAGCCGTTCGGCGGGCCATCGAAGCGGGGTTCCGTGCGCTGAAACTTCACGAGATCGAGCTTCCGGCGATTCGCGCTGCTCGCGAGGAGGCGGGACCCGACATCGAACTGATGCTCGACGTCAACTGCCCCTGGACAATGAATGAGGCGCGCTTGATCGCTGAAGAGCTCAGGCCGATCCGGCTGAAGTGGCTGGAGGAGCCGCTTTGGCCACCGGAAAATTTCAACGGTCTCGCCGAACTCCGTGGACACAGCGGAATTCCGGTCGCTGCGGGAGAGAACGTCTATACGCTTATGGATTTCGAACGCCTGTTGGCAGCAAAAGCAGTCAACTTCGTGCAGCCAAGCCCTGCTAAGATGGGAGGCGTCAGCGAACTGCGCAAAGTGTTTGCGCTTGCAGCCGTCCACAACACCACGGTCATGCCTCATGCCTTCTACGACGGCCCGGGCCTGCTCGCCGCGATCCATGCGACAGCTGCGCTTGGCACGGCCGACTCGATGATCGAGTGGCGGTGGTTCGATCTGGAGGCGACGATCTACGGTGGCGCGCTGAGCACCGTGGGCGGCGGCATTGCTGTTCCGCATGGACCGGGATTGGGTCTTGATCCGGATCCTGATTTCATCAAGGTCTACCGCCGGGCATAAAGCATGCCCAAGCCCACGGGATCGTCGATCACAGCCATCACGTCATCATCATCGGCGCGGCGAAGTCGGTCTGGGCGCCGTGTCCGGGATAGCCGATTCGAGATTGCGAATGGCTTGCGTCGCAAACGTGTTCCGACGCGCAGCAATAGGGTCGCCGCGCAGGTGGCACGACCGCGCCGCTCAACAAGCGATCGGCGATCGGGCGGACCGAAGCCATGGTTCAGATGCGCGAGGGGATTTTCCGAAACGGATGACAATACCTGGCTGAGGCACGCACTTTCCGGCTCGATGCCGACGGAAAGGGCCGCCTCGCCTACCGGCTGGAGCATTTAAGGCCGCTGACGAGGAGGTAGCGACGATACCTGCCGCGGGAACGTCCACAGTGCCGACGAGGCGAAGGCAACCCCTGTTGGCGACAATTCCGACGACACAAGATTTGCGATCAAGAAAGGCGACGGCGTCCGCACCGATGGCGCCGCCTGGGAAAAGGCTGGTCATGAAAGCCGTATTGAGCCAGCTGCGCTCCTCGCCGTCCCAACAGAAGTCGCCGCGAGTACGTTTCGCCGCCTACCTCTTGAGAGCAGCCCGCTCGATGCTGGCTGCGAAGAAAGGCGTTTCGCCCTGGTTATGCGCAATCGAGGCCGGCTGGCGCTGGATGCGGAATTGTTCGAACGGGATGCCCTGTCGCGCCAAAAACGACATGAACTCGTCAGTTCCGTATGATCTGACGCGGTTCGTGAACTCGCACTTGCCGTCGTCGATCGGCTTGGCACTCAATTCCCACGTTACGTGAATGGTCGTGCGGCCGGTGGGCGTGAAAACGTCCGAGTCGGAGTCCAGAATCAAATGGTCCTTCTGGCCGAGCGTCTCGACGTAATGCTGCACCATCAGGCTGCCGCCGATCGTCTCGACGTTGATCGACATGCGCTTGCCGTCCGGCGCGGTGGTGAAGCCGGCGGCGATGTGGGCTGGCGAACAGCCCTGGTACTCGCGCTCGGACAAGCTAAAACACCAGGCAGGTATGTCGATCTTGTCGATCGAGGCGTTGATGATGGCGGTGAAGCTTGAATCAACGATCTGATTGTCGCGCACGATGTGAGTTTCCTTTGAGAATTAGGACGCCGCCCGCTGCCTGCGATCGGTGTCGCGTGAAGTCTGCACAGTTCAGGGTTTCGTCGCCGAGACAACGGCGACCGCTTTCACGGTCATGCCGGTTGCACTGCTTCTTTCGATGAAGCTGGCGGCAGAGCCGCGATTAGATCTGCCGTGGTCAGGATCGCATGGGCGAAAGTGGGACCATTTAGATCGTGTGCGGCATGCATCATCTCGTGTGAAAACGCGGCGGTGGCGTCGCGCACCAAGGTTACGTGGTAGCCGAGCTCCATGGCGTAGCGACCAGTCGACTCGATGCACGTGTTGGCGAGCAGTCCGACCACGATGACGTGGCTGATGTCCTTCTGCTTCAACTGCATATCCAGGTCGGTATTGGCGAATCCGCTCTGACCCCAATGTTCATGGACGACGATGTCGCCTTCCTTCGGTGCAAAATCCGGATGCCAGTCGCCCCCCCATTCGCCGCGAGCGAAGCTATGGCGATGCATGATCGACTTCTGCGTTGGATTGGGATGATCCCAGCTTTCATAGTCGCCCGGTTCCCAGCGTCGGTGCGGGACGATCACCACTTGAATTTTAGCGGCGCGGATGGCGCCATCCAGTCGGCGCAGATTGTTAAGGAGCCCGTTCTCGTCGGCGACCGCCTTGACACGCGGAAATACCTTGCCGCCCTCCGACAGGAAGTCGTTGTAAGGGTCCACAAACAACAGCGCGGTTCGTTCGCGCGGATAAACGGTCTCGTCCACTGATCATCTCCTTGGCCTTTTGGCGGCCGGTCTGCCGGCCTTCGACGTTTCCGGGACAGTTGAAAACCGCGATCCGTCAATGCCGCCGTTGTGCGCAGAATGTCCGTCGGTCGCCTTTCGGACCATTCAACGATGGGAAGAGAGGGTTCATATCTAGGTATGCGACAATCAGCAGGGATGGCTCGCACTGTCGGACGCGCCGAGCAGCGTCCGTTGGCCTGGTTGTCCGACCAGCGTTAGGAAGCAATCTTGTCCGCAATCGCCTGCCACGAGGGCTTTGGCCCAGGACGCGGGGGTGGTTGGAGCAATGGTCTGGAATATGCAGGTGGCGTCGGGTGGCGATGCGCCTATCGGCCGATCTTGTGGCGGTCCAGATTGAGTGCGTCGGCCATGCGAACCAGCTCCGCGTATGTCCGTGCAGCCATCTTGTGCATGGCCGCACCGCGATGAATCTTGACTGTGATTTCGCTGATCCCGAGGTCGCCGGCGACCTGCTTGTTCATCTTGCCGGCAGTCACGTGGGACATGACTTCCTGTTCGCGTGGGGTGAGGGTCTCAAACCGCTTTCGGATTTGCGACACGTTGTTGTCGATGGCTCGTCTTTGCCTGTCGCGCTCGATCGCGGCCATGACGGCGTCAAGCATGTCCTGATCGCGGAACGGTTTCGCAAGAAAGTCAACGGCACCGAGTTTCATCGCGCTGACCGACATGGGGATATCGCCGAAGCCGGTCATCATGACCACGGGAATGCCCACTCCGATCTGGGTCAGGCGACCTTGAAATTCGAGCCCATTCATATCCGGGAGTCTGACGTCGAGGACGATACAGCCAGGCCGATTCGTCAGCTTCGCTGAAAGGAAATCGTTCGCCGTATGGTAGGTTTCGGTCTGCAGTCCAACGGAATCAAACAGCCCAGCCAATGCATTGCGCATAGAGACGTCGTCGTCGACGACGTGCACAATCGGCTTTTGGCTGGTCTCGACTCGCATTGATATAGATACGCGCCTTATGGTTGCCCTGACATCTAACACGGATGGCAACCGGGCGCTGATCACACCTACGTATAGGTAGGACAAGAATTGCCTGCCAAAAATTTCAGCAAAAGCGCAGCAAATTCGGACGTTAACCGAGGCCGGCGTCGATGGACAGAGGTGGTCCCAAGTTCCCGTGAACGTCGCCACCGGCGGACATCCCATCGTACGTCAGCCATCTCTGGCTAACGGATCGTATGATGCGGGCGTCGCCAGCAACGAAGGTATGCCGGTGATGCTGGACCGGTGGTACTGCCTTCGGAACGTGCAGTCGCTTGCTGCTATAACACTGTTGTATGATTTCTAGGCGCGGCAGGTCGATGCAGAATTGGACTCCCCGGTTCCAGCCTTCAATTCGGGGCAAGGATGCAGTGTGCCCAAGAACCTCGAAATCGCAGTCATCGACGATGATCCGTCTTTCCGGGTGGCGCTCGTCGAATCGCTAGTTTCGCTGGGCTATGGAACCGGGGGCTACACTTCGGCAGAGGACTACCTTGGTTCCGTTGGAGAAAAGCTGTTTGACTGCATTGTAACGGACATCCACATGCCTGGTATGAGCGGGTTCGATCTGGTTCAACGCCTTGCCGCGCACGGCTCGACCACGCCCGTGGTGTTGATAACGGCACGTTCGGAAGCAAGCCTGGCCGTGAGGGCATCTGCCGTCGGAGCCGTGTGCCTGCTCAGAAAGCCTTTCAAGACGAGCGATCTGATCAATTGCATCGAAGGCGCTGCGGGAAGCTCGACCGTATAGGTGTGCATCTGGCGCGGTGCGCTCCAGTAGCAAGCCTGTCATCCGCGCGAGAGGATCGACCCGACCACCGACACCCCATGCCCATTTCATAGGGCCTTTCAATTTCGCCAAATCCGGCATTTACTCCCATCCGCTGTGCCTGATGGGTGAAACGCTGCTTCGTGCCACGATGTGCAAGTGGTTCGTCGGAGCAATGCTAACTCGGAATGCAACAAAATCCGGGTCAATAAAATAGGGCAATGCCGTGCAAAAATGCCTGTCAATAGTACTCGTAGCACTTTTGATGCTGGCGGGCGGAGAGGCTTGCGCGCAGCAGAAGCCCATCTTTGCGCTCGTTCCCAAGAGCATGAACAATCCGTTCTACGATCAGGCGCGAGACGGCTGCAAGAATGCGGAGGCGGACTCCAAGGGCGCCTTTGAATGCATGTACATCGGACCGGGCGAGCATGGCGGTGGCGAGGAACAGGTACAGATTGTCCAGGACCTCATCGCCCGAAGGGTAGATGGCATTGCCGTGGCGCCTGCCAATGCGGCCGCGATGGCCGTCGCGCTGCAAGCCGCAAAAAATGCCGGCATTCCCATACTGACATGGGATTCCGACGTCCTGCCCGAGGACAAGAGTCTTCGCCTCGCCTATATCGGCACCAACAATTACGAGATCGGTGCTGCCATCGCCAGAATCGTCCAGACGATTAAACCGAACGGCGGAACGATCTGCATTCAGTCGGGCGGTGCGGCTGCAGCCAATCACAACGATCGCATGAAGGGCATCCGCGACACGCTGGCTGGTCGGGTCTCTGCTCAACCACCGGGAGATAGATTGACTGGCCAAGGTGGCTGGAAGGAGATCGATGGCTGCCCGCTCTATACAAACGACGATTTCCCGTTGTCGGTCCAGCAATTTCAGGACGTAATGGCCAGGAATCCTGCTCTCGACGCATTCACGCCGACCGCGGGGTTCGCGGAATCCTTGCCGGACGCCAATCGTGCCGCGGTTGCGCCCTACAAGGGCAGGATCGCGAGGAATGAGCTTGCACTGGTGGTTGCCGACACGCTGCCGATCCAGATCCAGCAAATGAGAGAAGGTCTATCCCTCGGGCAGGTCGGCCAGCGACCGTTCGAGATGGGCTACAAGACCATGTTCGCGCTCAAGGCGATCAAGGACGGCAAAGCGCCGCCCGCCGATCCGACTTATACGAGCCTGGACGTGTGTACGCCGGCCAATGTGGATACCTGCATCGCAAAGTAGCCCGTTGCCGGATGGCGGCTAGACCGCAGGCAGAACTGGCACCGTGAACTGAAAGACAGCGCCTCTGGGCACATTCGCTGCCGCCCATAGCTGTCCTCCATGCGCTTCGATAATTGTGCGGCAGATGGGAAGCCCCATTCCCAGGCCGGTCGGTTTCGTGGTGTAGAAGGCGTCGAAGAGCCGCTCGTAGTTGGTCGAGGCCAGACCCGGTCCCGAATCCGCGATCAGGACGAGCACACTTTGCGAATTCGCGCTACGCGTCGTGATATGGAGTTCACGCAGCTCCTTGTCCGAGTTCGCCATCGCTTCGGCTGCGTTGATGATCAAGTTGAGTATCACCTGCTGCAACTGAACCTTGTCCCCCTGGACAAGCGGCAGTCCCTCCTCGAATTGCGTCAGCAGTGAAACCTCGTTCTTGGTCATCTCGCCCTGGGTCAGGACGATGACCTCTCGTATCGTTTCGTTGATCTCCACGCTGACCATGCGCGGAGGTTCTTTCTTGATGAGCGCGCGAATCCTGCCGATGACGTCAGCGGCTCGCCGGCCGTCGTCGGCGATGCGGCCAAGCGCTTCGCGGGCTTTCTCCAGATTTGGATTTTGGGCACCAAGCCAGCGCAAAGCCGTCTCTGCATTGGTAATAGATGCTGCAACCGGCTGGTTGACCTCGTGAGCGATCGATGCGGACAGTTGCCCTATCGCTGCGACGCGATTGGCGTGCTCCAGCTCGAACTGCGCCTCTCGGCGTCTTCGCTCACTTTCGCGCGCCTCTGACTCGGCCCGCTTACGCTCGGTCAGGTCAACGACAAACGCAACACCCTCGTCTTGTCGTCCGCCGAAGGCGGCTTCACCCAGAAGAACCGGCACCGGACTGCCGTTCTTTCTTCGGAATTCCCTTTCGAACGAGTGTACAATTCCGGTTGTGCGCAATGCCTCTACGGCGCGCTCGTCGTGGTCGTGCCACTCCCGTAAAGTCAAGTCGGCCCAGGATAGGCCGCCCTGACGAAGATCTTCTTTGCGATAGCCGACCATCTGGAGGAAGGCCTCATTTGCCTCAATGATCCTCCCCTCTGAATTCCAGATGAAGATTCCCACGATATTTGCATCGACCAGGCGTCGGATTTTTGCTTCGCGTTCCTCGAGTTCAACGTACAACTGCATGTTCTCAAGAGAGATCGCTGCCTGCGATGCGAGCAACTCGAGGATAGCGACACGGCTCGGCGTAAACACCCGCGGCGACAGGTTGTTTTCCAGATAGAGGACCCCGATGAGCTTGCTCTGTTTGATCAGCGGCAGACAGAGGATCGATCGCGACCGATGGTGACCCATGTAGGGCTCGAAGGAAAACTGGTTCTCGGCGGAAGCGTCGTCGAGAATGACGCTGCTCCGGGTACGCACGACATATTGGATAATCGTGTCCGGCAACGCGACTCCCCGCAGGTGTGCTCCTGACAGTTGCACTATAATCTTATTGCCGGCGGTCGTTGCTTCTGCCTCTATTCTTGGAACCTCCCCTTGCAACAGAACCAGAACGCCGCGCACGGCGCCCGCATGCTCAATTGCTGTGCGCATGAGCGTGTCGATCAGTTTCTCAGGGACGATCTCACTCGATACGGCCTGCGAGAGCTTGATGATCGTGGAGAGATCAAGATGCTCGATGGCAGCCCGCATCGTGCTCGTAGGGCTGGCTGGCGATTCTCCTTTGACCAGTGCCGGAAAAATTTCATCGAGTTGCCGAACCTTGCCGTCGGCTCCCCATCGCAGGTAGCAGTAGCGAGAATTCCGCAGGTAGAGATCGGAAATCTGCTGGAAGCCACGTTCGGCGTAGAATCTCGCAGCCAGTTCATACGCGATCGCCTCGTTGTGAAGAAAGCCGCTCGCTCGGGACGAATGAATGGAATGCTCGTAAAGGCGTTGAGCGTCCAGGTCTTGACCTTTCAGTCGCGCGATCTCGGCGCCGACCAGTGCGGCCCGGTTTTCGAAGGTCTCACGGCAGTTGGCCGCCCATGCTTCGAGCTTCCTATGATGAATCTCCAAAGACTGAAGATTGTGCTGACGCTCCGCCGAGGAAGGCGCAAGCCGCTCCGCAGTTTGCGAAGGGTCGCTCCCGACCGCAACGGCAGTTGCGTATCCCGCAAGAGAAAGCGCGGCGTAGAAATGATACTCTGCCTCTTCGAAAAACCCTGCCACCGTCCAGAGCTTTGGTTGTGCGCGCATCGCAGCATCAAGGGCTGACCTATGCTCTCCAGCGAAAAAGCGGGCCTGTAGTTTTCGGATCCAGTACACCGCCGGATGCGGCGTGTGCTGCTGCTCCATAAAGGCTTCACTGTAGTGTTCGTCATCCAGCCAACCGAACTTGTGAGTCAAGCCACGCATGGTCTTGATTAGGGCGAGTTCGGTTGCCTGGACGCCTATCTGGTGCCCGAACTGCGTCTTCCTGGAGAATTCAAGCCCCTTCTCGGCCTGCCGCTGCGCATCAGCCAACGGATCGCCCGCGGCGATAAGGTTCGCATTCAGGATGTCGAAGCTATATACCGCGACGCTCAGATCGCCGGTCTCTATAGCGGCGTCGAACGCCCGGTGGGTCAGCTTGCGAAAAGATCTTGGATGACTTGCCCACGGCAAGACGTACTGTGCCAACCAGTGGAATGTGCGTGCCTGGAACCGCGCGAGGCCGCGCTTCTCGACCAAATCGTAGGCCAGCTGTCCGAATTTCAAGGCGGCTTCATAATTGCCGAAGCGTGGTCCGCCGACGGTGCCGAAATGCACATAAGCGACGCACGACGCGTCGCTGTGGCCTCGCTCCAGACTCAGATTGATAACGCGACAGACGGCCATGGCGAGAAAATTGGCATCTATGAGCGTGACTGTCGGGAAGCTCTTGGTCAGAACATCGAGTGTCGCGAGAGACTCCGGATCGGTCATCAATGGCAAATCAATGAGATCCTCGATCTGGCGATCCCCCAGCAGAGACCATATTCGGTCGTACTCACGCCGCGCCTCTTCATCGGTCGGATGAGGCGACCATTCGATCCCGAGATGTCGCAGATAATCGAGGCATGCTGTCACGACGCGATCGGTCTGGTCGAGAACTGTATAAAGGTCGATGCGCAGACACTCGACAGCTGCCCTTTCGACGGTGTTCGCAGCCTTGGATGCCAGCGTCGACAAGCGCTTGTCGGCAGCCGCCGTCTGGCCGGTCAGAAACTCGCATTCCGCTCGGTCAATTTCCAGGGAGAACGCAAGTTGATGCAGCCGTTCCCAGCAATCGGCAGGCAGCAAGGCGGCCCCGGCCGCGAGATAGCCGAGCGCCGATGCGTAGGCGGTCGTGGCTTTGGCGCGCCGGCCGGCAAGAAGATTGAATTCGGCCAGCTGTTCGCGCTCCTGCGAGGACGAGATCAGATCGATACCGTGATTGAGATGATCGACGATATCGAAGATCGCGTCGTTGCGTCTTTCCGCAGGTGTGTTGGCTACGAGTAGTCGTCCGATCCGCAAGTGAGTTGCTGCACGCGATTTCTCCGGTATCAGCGAATAGGCGGCTTCCTGGAAGCGGTCGTGGACGAATTTGTATGCTCCATCCACGCGCTCGACCAAATCCAGGCGTATGGCTTCCCAGAAATCGTGGCGTGTATCTTCTTCCGATTTTCCGAGCGCGATTGAAAGCATCGTAGTCCCGGCGAGGTTGCCGAAGTACGCAAGTTGCTGCAGCGCTGTCCGAGTCTTCAAAGGCAGTCGGCCCAGCTTCTCGACCATCAGGTCTACGACATTGTCGGAGTACTTCCGGGCGTGCACGCGGTCGAGGTCCCAGCGCCAGCTCTCCGTGTTGCGATCGAAGGCGAGCAACCCGTCATCGGCAAGCGCAGACAGGAACTGAATCGCGAATAACGGATTGCCATCGGTCTTTTCATGCACCAAGCGAGCCAGCGGATCCGCCCGGACGAAGTCGCAGTCAAGGGCATCCGCAATCAGACGACCAAGGTCATCAGGGGCGAGCGGCGCAAGCTGAATCTCCTCGATCGCAGCACCGGCTCGCCTGAAGCCTTCGAGTGTCCGCATAAGCGGATGAGATGGACCTACCTCATTGTCGCGATACGCGCCGATCAGCAGGAGGTGGCGTATTTCAGGATGCGTGACCAGGTGTTCGAGCAGGTCGAGCGTCGCTGCGTCCAGCCATTGCAGATCGTCCAGAAACAGCGTCAGCGGATGCTCGACAGTGGCGAACACAGCGATGAACCGTTGAAAGATTGCTTGAAATCGCGTCCTGGCATCCTGTGGCGGCAGGTCAGGGACGGGTGGCTGTTCGCCAATGACGAATTCCAGGTCGGGAACCAACTGCACAATAAGCTGAGCATTCGGACCAAGCGCTTCACTCAGAGCGTCGCGCCATCGGCCAAGTTCGATCTCAGTCTTGCCAAGCAGCGGTCGAATGAGGCTCTGAAATGCCTGGGCCAAGGTTGCATAGGGGATGTTGCGCTTGTTCTGGTCGAATTTCCCGGACGCGAACAAGCCTCGCGGCGGGACCAGCGCCTTCTGCAGTTCGTTCACAAACGACGACTTGCCAATTCCGGAATAGCCGCAAACGAGAACAAGTTCAGCAGGGCCTCCCGCGACCACGCGATCGAACGCGGCGAGCAACTGACGAATCTCGGCCTCACGGCCGTACAGCGTCTCAGGAATGCTCAGCCGATCCGGGACATCTCGTGCGCACAAAGCGAAAGGCGTGATCGTGCCTGTCGCCGTCCATTCCGCTTCGCAGCGCCGAAGGTCCTCCAGGAGGCCTGACGCGGTCTGGTATCGCTCGTCCGCGATCTTGGCGAGCAGCTTCATGACGATTGCGGAAAGCGGCGACGGTATCGTATTCACAAGCTCGCTGGGTATCACTGCCTGGCGCGCGATGTGGCAATGAATCCATTCCATCGGCTCGGTCGCCGAGAACGGCAGCGTTCCGGTGAGCATCTGGTAAAGAGAGACGCCGCATGAGTAGAGATCACTGCGTGAATCGATCGAGCGATTCATCCGGCCGGTCTGCTCGGGCGCCATATAGGCAAGCGTGCCGGCAATGACCTCCGGCGGACCAGCCGATTGGCGCTCGCGCGGCAGGCGGGATGCGATCCCGAAACCCATCAGCCGGACAGTGCCGGTGGCGGAGTCGATCAAAAAGTTGGCCGGTTTGATGTCCTTATGTATCAGGCCGGCCGCGTGCACGCTTCCGATTGACTCGACGATCGAAATGGCGATGCGCAAGAATCTTGCGATTTCCATCGGAGCACCAAGACCTAGTCCGAGCGGTTCGCCGCCTGGGTCTTCGAACACAAGCATTGTGCGGTCCTGATCGCGCACCAGTTCCAGCGGACGCATAGTCCGCTCGCCGTCAAGCTGGTCCCTCAGGGAATATTCGTGGGCAAGCCGATCGAGAAGGGCCGTTGCCGGCTGCTCAGAGGCAGGAAGCGCGACCAGCACGCCGTTGTGTCGTCCTTCGGCGTCGTCAGACCATCCTCTGCAGAAAGCAAGTCCACCGTCCTCCCAAACGACGCGCAGTCCGCTGACTCTGCTCGCGCCCGCTTGAAAAGACAGATCCACCTCTAACTCCCGTGTTAGCCCGACGGCGCCGTATCGCTTGGGAGCGCTAGGATTAGCATCGTTGTGCGTCCCCGCGCACGATCTCATTCGGCGTCACTGAGCCACCAGCCGGAAAATGCTGTCGCAAGTCATCCTCGTAGTCTGCTGACAATGATTAGTCGCGCGGTGCGGTCCCGCGCAGACCGCTCCGCGCTGTTATTCTCGCGGACCAAAGGATTCTTCCTGGCACGGCGGGGGCGTATACACCGCCAAGTAGCTCTATTGAGCCTTACCAAATTCGCCATCATACGTTGGTGTTAGAATGCTTTCCGACGGTTGAATGGTGGCGTTTGCAGGGAGTGCGGAAGATGAGGCCGTAAGTGGTCGAGGCTGTGCATGAGCATGCTCGACCGGACGTTGGCGGTGGAGTGGTCAAGGTTGAATTGTATTCGGTCTGACGCTCATCGACAAACACGGTCGGGAAAGGTGGGGCATGGGGCGAGATTCCGCGTGCCGGTTGGAATGAGTGCTTCACCCGCGTATCCAATCCGGAATGGAGAGTTTCTATCGACAGCTGCGGTTGGCCCTCGCGAGTGGCGTCTTTGCCTTGCGATCATCGGTGTCTCGGCTTTGGTGTTCCTTGCGTGCGTGCCTTTCGTTCGTGTGCCGTTGCCGGAGTCCCCCGCATTCGTGGCAGCGTACAACGCGATATCGACATGCAATGACTTCACGACCGCGATCATTCTTTTTGGGCATTTTAATTTTCTGCGCTCGCGAGCGTTGTTGCTGCTGGCGAGCGGATACCTTTTCGCTGCGCTGATCAGCGTCATCCAGCTCCTGACCTTTCCTGGCGCGTTCGGTTCTGCAGGGTTGTTTGGGGCGACTCCGCAGACGGCGTTGTGGTTGTGTATTTTCTGGCATGGAGGCTTTCCGCTCATCGTGATCTTTTATGCGCTGTTTCACACCAACAGCAGGGAAATCTCGATGGCGCCGCGCTTCGCGATTGCGGCGGCCGTCATTGGGGCGGTCGGCGTGGTCCTTGTATGCTGGTTTGTGGCTACCTGGGGCACAGGAAGCGCAGGCTTCTTGCCGCCGCTTCTTGACGCCGATGGATTCACGCCCTGGCAGAGGATTATCAATCTGATCGATATTATCCTGGTCATTGCCGCACTTGTAATGCTGTCCACGCGTTCGCGGCCCACACTCCCAAACCTCTGGCTCATGGTCGTGATGGTTTACTGGTTCTGCGACATAACGCTGAGTTCGTACCTGAACGGAGGTCGCTACGACTTCGGTTTCTACGCCGGCCGGACCTATGGCGCGTTTGCCGCAAGTTTCGTCCTCGCGGTGGTGGTGCTCGAAAACGGGCGTCTTTATCGGCGTCTTGCCGCGGCTGCGAGCCATTTGAAGGAGCACGCAACGGAGTTACTGCAGACGAACGAAACGCTGCAGAGCGAAATCACCAACCGCCTGCAGATCGAAGAGGATCTGCGCCGCGCGCAAGCGGAGTTGGCGCGCGTCAGCAGGATGAATTCCATGGGAGAGCTGACCAGTTCACTCGCCGATGAGGTAAATCATCCGATTGGCGCGATAATGATCAATGCCGAGACCTGCCGGCGATGGCTGTCGGATGAAACTCCCAACGTCGAAAGAGCCCGCGCGATCGCGGACAGGATAGTGGAGGATGGAAGTCGCGCCTCGAGAACAGTCGCCCGCATGAAGCAGCTTTTCGACAAGGGGGGGCCGTTGCGCGATATTGTCGACGTCAATGACGTCATTCGGGAGATGACCGTTCTCCTAGGCGGCGAGGCTGCGAGATATGGGGTGTCGATCCGCACAGAGCAGGTGGAAAAGCCGTCTCCAGTGACGGGAGATCGCGCGCAATTGATGCAGGTGCTGATGCACCTCATGATCAACGCAATTGAAGCGATGAAGGAGAAGGACGACGGACGAGATCTCCTGATAAGATCACAAGAAAGAGAAGATGGGCGGGTCACGGTGTCCGTGAGCGACACCGGCGTTGGCCTGCCGCAGCTTCCGCCGGATCAGATCTTCAAGGCCTTCTTCACCACAAAACCGAGCAGTATTGGCATAGGCCTGTCGATAAGCCGGTCGATCGTCGAAGAACATGGAGGCCATTTGTGGGCGGCTACCAACCTGTCGGGTGGTGCCGACTTCTCCTTCTCGCTCCCGATTGCGCCCCAATATCAATAGCGTCGGCTTGCGGTGATAGGACTCGAACTTCCGGCCGAGTGTAAGTCGACCGTGCTGTTCACGACTTTTGGCCACGCGAGCCCCTCCCACGTCCATTTGCTGCGTACGTCTAGCAATCGAAGGCGCGTCCCATGGAACGGCAATCCGATCCCACCTAACGACAAAACGATCTCGCCAAACGGCAATCGCTTCCCACCGACGGACAGTGCTCAATCGGCCAACTGCAATGTCTTCCCGGCTTGGCGCAATGCGTTCCCACCCAACGACAATGTCATCCCGGATAACGACAATCCGTTCCCAGCTTTCGACAACGCTTTGCCGTCAGTTTCCGTGATATTTTGCCTCCGCGCCTGTTATTTTGCCTGTTTGTTTCGGCAAATTCCCTGTTCTTGCGTTTAGGGAAATTCGTACCAAGCCATTGATATTGCGTGTCAATTTCTGAGGCAAAAAGTGATGTAGCGGGCAAATTTGCGGATTTTCCCTGTTTTTTCCCTGTTATCAGGGAATTTTAGTGGAGACGGGTTCTATCCAAACTGGTGGCTGCACCACTTTTTTGGTTTATGCCAATCAAATCAATGGATTATCGGCAACGCCGAAAGCCACCTACTAGTCCACCTTTCGTTGCTCGGTCGATGCGCGCGGTACTTTCGCAGCATAGCGCCCAAGTCCGACGGCGACGCCGAGCCTTCCGAGACAAGTACGGACCCGAATTTCTTTCGCCTCAGCGGCGGGTTTCTGCCAACATCGGCAAGTGGGTGCACATTCTCGATTGGCGGAAACGAGGCCGTAACCTGACCGACAGCTTTCGGGAGGTTGATCGGCATAAGCCGTAACGTTGCGCTTCTGCAGGCGAGGCCACGCAGAATCGAGATTGACGGCGGCAGTTTCGACGATGCCGCGACTGAACACAGAGGCGAAATGACTAGACAAAACGGGTCCAGGCGCTAAAGCTGCTTCTCAACGGAAGTGCAGAGCCTGATGGACGCGGAAAACCAATCACACGACAGTGGTCTATCGCTGGATGGTCAAGGCCCGCTGTTCAAGCAGATCGAACGTGCTGTGCGATCAGAAATCATGAGTGGTCGCTGGCCTTCGGGGCATCGCGTTCCTTCCGAACACGCCTTGATGGAGGCATTCTCCACCACACGCGCGACCGTCAGCAAAGCCTTGTCAAAGCTCACCGAGGCCGGGCTTCTCGAGCGCAGGCGCAAACATGGGACACGCGTTGCGAAGACGACGGAAAGTCACGCCGTGCTCGGGTTTCTCGACGTTCGCAAGGACATCGAGGCCAAGGGGCGAACCTATAGCTACAAGGTGCTCCACAAACGCGAGATGACGGCTGGTGAACTGACCCCGCCTTGGGCCGCGGTCAGCGAGGGGACGCCGGTCCTGGTTCTTGCCGCCGCGCACTGCGGCTTCGGCAAGGCGGAAGTGCTGGAAGAGCGCTACATCAGCCTTGACGCCGCGCCGGACGCGGCGACCGCGGATTTCGAAGCAGAGACGCCCAATGTCTGGTTGCTTGCCAGGCTGCCCTGCACGCGGCTGCGCCACACGATCCGCGCCGAGGCGGCAACGGCTGCACAAGCGAGACTGCTCGACATCGCCGAACGATCACCGCTTCTCGTGTCGATGCGACAGACCTGGGCCGACGACATGCCCGTGACGTCGGTGAAGCTCAGCTATCCCAGCGCGCAGAATGAATTTGTCGGCGAGTTCAATCCGCTGGAACCAGGACCCGGATGACCGAGCCTGGCGCCCTCGCAAGGGTCCATCGGCTCAAGGTGCATGATCTCCTTGGGATCGGAGGCGCGGTGGTCGTGGCCAGTTCACCGGCCGCGGTGGTCTACTGCAGCGGCTACCGCAGCATGGGCTACGATACCAATCCGGGATTGCGGATGGCCGTCGTCTTCGACCGCGACGACTGGATTCTGGTCGGACCGAGCGCGGATGCCTGGGCGGCCACGGAGGCTGGCGGCGAACGTCTTCGTTATTATGGGTATCGGGATTTCTTCTTTGCCGACCACGATCATGGCGAGTTTCTCGAGTTCCGTCCCTTCGGCAGTTTCGACGAGGCGGTTCAAGCCGCGCTGAGCGCCGTTGCGGTTGGCAAGCGGGCGGTTGCAATGGAAGGGTTCGAGACCCATGCCGGCCTCGCACGACTGGCGACGATAGACCCACGGGTGACGGCATCCGCATTCCGGCGGGCTCGCGCCAGAAAGGACCCGGCTGAAGTTCAACTTTTGCGACAGGCCACGCGGGCGACCGAGGGTGCCCTTCTGCAAGCTCTCGCCGCCGCAAGCGCGGGCATAGCGGAATTGGACCTTGCGTCCATGATTTCGGCCGAAATGATACGTGCAGGCGTGCGGCCGGGCTTCATCGTGGTCACGTCTGGCCCGCGCTCGGCGTTCGCCGACGCGCACGCCTCGTCACGGCGCCTCGCAGCCGGAGACCTTGTCCGCTTTGATATCGGTGGCACGCTCAATGGTTACTGGTCAGATATTGCGACCACTGCCGTCGTCGGTGAGCCCAATGCCGATCAGCGTGCGGTCGATGTGGCGATCGGCGCGGGTCAGCGCACTGCGCTCAGCTTGGTCGGACCTGGCGTGACCACTGACGCGATTTTCAACGCAACGGTCGAGGCGGTACGTGCCGGCGGCCTACCCGGCTATCGACGACATCACGTCGGGCATGGGCTCGGATTGGAACCTCACGAGTTTCCGACACTCGGTCCTTCCGATCCCGTTCCTCTCGAGCCCGGCATGGTTGTCAACGTCGAGCCGCCATACTACCGCCCCGGCTGGGGCGGCCTCATGTATGAGGCGACCCTGCTGGTGACCGAGACCGGCGCCGAGCCCCTGACGACCCTTGAGCCCGAGCTGATTATCCTGCCCGCCTGAAACTGTTGTGCGTGCGGGCCAGGATCGCGGTAGCCGCCTCGACAAACCGGTCGACCTCCTCGACGGAATTGGCGAGGCCTGGCGACAGATGGATGCCGGACATGGCTTGGTCTTCTTCCATCGCAAACGGCCGAACGCTGATGCCGTAGTCGGTGAGCATGGCCGCCGCGAACTCTTGCGGCGTCAGTCCTTCGATGTTGAACGCGGCGAAGCCCGTTGCCGGCTCCGCGTCTAGGTCGGTCAGGAGCGTCACGCGTTCATGGGCAGCCAGTCTGCGCGCCCAGCGATCTCGCAAGTACCGCAGTCGCGCCGACTTCTCCGCCTGTCCGACGTCGAGGTTGAAGGCCATGGTTTCGAGGATCGACGCCGGCAGTGCCTTGAACACCGTGCCTACCTCCTCGAACTTCTCGATCGAGTCATCCGGCTTGTTCGACCAGCTTGCGAACAACGGCCAGACATCCGCTATCCTTTCGCGGCGAACGAAGAGGAACCCCGTGCCGCGTGGTCCATACATCCATTTGTGCAGGCACGCCGCATAGGCATCGCAGCCCAGTTGATCGAGCGCGACGGCGATGTGGCCGGCCGAGTGTGCGCCGTCGACGAAGCTGAAGGCGCCCCGCTGCGCCGCAAGGTCGGAGATCGGCTTGACAGGCATCACCAGGCCGGTCCGGGCGACGATGTGTGGGAACGAAACCAGCTTTGTCCGCTCGCCGATCGCGGCTTCGAACGCCGCCATGATTTTGGCTTCCGTCGCTGGGCCGAAGGGCAGGTCGACGAATTTCAGGACGATGCCCTCGCGCCGCGCCCTCTGGCGGATAATCGCGAGATTGGAATCGTAGCAGAAGCGGGTGGCGAGGATTTCGTCGCCGGGACTGAGCGTAACCCCGTTGAGAACCGTGGCGATACCTTCCATGGCGTTGCGGGTGAGCGCGATCTCGTCGCCCGACGCGCCGAAATAATCCGCTAGCGACTGCCGGATCGCCACCGACGAGCCGCTTTCCTTGAGATCCCGGAACGGCTCGTACTCGTCGAGTTCGTAGGCCAGCGACAGATCGACCAGGGAGCGCACCCGCTCGCGCACCCGCAACGGTGCCGGGCCGCGGCGCGTGTTGGCCAGTTGGGTGTTGACATACATCGGCTGCATGGTCGCCCGTATCGACAGCCAATAGGCCTCGTCGTCGGGAGCGGTCCGCAACGGTGTCGCGCGGTCGTGAGTCGGGCCTGCTATGGACAAAGTGAACTCCCTGGAATTGGCCGGCCTTTGGATGGCGGCCTGTAATGGCTTTTCAGGCCAACATTGGCTCGGTGTGAGCGGTTGTTCTGTTGTTCTGGTAGAGCTCGCCGGCGATAACGCAGCGTGCATGGTGTGATGGCGTCAGCGCTACAGATTGGGGCGCGGCACTCGAGCAAATCTCCATCGCCTGCGGGCAACGTGTGCGAAAGCGGCAACCGGAAGGAGGATTGGTGGGACTTGGAATCTCGCCAAAGATCGAAGGTGGCGGCCGGTTCGCTTCGATCCGCGGATCCGCGCTCGGGATGGATGCCAGCAGAGCCTGCGTATAGGGATGGCTCGGCCGGGCATAGAGCTCCTCGGAGCGCCCCTCCTCGATGATCTTGCCGAGATACATGACATAGGTGCGGCTCGTCGCCTGCCGAACCAGTGCCAGGTCATGGGCGATGAAGAGACACGCAACCCCCAATTCCCTGTGCAGCTTCAGAAAGAGGTTCATGACCTGGGCACGGATCGAGAGGTCGAGCGCGCTGACGGGCTCATCGCAGATCAGTACGCGCGGGTCGACCGCGAGAGAGCGGGCAATGGCAACGCGCTGGCGCTGGCCGCCCGAGAGCTCGCGCGGATATCGCTCCGCGAGCGCAGACGGGAGGCCAACCTGATCGAGAAGCGCGTTGATGCGGCGACCCTGTTCCGCCTTGTCGTTGATGCCGATGATGATGAGTGCCTCGGCGATGGTCTCCCCGATCGTCTGGCGGTCGTTCAGGGATGCGTAAGGATCCTGGAAAACATACTGGACCGCCCGCCGCTTCTCGCGCAGCGCGCGCCCGCTCAAGGTCGACAGGTCGACCCCGTCATAGACCACGCTGCCGGATTGCGGCCGCTCCAGCCCGACGATGGACCTTCCGAGCGTCGACTTTCCGCAGCCGGACTCGCCGACCAGGCCGACCATCTCGCCGGGCGCGAGCGTGATCGACACGTCGTCCACGGCAGTGATCCATTTGCCGCGCTCGACGCTCTTGAAGCGGGTGACGAGGTTGCGGATGCTGAGCAAGGGTGCTGCTTCAGGCATGCGCCACCTCCCGATAGCGAATGTCGTTGACCACATGGCACGCCGCCGCGGTCCCTGAGGGAACCGTCGCCAACGGGGGGCGGCGAACGCTGCAAATCTCGATGACCTGGGGACAGCGCGGCGCGAAGGGGCAGCCGGGCTGAGGCGCGCCTAGAATGGGCGGCGCTCCGGGCAGTCCTCGGAACAGCGTGCCTGGCAGATCTTCCGGACGTGGCAGCGCTGCGATCAGACCGCCCGTGTAGGGGTGACGCGGGGCGAGCAAAACCTGTTCGACGCCACCATATTCGACGACGCGGCCGGCATACATGACGGCCACCTTCGAGGCGATGCTTGCCACCACGCCCATGTCATGGGTGATCAGCACGATCGCCATATGCAGACGGCGCTGCAGATCCTTCAGCAGGGCGATGATCTGCGCCTGCACGGTCACATCCAGCGCCGTGGTCGGCTCGTCGGCGATCAGCAGCTTGGGCTCCGCGGCAATGGCGATCGCGATCATGGCGCGCTGGCGCAGGCCACCCGATAGCTCATGCGAGTATTGTCTGAGCCGGGCCTCCGGGTCCGACATCCGCACGACCTTGAGCAGCTCCAACGCCCGGCTTTCCGCCTGGGTGGCTGTCAGGCCGAGGTGGAGTTCGCTGACCTCCGCGATCTGGCGTCCGATCCTCATGGCGGGGTTCAGCGCGCTCATCGGGTCCTGGAAGATGGTCCCGATCCGGCCACCGCGGATCTTGCGCAACGCGGTTGCGGGAAGGCCGACCAGGTCGGTTCCGTCGAAGCGAAGCGAGCCGTGAAGGTCCGTCACCACGCCGGTGGGCATGAGCCCCAGGGGTGCAAAGTTGAGAACCGTCTTGCCGCTGCCGCTCTCGCCCACGATGGCGAGTGTCTCGCCGACCTCGACCGAATAGCTCACCCGGTCGACCGGGCGCAGCGCGGCCCGCGCTGTGAAAAGATCGATCGAAAGATCTTCGGCCTGGAGCAGGCTGCGCGCGCTCATGACGACACCTTCTGCCACGCGGCCGACACGGCCCGCCGCTGGTTGATGACGCGGCGCCGCAGGGGGGTCGGCACGCGGTTCAGCGCAATGGATTCGCCTAGCAGATTGAACCCGACGACAACTGCGGTGAGAACGAGACCTGGGAGGATGACCTGCATCGGAACCTCTTCCAGATAGGGAAGCGCGTCCACCAGCATCTGACCCCACTCCGGCGTGGGTGGCTGAATACCGAGGCCGAGGAAGCTCAGCGTCGCTATGGACAGCGCCACTGCCGCTGCTTCCGCGGTCGCATAGACCAGCACCGCGCCGATCGTCGTCGGCAGAAGGTGGTGGAAGTAGATGCGCGCGGGGCTCGCCCCCAAGACGCGCAGAGATTCGATGTGCGGCCGGTTCATGACGTTCACTGCGACTGCACGGCTGATACGGGCGCTGCCGGGCCACCAGGCCAGGGCCAGGGCCAGGATCATGTTCCAGTACCCCGTCCCGAAGATGCCGATCACGGCAAGCGCAACGATCAGGCTTGGCATGGCAAGGCCAACGTCGACGATGCGCATCAGCACTTCATCAACCCAGCCCCGCCGGTAGCCGGCGATGGTGCCGATGGTAATGCCAACGGTGAGCGCCAAGATAAGCACGAGGCTCATGCCGACCAGCGATGTTCGCGCCGAAGCGATCAGCCGGCTCAACGTGTCGCGGCCAAGATGATCGGCTCCCAGCCAGTGCTGCCAGGACGGTCCGGCATGCGCAGCGAGGAGATCCTGGGCATTCGGATCGTGGGGCGTTATGTACGGCGCAAGCACGCCCAGGGCGATGAACACCAGGATGGTGACCACGGCCAGCCTGGGCAACTGCCGTATGGAGTTCAGGAATTCGCGCAGGATTCTCATGCGCCTGCTCCCTGGCGACGCAGCTTCGGATCAAGGAACATGATTGCGATGTCGATCAAAAGGTTGAGGACGATGAAGAAGGTGAGGAACACCAGCAGGCAGGCCTGAACCACCATGAAGTCGCGGAAGAGGACGCCTTGCAGGAACAGATCAGAGACGCCCTTCAGCGCGAAAAGCGGCTCGACCACGATGGCGCCGACGACCATCGCGCCACCCTGGGCACCAAGCGCGTTCACATAGGTTGGAGCGATGGTCGGAAGCGCGTGGCGGAACAGGATCGCCGCGCGCGACAGCCCTTTCGCCGTTGCGGTCAAGGCAAACGGCCGCGCCATGGCTTCCTCGAGCCCGACGCGCACCACGCGGCTCAGCACCGCCGCCGGCAGGAAGCCGATCGTCATCCAGGGCAGCACCCAACTGGTGATGCCCTCAGACCCGAAGGTCGGAAAAAGCCTGAGCTGGACGGCGAGGCCGTAGATCAGCAACGCC
This sequence comes from Mesorhizobium sp. IMUNJ 23232, assembly GCF_044326205.1. Lineage (NCBI taxonomy): Bacteria > Pseudomonadati > Pseudomonadota > Alphaproteobacteria > Hyphomicrobiales > Phyllobacteriaceae > Mesorhizobium > Mesorhizobium sp. IMUNJ 23232. The sequence goes on from NZ_JBIRCY010000007.1 coordinate 31,614, forward strand.
CCGACGAAGAATGATGGCATCGAAGCGCCGAGCAATGCAAGGACACGGGTCGCCGCATCGCCGATCCGGCCCGGCCATAGCGCACCGATGAAGCCGAGCGCAAAGCTAAGCAAAGTGGCGAAACTCGCGCCACCCAAGATGAGGGTGAGCGTGATGGGCAGCCGGGTGGCGAGTGTGTCGCCGATGTTCTGGCCGGTCTTGTAGGACACGCCAAGGTTGCCCTCGAGCGCGCCCGTCAGCCACATGCCGTAGCGGACGATCAGAGGCTTATCGAGCCCGAGCTCTTCCTCGACCTTGTGGATCTGCTCGAATGTGGCCTTCGGCGTACGCAGCTCGGCGATCAGCACCGCGACATTGCCCGGGGCCGACACGACCAGCGTGAAGCAGAGCAGCGTGGCGAGGACCAGCATCACCGCCGCGTTGCGCAGCCGGATCGCGATCAGAGTTGCCATTGCCGCCGACCTCAGGACTCAATGCTCAAGCCTTCGTAGGGCATGTCGTACTCTGTCGCAGGCGCCTTGAAGCCCTTGACGCGGTCGGTGTGCGCCCAGATCGCCGGGTTGTAGAAGAGCGGCAGGAACGCGGTCTCGTCGTGCAGCCAGTCGAAGATCGCCTGGTAGGCGGCGGGGGCGTTGGCTTCCGAGGTCGTCTGCACGGCGAGGACCAGGGGATCGAGATGCTCGGGATCGACCACCAGCTTTCCGTCGACGCCGTTGTCGTAGGTTGACAGTAGCAGGCCGAAGATCGTGCCGAACGGCTCGTAGGGGGCACCGAAGGTGCTGAACAGCGCCATATCGTAATGGCGCGCGGGAATATCCGAATGCCGCGAGGCGTGATCGACGGAGCGGATCGTGATGCCGATGCCGGCTTCGCCAAGCTGCGCCTGCATGATCTCGCCGAGGGAGCGCGAGCCGGCAAGCTGTTCTTCGCTGACGACGAGTTCGATCTGGAGCGGCTTGCCATCTTTCTGGCGCACGCCCTCTCCGGTCCATCCGGCCTCGTCAAGCAATTGTTTGGCCTTCTCGATGTCGCGCGCCGGAGCCGGGAAGCGCGTGCCGCTTAGCGGTACCGAGTCCGGGAAGAGGTTGCCCGCTGGCTGCGCCAGCCCCTTGTAGAGGACCTGGCAAATGGCTTGCCGGTCGAAGCCTATGTTGATGGCCTCGCGCACTTTTCGGTCGGCCAGAGCCGCATTGCGCTGCGTGTTGAACCCCGCGACGATGGCCGTCGTGCCCTGTTCGACAACGACCGGAATTCCGGCGTCTTTCAGTGTAGCGGCTTCGGTGGCCTTGATCGGCGCAAGGAAGTCGCCGCCGGTCAGGTCGATGTCGCCGGCCCGCAGGGCCGCCATGCGTCCGCGCGAGTCGGGAAGTACCTTCACTTCGAGCCGGCTGAAGGACGGCTTTTCGCCCCAGTAGCCTTCGAAACGGATGAACACGCTGCCGTCGTTGCCGGCGCTTTCCTCGACCCAGGGTCCGGTGCCGATCGGCTTCTGGTAGTTGCCTTCGGCATCGACCGCCTTAGGGCTGAGGAACCGGGTCGGGCGCACATAGGATAATTCGTTGAGCAGGCCGAGCACCGGCTCCTTGAAGGTGAGTTCGACCGTGTGGTCGTCGATCACCTTGTGGCCGGCGAACAGCCGCGCCACGTTCAGCCAGAAATAGTCCTCCTTGCCGATCCAACGGTCGAGATTCCACGTCATCGACGTCGCGTCCCACGGCGTGCCGTCCTGGAAGGTGACGCCCTTGCGCAGATCGAACCGGATCGACTTGCCGTCTTCGGCCAGCTTCCATGCAGTGGCTAGGGCGGGTTCGAACTTGCCGCCAGCGCCATAGCGGACGAGCGGCTCGAACATCAGATCCTGGACGGACCAAAGTCCATTGTATTTCTGTGGGTTGAGGTCTCCCGCCGCCTTGCCGGCCGCGACGCGGAGCGTCCCGCCATCCTGGGCGTGGAGTGCGAAGGGTGCCAGCCCCGACAAAAAGGCCGGCAAGCCAGCCATGCCCAAAAGAAGTCTACGCCGATCGATGTTCATGCCTGTTCCCCATGTCGCACCATTCGGCGCGCTTCTAATTGACTAGACAATACGGAAGTTAGCCAACGCCAATTGTCTAGTCAATTGGAATTTGAGCCCCGCGCAACGTTTTCGCATCGCGCAATGACGGCCTGTCCCAAGGCGGCGATCTGCGGTCGCCTGTCCCGCATGCCAAGCTCGGTTTCGACGCTATGGCCGACCTGAAGCACGGTGCCGTCATCGTAGCGACGGCCGACAATCTGGAGCCCAAGCGGCAGACCTGACACCGAAAAGCCGTTGCAAACGGAAAGGGCCGGGCTGCCAGTCAGATTGAACGGCCGCGTCAGCCAGCGCGTGGTCTTTGCAAGCTCGGTGTGCTCGTAGCCGAGAACCTGAGCGGGTTTGCTGACGGTCGGCAGCACGATGACGTCGACATCCCGCAGTACGGCTTCAATTTCGGCTGTCAGCGCCCGCCGTTTGCATTGCGCCCTGATATAGTCGTAAGCGGGAACACCGCGCCCGTCCTGCAGCCGGGAGCGTGTCACCTTGCCGAATCGCTCCGGAAACGCTTCGAGTTCAGGCCCGTGCTCGGCGTATTCCTCCGGCCAGGAGATTTTCCGCGCGGCGGCAGCGTAAGTCTCGAAGTCCGCCAGGCGAACGTCCTGTATAGATGTACCGGCGGCTTGCAGCGCTGCCAACGTGTTTGCCATGGCCTGCCGGATGTCGCCGTCGAGATCGGGATCATCCTCGTAATAGTGGCGAAGAACCCCGATCCTCAGGCCGCTGGCCGGTTCCGTCACACCGGAAAGACGTGGCACATGCCAGCCGGGCAATCTCCGGTCCTCGGGGTCGTCGGAGTACATTGCGCCAAGCATGAGCGCACAGTCCGCCGCGGTCCAGGCCAACGGACCGATGCAATCGATCGTCCGCGATAACGGGAGAATGCCTCTTCGGCTTACAAGACCTTCCGTGGGCATCAGTCCGGCAACACCGCACCAGGCTGCCGGCACACGGATCGAGCCTGAGGTGTCCGACCCCACCGCGCCCGCACACAAACCCGCGGCAACGCCTACCGCCGACCCGCTCGAGGACGATGCCGTGTCGAGTTCAAGGTTCCAAGGATTGCGTGGCGGCGGCCAAGGCAGATCGAATTGTGTCCCGCCCACAGCATACTCGGCTGTAGCTTGCTTGCCGAGGATAATGGCACCGCCCCTGCGCAGGGCTTTCACAACCTCGGCGTCAGCGGTCGCGATGTTGTCACGCAGATGGGCTGACTGTGCCGTCGTAGGGGCGCCGGCCACATCTATGAGATCCTTCAAGCCGATCGGTATCCCGTGAAGGGGACCGTAACATGTACCTCCCATCAGCTCCCGTTCCGCGACACGCGCCGACTCGATGCTCTCGGCAAGTAGCACATGGTTGAAGCTGTGCAGCAGGGGATCGAGGCGCTCGATCCGGTCCACATAGTTTTCGACCAATTCGACTGGGGAGATCTTCCTCTGTCGGATCAGTTGCGAAAGCTGAGCAAGGCTGAGCAAAGCGATATCAAGGGACATCTCGGCGGTCTCGTTGCAGCTCGAGTTATGACTGAAGGCTGATAGGCAGGGATGCAGAGGAACCGGTTCGGTGCATTGTGCATCAAGCGTAGTAGCCGGCGAGCCTTTTGACTAGACAAATAACTCGCGATGCCGGCACACCGCCACCTAATCAGGACGTCGAACATTGCGGCACGACATCGCAAGCCACCCAAGCGGACGCATACGGATATGCACCGAAGATCGGCGCCATTTAGAAATGGTAAGTTCCTTTATTGTTTTGGAAAAAAGCATGCATCCAAGTATTACGCAAAATCGCCGGCTTTTCTCATCCGACTGATGGCCACCCAGATCATTGGCTTCTAGGGTAAAATCCTATTCCCACAACAGTGCGCACGACATCGAAATGGGGCCAATATTGGAGCTTGCTTCCCATCAGACATGTCGCCAATTTCACAGCCCCTAGGTTAGGATGCGCTCAGTCGTAACAGATTGAGGCTCCTGGCTACAAAAAGGGCGGGTGCAAGAATGAGCCGAACCGCGAATAAGAAGGTCAGGGATAGCGCAGAGAAGACCAGGAACACGCCCAGCCAAGCGGGCATCCCGATCTGTTCGGCAACCCATCCCGCTGCGGTGGCAACAAGCTGCGGACGGGTGAAGGCCAGGTAGGGTATTGCCACTGCCGCCGCAACGCCCGACACTTTGGCGACCGCCGACAACGATCGCACCGCCCCTCCTGCGGCGCGCCGCAGAACGGCGAGCTTCGTTGAACCTCGTCCCACAATCGTTGCGGGTATCTTGGCCACACGTAAGGATTTGACGGCAACTCCGATGCCCCCGGCGATCACGGTTGCGTCGAGAGCCGCCCAGCCCACCTCGCTCCATTTCGGCAGCCTCTCGCCGCGGGCGATCACTGTCTCAACATCTGAAATTCCGCCCAGGAATAGACTCTTGGCTCCCAGGACTGTTCGCGTGAATTGTTTGCGAACTGCAGTTCCATTGACGATCTCGAATTCCGACAGCATCTCGTGGCCGCGGGTCTTGAGTTCCTCAATAGCAATCAGCCCGTACTGCTCAGGACTAAGCTCCGCGATCCCGAAGCCAATCGCCTCGCCGTTCCACAAGTGAGAAACACCTTGTCCGATCGTCTCCTGCAGTAGGTACTGCGTAGACCCGTTGCGGACGAAATAGGTGACGACCGGCACGACAGGTGGGCCGAGCGTCTGAAAAATCTCCTTGAATGTCGGGTCGTTACCAAACGTAGTGAATACCTTGGCCGCATCATCACCATATCGTTGCGCCGCGTCATACCAGGCCAAGCCGCCTTCAGCGCAGGCTGCAAGCAGCCATGACGCAGTTGTATCGATCGCCCGATCTGAAAGTGGACACCGCGACTCCGCCGCAGTTAGCGTGTCCACCACAGCGGTCCTGACAATCGCCTCCTCCAGGTCGACAGGGCCACCGTCACGATGCCAGGTTAGGGTCAGGACCGCGGCGATGACGATTGAAACAGCGACCCAATATCTCTTTCGCATAAGATCCTCCCGCCCACGCTTGCCCGCATCAGGACGCGCGCCATATGGTTGACTCACTAGGCCGGGTGTTTGTTGGAAATTGGATAAATTGTCATCGCAGGCACGATGGGTCTGTGTGCTTATGCTTGCGCGATTTGCCCGTCTCCACACGCAGCATCGCCGACAGCTTGTCGGCGGGGGATCGAGTTTGTTGGATCCGCCACCACCGTGGAAACTGGGGATCGAGGCCGTCCGTGCGCAGATATTTGCGGGCCGTATTCCTCGATAGTCCGGTGCGCCGCGATATCGGCCGGATCGAGAAATGGGCCCCGTATCGCCAGCGTCAAATGACGCTCAACAACTCCACGTCGATAACGCCGATGTCCCCACACAACCGCGTGTGACGAGCTTCAAACATGGGTCAATTCTCGGTGGAAAAACCCCAGCCGGCTGGGTCACTTCTCAATGGAAATCAACAGGTTCCGAACTTCATGTTCCCGCTTGCCGTCTTTGCCGGCAGCGAGTTGATATCGGCCTTGAGACGCTTCGTTGAGATGCACGCCGCTCGATTCGGTGTGGCGGCCACCGATCGCCCATTGCCGCTGCGAACATTGACGCTGAACATCGTCACCGCGGGCTGCCATGCTCCAGCGACGAATGAGAGTCAGCGACTTTTGCATTGAGGCAGACACGCCAGCGGACAGGGAGCCGCCGTCAGCCATCCGAGGTCACATCGACGCCGCCATCTATCGCCTGAGCCGCGGCGCCATTTTGCGCCGCGGCCCATCTGAGAAGATATGGGGATCAATATCCGTTATGGTCCCGCGAGCTTTGCTTACTCCCGTTCAAACTCGGCCTTGAACGCCTCAAAGTCGACCTGCATTCCGTTGAGGACGGCGCTCCAGTTCCGCGTAAGGCCCGCCTGGGCGACCGCTTCGGCGATCTCGGCGTCGGTGGCACCCATGTCCTTGGCGAACTTGGTGTCCAGCCACACGCAATAGCGGCAGGGGATCTGCGCGGCCACCGCAATATTGATGAGCGCCTTCATCTTCGGCTCGAGTGCACCCTTCTCCATCTCCAGGCCCTTGGTCATCGCCCAGGCACCGGCGATGCCTTGCTCGGGATAAAGCTTCATGAAGGTCGGCACGAAGCCGAAGGTCATTTCGATGTCCTTGTAGGTCTCTTCGGCTGTTGGCATATCCTGCGCCGTGGCCGATGGGGCCGCGAAGACAAGCATCGAGGCCGCCGCGAGCGCCGTGAGGGCGCCGACGAGTTTGGTGGTCATTGTCGTTTTCCTTGGTTTGATGGAAGGCGATTTCTGGGAGGGCCGGCGCAAGCTGCCTTCAAGAACCCGTGACCGGTCGACGCGCTCCCGAGTGGGGAGCACGTGGGGACGGCCGGCCTCGAAAGGCCGGTCGATTGGCTGAAGGGGATCAGATCACCACGAAATCCGCATTGGTCAGCGCCAAGCCGGCGCCAAGCGTGGCGAAGTGGACGCCAGCGGTCACACCTGTGCCGTCCGCGTCGTAGAACAGCTTTCCGGTATCGCTTTCAAAGATGATGCGGTCGGTCGCATCGTCGGCAAGCCCGGTGGTGTTGACGCGGAAGGCGGCGGCGTTGAGGACGCCCGTCGCCGCCAGCGCCGTGAATACGGCATTTTCCAATCTGACGGTGTCGGCCGCGATCGAATAATCGACAATCGTATCGACATTGCCGGCGCCGAGGGCGGTGGAGAAGACGAAAAAGTCCTTGCCGCTGCCGCCGCGCAGTTCGTCCGCGCCGCCCTTGCCGTCGATGATGTTGACGCCGGCATTGCCGGCGATCTGCTGGCCGATCTCGTTGCCGGTGAGATCGATGCTGGACGTGCCGGACGAGCCGTTGGTGGTGAGATGTTCGCCATAGACGCCCTTGCCCAGCGTGTAGTCGACCGCCGCTATCACCCGGTCGGAAGCACCTTGCGAAAAAGTCTCGACGATGGTGTCGCCGGTGTTGAACACCCGGTAGGTGTCGTCGCCGCCGAAACCGCGCAGAATGTCGGCGGCGCCCTTGCCGCCGTCATGCAGCACGTTGGCCCCGGCGTTGCCGGCGATTTCCTGGGCAAGTGTGTTGCCGGTCAGGTCGATGTCGACCGTTTGAGTCGACAGGATCGTCGTCAGGATCTCGATGCGGGTGCCGGCGTCGAGCGCATAATCCACCGTCGCCTTGACGCGGTCGGCGGTGCCTTCGTTGTCCTTCTCGATCACCTCGTCACGAACCGAGTCGACGATGAAGATGTCGTCGCCCGTGCCGCCGGCCATGTCGTCGTCGCCGGACCCGCCGTCGACCAGGTCGTTCCCGCTCTGCCCGAAGATGATGTCGTTGCCGTTGTCGCCGAACAGCTTGTCGTTGCCGCCGCTGACCCGGGCGAGGTCCGCCGCGCTATTGGAGGCGAGTTCGCCGAAGATCGTGTCGTCGCCATCGCCGCCATGGATCGTGTCGTTGCCGCCGACGACCGTTGCCGCGCCGGTTGCTGCGATGGCGAAACCCTCTGTCGTTGTCAGGGATTGCGAAGCCAAATTGCTGGCGACCGATGCGAACAGATCGCCGGCGATCTCGTCGTTTCCTCCGTCACCGTTGATGATGTCGTCGCCGCCTTCGATACGGCTGCCAGCCTCGGAAATATCCTGCACGACGTCGCCGGTGATGAGTTCACCCTCGTCGCTGCCCTCGATCGTGTCGTTGCCGCCGATAACGTCGGCGAAGTCGCTGACGAACGCGACGTCGCCGGCAAGAATCGCGCGCGATCCGTCAACCCGTACCGGATCGAGCCCAGTGATGGTGTCGTTGCCGCCCTCGACTCGCGCCTTGGCGTCCGCCGCGTCGCCACCTGCGCGGAAGGCGTCGCCGACGGCGATGGAGTCGCCGGTGATGCTGGCAATCGACACCTTGTCGTCGCCGCCGAGCAGCGTACCACGGCCGCCGACCTCGCGGGCGTCGCCGATAAATTGCTGGCGTTCGTCCGTTGAGACGCCGGTGATCAAATCGTTGCCGGCGTCGTAGCGGGCGAACTCCGTCACGGTCACCAGCCCGCCCGAGACCGGCGGCGTTGTACCCGTGCCCGGTTGCGCCGGGATGAATTCCTGGCGGGTGCCGCCGCCGACGAAAGCCACGTCGCCGATCAGCGTGTAGGAGCCGTCGCCGGTGATGAACACGTCGTTGTCGCCGCGGTCGGTGATGACAGTCGCGCTGGTGCTCACCGCCGCTTGGATGTCGTCGCCGAACACAAGCGACGAGTTCTGGCCGACCTTGGAGGTGTCGAGGCCCTGGACATTGATCACGTCCTTGCCGCCGAGCACCAGATCCCAGAATTTCTGCGGGCTGTTGTCGAGTTCGCTGGCGGCGACGTTGAGGCCGCCGATGATGACGTTGCGCGCGCCGAAGTCACCGCCGATGTCGATGGCGATGTCGGTAACCGTGCCGGCGACAGGCCGCCCGCCATCGTCATATTTGAAGCCGCCGCCGGTGACCTCGACGAAGTCTCCGACGGTCGTCTCGTAGCGCCAGAAGTCGTTCTGCCTGGTGAAGGAACTGTCGAACGCGACGAGCCCGGAATCCTCGAGATTGAGCGCCGAGGCGCCTTCGAAACGTATGGTAGCCATGATGATTCTCCGTTCGGGCTGCCGGTCGCGGCGCCCGTTGCTGTGTGGTCAGATTTTTCCAGCATGGATTGGTCGTCGGCATTCTCGGCCGATCGTTGCTCCCGCCTCTTGGGAACGGCGGGGCTTTGGCGCCGGGCGCGGATCACGCGCCGGCATGTGAAGACTGTGCGGGCCGCGTCAGTCGCGGCGGTGCAGCCGGTTCGGCAGGCGTGTCAGTCCGATGTCGCGCAACAGGTGGTCGTTGAGGACCTCCAGTTCGGTGCGCTGCAACCGACCGCCGGCCCTTGGTCTCCAGGGCGAGAAAAGCAGGCCGAACAAGTCGGTCAGGCCGCCCGTCGCGCGGGCGGCTCGGTAATGCGTGGTCATGTCGAAATCCTTCTCCGGTGCGGGAGCCCGCCTGCCGGTCTGTCCAAAGGGCGGCCGGATGGGCCACGCCGGGGATGTGATCAGTCGAGTCGCCCAGCGGGCCTCAGGCGACCTTTGCTTCATCGGGCACGCAGGCCTCGCAGATGGCGGCGACATGGCGGTGGTCGGTGCCGCAGCAGCCGCCCAGGATACGCATGCCGGGGAAATCGCGGCGGAGCGCTTGATAGCGGCGGCCGAGATCGATCGGATCGCCGGCGTCGAGCGTGTCGGACTCGTCGAGTTCCTGATGGCTCCTGGCTGAGGCGTTGGCCCGCACCCCGCGCACGCGTTCGATCCAGCTCTCGCCGGCGGCAAGCGCCAGCGAAAAATGCGTCGGGTGCGCGCAGTTGATCATGTAATAGGCCGGCGCGCCGCCGGTGGCGTCGTCCACCGCATTGACCGCGTCGCCCAGCGTCATGCCGGTGACCAGCTTTCCGTCGGTTTCGACGGTGAAGGAGATCATGCAGGGCATGCCTATCTTCTTCGCCGCCCGCGCAATGCCGATCGCCTCGTTGTGGTTGTTCATGGTGAAGGCCGACACCATGTCGGCATTCGTCCCGGCAAGCGTCTCGATCTGCGCTGCATGATAGCTCTCCGCCTCGTCCGCCTCCATGCGGTCGGCCTTGTAGCCGTCGCCGCGCGGGCCGATCGCCGCGCTGATCACGCAGGGCATTTCCGGCGTTTCCCACTTCTCCCGCAGCTCTTCGAGCAGCCGGATCGACGCCGTGTTGATCCGCTTCAGGTCTTCTGCGTCGTGGCCGATCTTGGCTGCCCAGTCCGGGTTCGCCCGCCAGGTGGCACTTTCAAGCAAGAATCCCACATTCCGCCTGGCCGCGATGCCGAGATAATGCTCGTAGTAGCGCTTCAGCCGCGCCCGCCCCTCTTCGCTCTCCAGAAGCACGTAGGAAGCGAAATGCGGCAGATCCACACTTTCCAGGAAGATGAGCTGTGTTTCCATCCCGCCGTCGCTCAAGAACAGTCCGCCCTTCAGCTGCGGCAGGTCATGCCGATATTTTGACATCATCGTCTCCATTTTCGTTCTATGGCTTCCGGCGCAAATTCGCGTCGCGGCCAGCCTTGGAAGATGCTGCTTTTTGGCCTATGGCGAGGCTCGGAACTAGAAATCTCGTGGTCCGGAATTGGCGCGGTGTCGACAAATCCATACAAATCAAGAGGTTGACTATTTCTGTGGTTTTTTGACCGGCCTTTGTGGTATTGCGCCACGCGGAAAACTGTACCGCTGGTGCACTGAATTCGAGGGAAAGTGACATGGGCAAGGGTGCGGAGACACGCGTACGAATCCTTGAGATCGCCGAGGCGTCGGTGCTCGCCAAGGGATTCGAGGCGACGTCGATCGACGAGATCATCTGCGAGGCCGGCATCACCAAAAGCGGCTTCTTCTATCATTTCCATGATAAGAACGAGTTGGCGCGCGAGATGGTACGTCGCTTCATCGACGAGAACAACGCGCTCTTCGACGACCTGTTCGGCCGCGGAAAACAGCTTTCCGACGACCCGCTGCAGGCGTTCATGATCGGCCTGAAGCTACTGGCCGAGACGCTGGCCGAGGTGAAGGCAAAACACCCGGGCTGCCTGATCGCCTCGATCTGCTATCAGGAGCGGCTGTTCGACCGCGAAGTGGTCGAGATGATCCGCAAGGTCACAATCGACTGGAACGCCCGCTTCCAGGGCTATCTGCGCGAGATCGCGGATGTCTATCCGATCCGCAACGGCATCGAATTGTCCGATATGGCGGATGCGCTGTGCTGCATCGTCGACGGCGGCATCCTGATGGCCAAGATCTTGGGCGACAGCTCAAGGCTGGAGCGGCAGGTCATGATCTACCGCAATTTTGTGCGTTTGGCGTTTTCGCCGGTCGTTCCGATCGCTCTACCACAGCGGGTAGCGGCATAATACCTATTGTATTAGATGCTCCTGATACGTTCCACCTTAGACGTGTGTGGAAGGCTCTCGCGCTGAAGCAAATTTGGTTCGGTTATGCAGCCCAGCTCGAGTGCAGTCGTGTGTCCGGCCTTTGATGCAGCCATTCTTGTCGGCTGCTGGCCTTGAAGGGATCATCCCCCCAATCGATTAGATACGCCACCCACAACGGGTTGCGTGAGGTCGATGCGCCGCGCGACCGTTGTCGATTCTGCCGATCAGTCGAGTGCCGATAAGGCGAATATCGAACTCGCCTCACTGACGATGGCGACATGCGCGGTGGCGGCGCGCTGCGAGGTTTCGGCATCGCCGCGCAGGATCGCGGTTACGATGGCGTCGTGCTCCTGCCAGGACTTCGCGAGACGGCCGGCGATGCGGAACTGGGCGCGCCGGAACGGTGACAGGCGGTCGCGCGTCTGCGTCGTCAGGTCGGCGATGTGCGGACTGTGGGCACCGAGATAGAGCCGGGTGTGGAATTCCGTGTTGAACTGCTCGTAGTCTTCCTCCGCGCCCAGGCGCACCAGGCGCGCCGCGTCCTGGTGATGGCGCTCCAGCGCGCGCCGCTCCGACACCGTCATGCGCTCGGCCGACAGCCTCGCGCAGATCCCTTCCAGTTCGGCCATGCCTTCGAACATCGAAGCCAGGTAATGCGGGGTGACGATAGCGACGATCGCCCCGCGGTTCGGCCGGCGGTCAACCAGCCCCATGGCGCTCAACTGGCTCAGGGCCTCCCTGACCGGCGTGCGTGATACCTCGTAGCGCTCGGCCAGCGCGGTTTCGTCGAGCTTCTCGCCCGGACGCAGCACGCCCGTGACAATGCGATCCGAGATGGCACGCACCATCTGGTCGACCGTCGTGCCTGCCCTAACGAGTTTCCTTCCCGATCTCTGCAAAGTTCCTCCCGGCCTTGTTCCTGAATCGCGGCCGCCGAACCTTTTGCGACAAGCCCCGTATGCCTACAATTTATGCATGTGTCAACATGGCTAATATTTAATCACACTGTGCATGCACTTAGCGCATTCTTAGCCTCATTCGCGCCTTGGAAATTATACAACACATTGTTTCTACGTCATAAAAATAGTTGGCATAGCCATTGCATACACATTCCTAACGGACCAATGCCTGTTTCCTCGAACGCTTCCGGAGCATCCTCATGAATCCGCAGTTCCTGATCAATCGCCGCCGTTTCCTGCAAACCTCGGCCGCCGGCGCCGCCCTCGGCATCGTCGGCGGCGGGCTGCCGCTGCAGAGCGCGCTCGCCGCTTCCGCCACCATCGGCTTCATCTATGTCGGCCCCAAGGACGACTATGGCTACAATCAGGCCCATGCCGAGGGCGCGGCGGCGCTGAAGGCGATCGAAGGGATCACGATCGTCGAGGAAGAGAATGTGCCGGAAACCGTCGATGTCCAGAAGACGATGGAATCGATGATCAATCTCGACGGCGCGTCGCTGCTGTTCCCGACCTCCTTCGGCTATTTCGACCCGCATATGCTGGCGATGGCGGCGAAATTTCCGGACATCCAGTTCCGTCACTGCGGCGGCATGTGGACCGAGGGCAAGCACCCGAAGAATACCGGCTCCTATTTCGGATATATCGGCCAGGGCCAATATCTCAATGGCATTGTCGCCGGACACACGTCGAAGACCAAGAAGATCGGCTTCGTCGCGGCAAAGCCGATCCCGCAGGTTCTGCTCAACATCAATTCGTTCCTGCTCGGCGCGCGCGCGGTCGATCCGGCGATCACCTGCCAGGTAATCTTCACCGGCGAGTGGTCGCTGGCGGTCAAGGAGGCGGAAGCCACCAACGCGCTGATCGACCAGGGCGTCGACGTCGTCACCTGCCATGTCGACAGCCCGAAGGTGGTCGTCGAGACGGCCGCCGGCCGCGGTGCCTTCATCTGCGGCTACCATGCCAACCAGTCGCCGCTGGCACCCGAAAAATACCTGACCGGCGCCGAGTGGAACTGGGCAAACGTCTACAAGATGTATGTCGAAAAACTGATGGCCAGCGAGGAACTGCCGAATTTCACGCGCGGCGGCCTGGCCGACGGTTTCGTCAAGATGAGCCCGCTCGGCCCGGCGGTCAGTGAGCCGGCTAAGAAGCAGTTCGATGATACGCTGGCGGAAATCATGAAGGGCGGCTTTGCCGTCATCAAGGGACCGCTCAAGAACAACAAGGGCGACGCTGTGGCGGCGGAAGGCCAGGTCTTCGTCGAAACTGCTCCGGAACTCGAAAGCATGGACTATCTGGTCGAAGGCGTCGTCGGTTCGACTTCGTAAGGTCGTGCTGGAGAGGGTGGGGCGCAAGCCCGTCGATGGAACTGCCAACGCATCGGAGCAATCCATGACCGACATCGCGTCCAATCCAGCACCGAGCTTTCATTCTCCGGCGCTCTCATCCGCGCTTGAATGGCTGGCGCGTCGCGCGGAAGGCTTTGTCATTCCCCTCGCCGCGTTGGTCGTCGGCATGGCGCTGTTTTCCGTCTTCATCGCGTTGCTCGGAAAATCGCCGGCGCAACTGTTCGAGTTGATGTGGCGCGGCGGCTTTGGGTCCTGGTTCTCGATCCAGAACACGCTTTCGCGAGCGGCCCCGCTGCTGCTCGCGGCGCTGTGCGTGGCGCTGCCGGCCCGGCTCGGGCTGGTGGTGATCGGTGGCGAAGGGGCGATCGTGCTCGGTGGTGTCGCGGCGGCGGCCGTCGCCGTCTGGGTGCAGAGCGCTCCGTCTTTCGTGGGCATTCTCCTGATGGGCATCGCGGGGGCGGTCGCCGGCGGCGTCTGGATCGGCGCCGTCGGCGCACTTCGCCATTATCGCGCTGTCAACGAAACCATCTCGTCGTTGCTGATGGCCTATATCGCGATCGCGCTGATGAACCATCTGGTCGAGGGACCGCTGCGCGACCCGGCCTCGCTCAACAAGCCGTCGACGCATCCGATCGACCCGGCTTTCGTGGTCGGGCCGATGCCGGGGATGGATGTTCATTGGGGACTGATCGTCGGTGTCGTCGCCTGCGTGATCTCGTGGATTCTCATTGAGAAGACGCGCTGGGGTTTTGCCGCGCGCATCGCCGGCGGCAATGTGCGCGCGGCCCAGGTACAGGGTCTTGCCGTCGGTCCGTTGATCCTCGGCTTCTGCGCGCTGGCAGGCGCCTTTGCCGGGCTCGCGGGCATGATCGAGGTGGCGGCGGTGCAGGGCAACGCCAACGGCTCGCTGGCAGCCGGCTACGGCTATTCCGGCATCCTGGTCGCCTTCCTGGCGCGCCACAATCCGCTGGCGATCATTCCCGTCGCCATCCTGCTCGGCGGCATCGACGCTTCGGGCGGTCTGCTGCAGCGGCGCATGGAACTGCCCGACGCCACCGTGCAGGTGCTGCAGGGCATGCTGTTCATCGTCATCCTGTTCAGCGAGACCTTCTACGGCCGCTTCAAGGCCTTCAATCCGGACCTCTGGAAAAGGAGCGCATGATGGAGCCCGTCGACATCGGCCTCTGGGGCGTGCCGCTCGCCATTCTGGCCGGGGCGATCCGTGTCTCCACTCCGTTCATCTTCGTGTCGCTCGGCGAGGCGATCACCGAACGGTCGGGACGAATCAATCTCGGCCTCGAAGGCATTCTCGTCTTTGGCGCGATGTCGGCCTATGCGACCGCTGTGCTGACCGGCTCGCCATGGCTGGGCGTGCTGGTCGCTGCCGCGACCGGCGGGGTGTTCGGCCTCTTCCATGGCTGGATCTGCAAGTTCCCGAAGGTGAACGACATCGCCATCGGCATCGCACTGATGCTGTTCGGCTCCGGCCTCGCCTTCTTCTTCGGCAAACCGTTCATCCAGCCGTCGGCGCCGGACCTGCCGGCGATCCCCTTCGGCTGGTGGTCATCGATCCCGCAGGTGCAGGCCGCGCTCAGCATCAACGTGCTGTTCTTGATCGGCGCAGCACTGGCCGTGTTCCTGTGGTGGGCGTTCAAGAACACCCGCGCCGGCCTGATCCTGCGCGTCGTCGGTGACAGTTCGGATGCCGCCCGCGCCATGGGCCTCAATCCCGACACCGTGCGCCTATTGGCCACGGCGACCGGCGGCGCGCTCGCCGCCATCGGCGGCGCCTACCTGTCGCTCTATTATCCCGGAAGCTGGAGCGAGGGCGTGTCGTCCGGACAGGGCCTGATGGCGGTGGCGCTGGTCATCTTCGCCCGCTGGAATCCGCTCGGCTGCTTCGCCGCCGCACTGCTGTTCGGCGGCGCGGGGGCGCTTGGGCCGGCGCTGCAATCCGTCGGCGTCACCCAGGGCTATTACCTATTCTACGCCGCGCCCTACCTGCTGACCCTCGCCATCATGATCCTCACCTCGTCGCCCGGCCGGTCGCTGGCCGGCGCACCCGGCGAACTGTCGATCACCAAATAGGAGTTTTCGCTGTGGATGCCATGCTGGAAATCTCCGAAAAATTCATCGAGGCCGATCCTTATCCATGGCCCTATAACGGCGCGCTCAGGCCCGACAACACAGCGCTGATCATCATCGACATGCAGACCGATTTCTGCGGTCCGGGCGGCTACGTCGATCACATGGGCTACGACCTGTCTCTGGTGCGCGCGCCGATCGAGCCGATCAAGTCGGTACTGTCAGTCATGCGGGCCAAGGGCTATACGATCATCCACACGCGCGAAGGCCACCGTCCGGACCTCGCCGACCTGCCCGCCAACAAGCGCTGGCGCTCGCGGCGCATCAATGCCGGCATTGGCGATCCCGGCCCATGCGGCCGCATCCTGGTGCGCGGCGAACCGGGCTGGGACATCATCCCCGACCTCTATCCGATCGAGGGCGAGCCGATCATCGACAAGCCCGGCAAGGGCTCGTTCTGCGCGACGGACCTTGAACTCATCCTCAACCAGCGCGGCATCGAGAACATCGTGCTGACCGGCATCACGACCGATGTGTGCGTGCACACCACCATGCGCGAGGCCAACGACCGCGGCTTCGAATGCGTGATGCTGGAGGATTGCTGCGGTGCCACCGACTACGGCAACCATCTCGCGGCGATCAAGATGATCAAGATGCAGGGCGGCGTTTTCGGCGCGGTGTCGAATTCCAAGACCTTCGTGGAGCAGTTGCCATGATCATCCCGCCGCCCGCCCCGCGCGAGAACAAGGCCGTCGGCGTCTCGACATTCGGCATGACCATGCGCTTCGGCGCCTTCACGGCGCTGGACGACGTGTCGATCAAGGTGCCGGCCGGCTCCTTCCACGCCCTGCTCGGCGAGAACGGCGCCGGCAAGTCGACGCTGGTGAAATGCATCATGGGTTTTTACCACCCGACCTCCGGCCAGATCATGGTCGACGGCAAGGAGGAGCCGATCGCCAGCCCGAAGGATGCTTCCGCGCTCGGGCTCGGCATGGTCTACCAGCATTTCACCCTCGTCCCGTCGCTGACCGGCGCGGAGAACCTCGTGATCTCGCGCGAGAACGTGCCGCGCGTCATCGACTGGGCCAACGAACGCAAGGCGCTCGCCACCTTCATGGAGACGATGCCGTTCAAGCTGCCGCTCGACGCCAAGGTGGCGGAGATGGCGGCGGGCGAGAAGCAGAAGCTCGAGATCATCAAGCAGCTCTATCTCGGCCGCAACTTCCTCGTGCTCGACGAGCCGACCTCGGTGCTGACTCCAGGCGAGGCGGAGGAGGTGCTGGGGCTGGTGCGCGGCATGACGGTGGCGGGCGACCTGACCGTGCTGATGATCAGCCACAAGTTCCATGAGGTAACATCCTTCGCCGACGATTTTACGGTCCTGCGCAAGGGCAGGATGACGGGTACGGGCAGGGTGTCAGAGCATGACCGGCAGGCCATGGCGGCGATGATGATCGGCGACCAGCCGATCGCCAAGCTCGACACGCGCACCCATTTCAACGGCTCGTCGAAGACGGTGCTGGCGGTGAAGGGGCTCAAGGCGCCCGACCGCACGGGTCTCAAGACCATCAACATCGCCGACCTCGACGTGAAGTCGGGCGAGATCGTCGGCATCGCCGGCATTTCCGGCAACGGCCAGAAGGAGTTTCTGGAGGTGCTGGCCGGCCAGCGCCCACGCGATGCGGGCGAGGTCAAGGTCAAGGGCGCGCCCTATGGCGCGAGCCGTGGCGAGGCGCGGGTGCTCAACGTGCGCTTCATCCCGGAAGAACCCCTGCGCAACGCCTGCGCGCCGAAAATGACCGTGGCCGAAAACATCGCCTTCCGTACTTTCGACCTCGGCAAGTCAGGCAAGCCGGTGAGGTGGGTGTCGGCCAGCGCCATCAAGGCCTATGCGGCGCAACTGGTTGCGCAGTTCAAGGTCAAGACCGCCTCGCTGGCCTCGCCGATCCAGTCGCTGTCGGGCGGCAACGTACAGCGTGCCGTGCTGGCGCGCGAACTCACCGGCGCGGTCGACCTGCTGATTGTCTCCAACCCGTGTTTCGGGCTGGATTTCTCGGCGGTGGCCGAAATTCGCGCCCGCATCATGAAGGCGCGCAATGCCGGTGCGGCGGTGCTGCTGATGTCGGAGGATCTCGACGAATTGCTGGAGCTCTCCGATCGAATCCTGGTCATGTCCGACGGCGCGCTGGTTTATGAAACGCCGATCGCAACGGCCAGCGTGCAGGCGATCGGCGAGCACATGGCGGGGCACCACTGATGGCAGAGATTCCAGCCGCACCATTCCCGTTCACCTTCGACCCGAAGTCCATGGCGCTGGTGGTCATCGACATGCAGCGCGATTTCGCCGAGCCCGGCGGCTTCGGCGCGAGCCTCGGCAACGACGTGTCGCGCGTCCAGAAGATCGTGCCGACGGTGAAGAAACTCATCGAGGGATTTCGCGCTGCCGGCCTGCCGGTGATCCACACGATGGAATGCCACCGGCCCGACCTTTCCGACCTGCCGCCCGCCAAGCGCGACCGCGGCAACCCCACAATCCGCATCGGCGACGAGGGTCCCATGGGCCGCGTTCTCATCGCCGGCGAGCCGGGCACGGCGATATTGGAGGAGCTAGCGCCGTTGCCCGGCGAGATCGTCATCGAAAAACCCGGCAAGGGCGCCTTCTATGCCACACCCTTCGGCGACGAGCTGAAGCGGCTCGGCGCGCGGCAGCTTGTCTTTGCCGGCGTTACCACGGAAGTCTGCGTGCAGACGACCATGCGCGAGGCCAACGACCGGGGTTATGAATGCCTGCTCGCCGAGGACGCCACGGAAAGCTATTTTCCGGAGTTCAAGGCGGCAGCGTTGGCGATGATCCGCGCCCAGGGCGCGATCGTCGGCTGGACCGCGACCACCGACGAGGTGCTTCAGGGAATAGCGGATGCCTAATCTGAGTTTTGCCGGCCTCATAAACGGAGGCTGGCGCGATCTGGCGTTCGAGCATTTTCGCGACGGGATCGGGGTGCACTGGCTGCTCAAGGGCGGCCCGGTCGAACCGTCGGTCGCGGTCCTGAAATACCAGCCCGGCGCCGGGGTGCCGCGACACCGGCATGCAGGGTTGGAGACGATCGTGGTGCTGGAGGGCATCCAGTCGGACGAGAATGGCGACTATGCCGCCGGCAGCGTGGTGCTCAACCCGGTGGGCACGGAACATTCCGTATGGACGGAAAATGGCTGCGTCGTGTTGATCCAGTGGGACCTGCCGGTGATCTTCGTGAGGGAGACGATATGATCGCGATTCGCCTCGACATCAGGAGCCTGCAGGAAGCCTATGCGGGCGGGCTTTCCGTTGAAGCCGCTATCGAGGCGGTTTTCGCCCGGCTGGAAGCCGTCGATGATCCCGGCATCTTCCTCCATCTCGCCGACAGGAAATCGTTGCTGGCCGAGGCCGGGGCGCTCGGCGCCTTCGATCCGGTTGCAAAACCGCTCTGGGGCGTTCCCTTCGCGGTGAAGGACAATATCGACGTCGCCGGCATGCCGACCACGGCCGCCTGCCCCGCCTTCGCCTACACACCGGACAAGGATGCGACCGTCGTGGCTCGGCTCAAGGCGGCCGGCGCTTTGGTGATCGGCAAGACCAATCTCGACCAGTTCGCCACCGGCCTCGTCGGCGTGCGTACGCCCTATCCGGTCCCGCGCAACGCCATCGATCCGGCGCTTGTACCCGGCGGCTCGTCCTCCGGGTCAGCCGTGGCCGTGGCGCAAGGCATCGTCTCCTTTGCGCTTGGCACCGACACGGCCGGCTCGGGACGCGTGCCGGCCGGCCTTAACAACATCGTCGGGCTGAAGCCGACCGTCGGCGCGCTGTCGACCACCGGCGTGGTGCCTGCCTGCCGGACCCTCGATTCCGTTTCGATCTTTGCGTTGACGGTCTACGATGCCTATTCGGTGTTTTCGGTGGCGGCGGCTCCCGACGCCTCGGACCCCTATTCGAAGACCGTGGCAGTCGCACCATTGGCACCCTGCCCGCCGGTCGTGACCGTCGGCGTCCCGGCACGCGCCGACCGGCAATTCTTCGGCGACGCGGCCATGGAAGCCGGCTTCGACGCCGCGCTCGCAAAACTCCAGTCGCTGGGCTGCCGTCTCGTCGAGATTCCCTTCGGCGATTTCTACGACACCGCCAATCTCCTCTATGAAGGCGCCTGGGTGGCGGAACGTTATGCGACGATTGCCGGCTTCATGGACGCGCATGAGGCTGAAATGCATCCGGTGACCGCAAAGATCATCGGCGGGGCGCGAAAACTCTCGGCGGCGGATGCGTTTCGCGGCCTCTACGCGCTGCAGGCCTACAAGGCCAAGCTGGCGCCGCTGATTGCCTCGGTCGACCTGATCTGCGTGCCGACCGCGCCGACGCACTACACGGTCGATGCGGTGCTGACCGACCCGGTCGTCACCAACAGCCGCAACGGCACCTACACCAATTTCGTCAACCTGCTCGACATGTGCGGCATTGCCGTACCTTCAGGCAAACGCTCGGACGGATTGCCGATGAGCGTCACGTTGCTCGCCGCTGCGGGCAAGGACGGGCTTGTCGCGTCGCTTGCCGAACAGGTGCATGCGCTGGCCGGCGTCCCGCTTGGCGGAACCGGCTGGCCGCTTCTCGCTGCACGGGAAAAACCAGCGGAGGCGGCCGACGGCATCGAACTGGCCGTCGTCGGCGCGCATCTCTCCGGCATGCCGCTGAACTGGCAGCTTCAGGACTTGGGCGCACGTTTCTGCCGGACGACGCGTACGGCGTCCTCGTACAAGCTTTACGCGCTGGCCGGCCAGAAAGTGGCCAAGCCCGGCCTTGTGCGCACCGCCGACGGCGGCGAATCCATCGAGGTCGAGATATGGCGTCTCGATCCCGCGTCGTTCGGGCGTTTCGTGGCAGCAGTCCCGGCGCCGCTCGGAATCGGAACCTTGGAGCTTGAGGACGGCGCGAACTGCAAGGGATTCCTTGTGGAAAGCGCTGGCCTGCGCGGTGCAATCGACATTTCCAGGTTCGGGGGCTGGCGTCGCTATGTCAGCGAGGTCCTCGCCGCCGCGTGAAAGAGAGTTGGAGACCAGCGGCCTTATCCCATCGACGATCTCCTTCCCACGCGGCTGGGGGAGGACTGCATCTTATGCGACTTTCGGGCCGATCGCCAAACGCCTTGCGTCCACATCGCGGCGGGCATACCCAAACCTTCTGCTAAAGACCAAGCCCCCCCTCTTACAGCCGCTCGGCGCGGACTTTCATGAACTGATACAAGATGTGGCGAACACGCCGAAGTCCCATGAGCCACTTTTGCTTCATCGCAATCTTCCATTCCGGGTTGGAGAAAGGGCCTTCCGGCGCCCCGTTCAGAACACCTGCGAGACCATGGCCATTCCGACCAGCGAGGTCGCGGCACCCGCCGCGCGGACCATTCCTGACCGGCCAGCGAGCTTGAGAGCCGACAGCGCGCCGGCCGCATGCAGGGCCGATGTGGCGACGACGAAACCGGCGGCGTAGGCGAGGCCGCTGGCGCTTTCCGGGATTTCGAGCCCGTGAGCGCTACCGTGGAAGAGCCCGAAGATGGCCGCGAGCGATGCGGTGGCCGCCAACGGCAGCGGCCTCGCCAGCGCCACCATGGCGCCGAAGACCACGAGCGACAGCGCGATGCCGGTCTCGATTGAGGGTAAGCCGACGCCGGCGATGCCGAACGCGGCGCCCGCCATCATGGCCAGCACAAACGCCGGCGGAACGACGAGAAATCCGATCCTGCCACTACGCGCCGCAATCATGCCGATGGCCACCATGGCAAGCAGGTGATCGACGCCGAACAGCGGATGTTCGAGACCCGCGAGCAGACCGTGGACGTGGTCGCCGCCGGGATGGGCGAATGCCGGCGAGGGCATCAGCGCCGCCGTGAGCGACAGCGCTGCCAAGGAGAGTTTTGAGGAGATTTTCATGATCGTACCTGTTTGATGAAACTGGTTTGGGTTTCCGGCATCAACGTCCGGGAACGGCAAATTGCGAGGCGGCGGAACGGTCGCCGAGCGCGCGAGCGGCGGCGAAGCCAAGTTGCCTTTGTTCCACGCCGTCGTGATAGACGAAGGCGAGCTTACGCCGGTGCGAGGTGAGCCGCGCCGGCAGCGGGTGATAGGCGACGCCGGCGCCACCGACGAGCGGCATGACCGCGCCGACATCGACCAGATCCTCGGTCTCGACCCGAAGCAGATGCAGCCGCGTTCCGTCGCCGGTTTCGCCGACGAATGGAATACCAGCCAGCCGCAGGAAGCTGGACGGGTCGGGCGCTCGTGCAAATCCTTCGAGGAAGGCCGTCTCGACCAGATCGAGATCGACAGTTCCCGGATCGACCGGCGCCTCCCTGGCTTGGTCGGGCGGCAGATGCGGCGTCTGCCACTGCAGCGGCTTGCCCGCAGGCCCATTGTGGCCGGGCGAGTGAGGATGGTGGTGGCCGTTCGTTCCATGATGGTGGTGATGGCCGTCATGGTCGTGATGGTGATGATGATCGTCGTGCATGGCTAAAAACTCACCGGCTTGTCGATGATCGCCTTGTGCTTGCCGAGATTGCCGTGGGCGACCATCGAGCCAAGCGCCTCGACGACGACGCGCACGCCGAACAGCGCCGTGATGTCGGACGTGTCGTAGGGCGGCGAGACCTCCACCACTTCCAACCCGCATATGCCGGGCGCAGTGACCAGTCCGAGCAGCTTCAGCGCCTCGCGCGGCAGGAAACCGCCAGGCTCCGGCCAGCCCGTGCCCGGCACGAAACCGCAATCGAGGCTGTCGACGTCGAAGGAGATGTAGACGGCGTCGGTGCCCTTCCAGGCAAGCTCAAGTGCGACTTCGGCCGCCTTTTCAAGGCCCATCTGCTCGATGTCGGAAATGGTGAGCACATTGGTGCCGCGCTTGCGTGCCTCGGCAACGCCGTAGCGCGGAACCTGCCAGCCACCGATGCCGAGCTGCACGAGGTTGGTTGCCGAGACGTTCGGCAAATTGGTCGCCCAGTACCAGGGCGTGGTGTGCATGCGCTCGTCGAGGTCCTTTTCCTGGATGTCGATGTGGCGGTCGAAATGGATGATGCCGATCTTTTTGGAGGTGACGTCGGCGATGCCGCGAACGCAGGGGAAGCCGATCGAATGGTCGCCGCCCAGCATGATCGGCAGCGCGCCGGACGAGGCAACATGGCTGACGCCCTTGGTGATCTGGTCGAAGCTTTTCTCGAGATTGGCTGGGATGGTGAAGACGTCGCCGGCGTCGCACAGCGTCATTTGCTCGCGCAGGTCGACGCCGAGCTCGTAATTGTACGGCGTGTAGAGCGCGGAGATGCGGCGTATGCCTTGCGGCCCGAAGCGGGTTCCGGGGCGGTAGGTGGTGCCGCTGTCGAAAGGGATGCCCATGACAGCGGCGTCATATTTGCCGACGTCGCGGACATTCTCGACATAGGGCGCCTTCAGGAAAGTGTTGATGCCGGCAAAATGCGGCAGCTCCCCGCGCGCAAAAGTCGGGATCGATTTGTCGACGATGGAGTCCGAACCCGGCAGGCCCATGTCGAGCGCCCATTGCTGCTCCTTGCGCCAGCCGCTTTCGGGCAATTTCCCCTCGGCCTCGATCGACTTCCAGCCCTGGGTGCCGCGGGCGTCGAAATCGGGATGGTGGAAGCGCTGCATCGGCTCGCGGGCGAAAAAACCCGCGCGGCGGTGGCCGCGTTCCGGAATGTTTCTGGGCATTTCAAAGTCTCCCTTGCGGCGCCGTCGCCGCATCGGCGGTTTTCAGCCGGGCCGTCCCGACCATCGCGGCCACTTCGGCCACGTCCTTTTGGGAAGCCCGGTTCTTGCGGTCGAGCTTCAGATCGTAGGTGATCGTCGCGCCATAGGCCGACGGGAATTGCGGATCGTGGCGCACCTTGTCGAAGACCAGCACGCGGGTGCCGAGCTTGAACGCCTCTGCGATGTCGTGGGTGACCATGACCACCGTCATGCCGTGCTCGGTCCACAATTCGGTGAGCAACTCGTGCATCTCGACGCGGATGCCGGGATCGAGCGCCCCGAACGGTTCGTCGAGAAGCAGGATTTTGGGACGCCCGAGAAGCGTCTGGGCGATGGCCAGCCGCTGCTGCATGCCGCCCGACAGCGACGCCGGATAGAGATCGCGGACGTGGGCGAGGCCGACGCGCTCCAGCATGATCTCGGCCTCCCGGCGCGCCTCTTTGCGCCGGACGCCGAAAACGCGGCCGAACGGTCCGCCGGAACGGAAATCCTCGACCAGCATCAGGTTCTGCAGGGCGGTCAGATGCGGAAACACCGAATAGCGCTGGAAGACTATGCCGCGCTGCGGCGTCGGCTGCGGCACGATCGGCCGGTCGTCGACCACGATCACACCGCCGCTCTGCTGCTCCTGGCCGAGCAGGATGCGCAGGAAGGTCGATTTCCCGCAGCCGCTGGCCCCGACCAGCGACAGGAATTCACCCGTTTCGGCGGTGACACTGACCCGCTCCAGCACGCGGGCGTCGCCGTAGTTCTTCTCAAGCGCATGGACGACGATGCGGCTCATTTGCCCACCGGATGCGCCCAGGGGGAGATCGCGCGGGAAAGCCGCACCAGCAGCCAGTCGGTGATGACGGCAAGCAGCGTGATCCAGGCGACGTAGGGAAGAATGATGTCCATCGACAGATAGCGGCGGACCAGGAAGATGCGGTAGCCGAGGCCCTCTGTTGAAGCGATGGCTTCGGCGGCGATGAGAAACAGCCAGGCCGGCCCGAGCGCCAGGCGCACGCAGGTGATGAGGCGCGGCATGACCTGCGGCAGCACGAGCCGCAGCACCATGGTCCAGCTGTTGCCGCCCAGCGTCTGCGCCTTGGCGACGAGTTCGGCCGGCAGTTCCATGACCCGGTTGGCGATGTCGCGCACCATGACCGGCGCGACGCCGACGGCGATCAGCGTGATCTTCGCCGTCTCGCCAAGGCCGAGCGCGATGAACAGGATCGGCAGCAGGGCCAGCGGCGGGATGACGCAGACGACGGTGACGAACGGCAGCAGGAAGGCCTTTACGCGCGGAATGAAGCCGATGGCGATACCCAGCGTCAGCGCCGCGAGCGTTGCGATCCCCACGCCGGCGAACAGCCTCAGCAGGCTCGCATAGGTGTCGACCCACAGGATGAGGTCGCCGGAGCGCTTGTCGGGAACCGTGGCAAGCTCGAGAAACGTCCGCCACATCTGGGCCGGCGACGGCAGCAGCTTGTCGTTCGGGTTGACCGACAGCCTCTCGCCCGACGCGAGCAGATAGGCGATCGCCACGGCGAGGAACGGCAGGGCGCCGAGAAACAGCGCCGCGCCGCGCGACACCTTGGCATTGACCAGCCGCAGCCGGACTTTTGGCCGGTGCACTGGCAAGGGCTCCTCGGGCCTGCCGGCGTCGACCACCGCTCCCATCGCGCCGGATCCCCTGGACAGCATGCCGCGCCCGCCGCCTCAGAGCTTCCCGCCCGCCGCCTCCGCCATATAGGCCGGGTCGAACCGCAGCTTGATATTGTCGGCGTCGCCCAGCGTCGAGCCGTCGGGGAAGCTCATGCCGACCATGTCTACACTGGTTGCATTGGTGCCGAGGATGCCGTGGTCGAACAGGAAGTTGCGGACGAGGTCCATGGTCTTCGGCAGCTCCGGGCTTTTGGTGAAATCGACCGCCTTGGCGGCTTCGAAGAACATCTGCGTCGAGGCAAGCTGCGCGTCGAAGCCGGCGAGGTCGGTACCGGAAGCCTTCGCCATCTCCTCCTTGGCCGCCTGGCCTTCCGGCGAGCCTGATTTCATCAGGCCCATGACTTCGTACCACGCGCCGGCCAGCGCCTTGCCCAGCGCCGGATTGTCCTTCAGCGTCTCGGTGTTGACGACCATCATGTCGATGATCTCGCCGGGGATCTGCGACGAATCGAAAACCTTGCTGGCGCCCGGCATTGCGAGAATCTCGGAGACGAGGGGATTCCAGGTGACGACCGACGTGACGTCGGCGGTGCCATAGGCCGCGACCATGTCGGCATCCGAGGTGTTCACCACCGTGATGTCCTTCTCGGCGAGCTTGACGGTCTCCAGCGCCCGCGCCAGCAGGTAGTGCGAGACGGAAAGCTCGACGAGATTGACCTTCTGGCCGGCAATGTCGGCCAGCGCGGACTTGTCCTTGAGGATCACCGCGTCATTGCCGTTGGAGAAATCGCCGATGATCAGCGCCGTGGTGTCGACGCCGCCGCCGGCCGGGATCGACAGGGCGTCCATGTTGGTCATCGAGCAGCCGTCGAAACCGCCGGCCGTGTACTGGTTGATCGACTCGACATAGTCGTTGATGCGGGTAATCTCGACATTGATCCCGTATTTGTCGGCCCATTTCTTCATGATGCCGCTGTCGGAGAGATAGCCCCAGGGCATCCAGCCGACATAGATCGACCAGCAGATCTTGAAGTCTTTCTTGGGCGCCGCGTCGGCGGCGGAAACGATGGGAAGGCTGAGCGAGGCGGCGAGGACGATACCGGCCAGTTTGCGAAGCATTCACGTACCCCTGTTCGCGGTCCGGGTTGCGCCCGGACTGTTGTTTGGGGTTTACGGAGCGCGCAACCGGGAGGAGGTTCGCGCCAGCAAACCCGTGCAGGGTTCTCCCGGGATTTTGGCCCGCCGTGTTCCGCCGGATGCCTCGATGCACCTTCGGCGGTCGCATCTCTTGGACCAGCACCGCATGATCGCGGCCGGAACCCTAGACGCTCTGCACGTCAGATAAAAAGCAAGACGTATGCCAGACGCGAATCTCGGGGTTGTCAGGCCATACTGGCCTGGAAATCGGATGGAACCGCTGCGCCGGTGACAAAAGATTGGTCTTGGCGCCTGAAGATTGGGCAGCGCTGCCGTATCGAGAGGGATTCACCAGCAAAAAGTGCGACCCGCTTTGGGCATCAACGCTTTGTTTCCAGAACCTCGACGCGCGCAAAATTTTCGAACAGGCCTGAGTAGGGCTTGCTGACCGGGGAGGCATACGAACCGCGCTTGCTAGTCGATAGGCCAAGCGCGACCAGTGCCTCGGCCTGCCTGACGGCAGCCCCTACCCCTTCGACCACCGGCAGGCCATAGCGGTGCTGGTAGGATGCGGCGAGGTCGGCCATGCCGGCGCAGCCGAGCACGATTGCCTCAGCCTTGTCCTCTTCGATTGCCCGTTCGATCTCCGCCTCCAGCTTGCGCGTGGCGCCTGACGAGGGGTCTTCGAGCGAAAGGACCGGAATGTCTGCGGCTCGCACCTTTGCGCGCTCCGCCATGCCGTAGCGGCGCACCAGATGCTCGATCGGCACGCGCGAGCGCTCCATCGTCGTTACCACCGTGAAACGCTGCGCGACGAAGGCGGCGAGCGACAGAGCCGCCTCACAGATGCCGACTACGGGAATTTTTGCCATGGCGCGGGCAGCGTCTAGGCCGGTGTCATCAAAGCAGGCGATAACGGCGGCCTGCGCACCCGCGCGCTCGCCTCTTGCGATCTCCAGCAGAAGACCGGGCACGGCGAACACCTCGTCGTAGTACCCCTCAATGGAGACCGGCCCCATCGTCGATGTGACTGCGTCGACAGTTGTCCCCGGCGAGGCGGCCAGGCACGCCGCCGCGTCGATCTTTTCAGTCATTGAGGCCGTGGTGTTCGGGTTGACGACGAGAAGATGCACGGAACGGCTGCCTGCGGTGGGATTTTGCGCGGTGAAACGTGTCAGGCCCGGGCCTGTCGGCGCCCGACATAGACGATTGCGCCCAGCGTGCCGCCGATGACCAGGAACGAGAAGACCGTGGTCACCGTGCCCAGCGCATATAGCACCGGTGTGGTGACGTTGGTCGTCATGCCGTAGATTTCCAGCGGCAGCGTATTGAAGGAGCCGGCCGTCATCAGCGTGCGCGCGAATTCGTCATAGGACAGGGTGAAGCCGAACAGGCCGACGCCGATGAGGCTCGGCGCGATGATCGGCAGCACGACGTGGTAGAAGGTCTGCCAGGCATTGGCGCCGAGATCGCGTGCGGCCTCCTCGTAGGAAGGCGAGAAACGGTTGAACACCGCGAACATGATCAACACGCCGAACGGAAGCGTCCAGGTGAGGTGCGCGCCGAAAGCGGACGTATACCAGGCGGGCTGGAATCCGAGCTGCTGGAAGACAACGCCAATGCCGAGGCTGATGATGATCGACGGCACCACCAGGCTAGCCACGGCAAGGTAGAACAGGGCGCTTGATCCCCGGAATTTTCGGCGGAAGGCCAGGCCCGCCAGCAGCGAGACGACGACGGTGACCACCATCACCATCAGCCCGAGCACCAGCGAACGGCGAAAACTGCCGCCGAAATCGCCCACCGCCTGCTTCTCGAACAGGTTGAAGAACCAGTGCAACGACACGCCGTTCAGCGGAAATGTCAGGCCGCCATTCTCGCCCTGAAAAGACAGGATCAGGATCGCCGACAACGGTCCGTAGAGGAACAGCACGAACAGCACGAAGAAAGCCGTCAGCACGAAGAATTCGAGAGTGCGGGTCTCGCGGTTCATGCTCAGAGTTCCTTGCGGATGTCGACGATGCGCAGGATGCCGGCGACCATCAGCAGCACCAGCACGAGCAGCACCACCGCGTTGGCGGCGGCGGCGGGATATTGCAGCAGCGACATCTGGTTCTTCATCATCAGTGCCACCGAAGCACTCTGGCCGCCCGACATGACCTGAACGGTCGAGAAGTCGGCCATCACCAGCGTGACGACGAAGATCGTGCCGATCGCCATGCCGGGTTTGGCCAGCGGCAGGATGACGGTCCACAGGATCTGCCAGCCGCTGGCGCCGCAGTCGCGCGCCGCCTCGATCAGGGAACGGTCGATGCGCATCAGCGTGTTGAAGATCGGCGTCACCATGAACAGCGTGTAGAGGTGGACCATCGCCAGCACGACGGCGAAATCCGAATAAAGCAGCCATTCGATCGGCTGCGGAACGATGCCAATCTGCACGAGCGTCGAGTTGACCAAGCCATTGCGCCCGAGCACCGGGATCCAGGAAATCATACGGATGATGTTTGAGGTGAGGAACGGCACCGTGCAGACCAGGAACAGCACCATCTGCATGGCCGAGGTGCGGATGTGGAAGGCTAGGTAATAGGCGACCCAGAAGCCGGTGAAGAGGGTCAGCACCCAGACGATCGCCGCGAATTTCAGGGTGTTCAGATAGGTCTTCCACGTCACCCAGGAGCCTAGCGTATCGGTGTAGTTGAAGGTGACGAAATCCGGATAGAGGCCGGCGAAGTCATAATCCCAGAAGCTGACGACGGCGATCATCAGGATCGGCGCCAGCAGGAACGCGCCGAGGATGATGGCCAGCGGCGCGGCCTGGAGGTAGGAGGCGATGCCGGCGAACGATATCGGCGGCTTCGGCTTGCGCTCCGCTGCGGCGATGGTGACGGGCTGTTCCAGGGCGATTGCCATGCCTCGGCTCTCCGTTGGCGAGCCCGGCGCCCTGCCTTCTCCCCTTGTGGGAAGTCCGCTGGGCGGCCGGGCGAAGCGAGGTCGGCACTACGCCGCGATAAACTCGTTCCAGCGCTTCACCATGTAGCGGTCCTCGTCCATGACCGAGTTCCAGCAGGCGACCTTGCCCATGCGCTCCTCGAAGGAGCCGCCGTCGCGCACCGCTCCGGCCTTTTCCATGACCTTGCCGTCGGGGGAAAGGATGTCGCCCTTGGCCGCCTTGCCCTCGATCCAGAAACCCCATTCGTCCTCGGACATGAATTTCTTGGCGGTCTCCATGGCAGCGGAGTAGTAGCCCTGCCGGTTGAGATAGCCGCCGACCCAGCCAGAGGTGTACCAGTTGATGTATTCGTAAGCCGCGTCGAGCTGCGCGCCCGACAGATGCGAGGCGAGGCCGAGACCGCCGCCCCAAGAGCGATAGCCTTCCTTGAGCGGCTGGTATTTGCAGGCAATGCCCTTGGAGCGGACGGCGGCGACGGCCGGCGACCACATGGACTGGATGACGACTTCGCCGGATGCCATCAGGTTGACGCTCTCGTCGAACGACTTCCAGAAGGCGCGGAACTGGCCGTCCTGCTTGGCCTTGATCAGGAAGTCGATCGTCTTGTCGATCTCCTCCTTGGTCATGTTGCCCTTGTCGACGTATTTGATGTTGCCCATGGCCTCCATGATCATGGCGGCGTCCATGATGCCGATCGACGGGATGTTGAGGATCGAGGTCTTGCCCTTGAAGGCGGGGTCCATGATGTCGGCCCAGGTGGTGATCTCGCGGCCGACGAGATCGGGTCGGATGCCCAGTGTATCGGCGTTGTAGATGGTCGGCACCATGGTGAAATAGCCGGTCTCGCTCTTGGCGAAAGTCTTGTCGCCGGGCTTCTCGACATAGCCGACCGTGTGCGGCGCGGTGCCCTGGGCGATGACGCTGTCGGGCGTCAGCTTGCCGGTTTTGAACAGCGGCACGATCTGGTCGTAATATTTGAGCTTCGCGGTCTCCATCGGCTGGATCACGCCGGTCGGGTAGACCTTCTTCAGGATCCAGTATTCGATGTCGGCGATGTCGTAGGAGTTCGGCTGGGTGACGGCGCGCTGGGCAGCGGCATCGGAATCGGTCGCTGTCATCTCCAGCGTGATGCCGAGGTCTTCCTTGCACTTGTCGGCGATGGCGTTGAGGTTCGACACGCCGGTACCAAACTGGCGCAGCGTGATCGGGTTCTGCGCCCAGATCGTTGGAAAGCCGGTGATCGCGCCCGATCCGGCCGCTAGACCGGCGGCCGCCGCCCCTGTCTTGAGAAACGTGCGGCGCGAGAGTCCTGAATTGCGTGTCGCTTTCATGGTTTTTCCCCTGTTGTCATTGCTGTTTCGAGATCAAGAACCGAGGCGGCCGAGAATGATGGCGTCCTCCGCGTCCCACGAAAGCGGCACGGCGTCGCCGACCGCGGCGGGTGCGGCGAAAAAGGCCCCCTCGGGCATGATGGCGGTGAAGTCGCTGAAACCCGCGCCGGACAGCAGGAGCTTCACGGTCGAACCGCGATACTCGACGTTGGAGACGATGCCGGTGAAACCCAGTCCCTTGTCGGTCGCCTCGCCGATGCGGATGCGGTCGGTGCGGATGCCGATGTCGACATTTTCTCCGGGCTCGCGCTTGTCGCCGGTGGCGGCGAAGGTGCCCCCTCCCGGTATTTCGACCGTAAGCAAACCGTCGGCATAGTCGCCCGCCTTGCCGGAAATGACGTTGTGGTCGCCCATGAAGCGGGCGACGAATGCCGTCGCCGGCCGCCGAAAGACGGTTCGCGGATCGGCGGCCTGCTCGATGCGGCCGTCATTCATGACGACGATCAGGTCGGCCAGCGCCATCGCTTCTTCCTGGCTGTGGGTGACATGCACGAAGGTGATGCCGAGCGAGGTCTGCAGGCGCTTCAGTTCGGCGCGCATGCGGATCTTCAGGAACGGATCGAGCGCCGACAGCGGCTCGTCGAGCAGCAGCGCTTCCGGATCGGTGATCAGGGCGCGGGCCAACGCGACGCGCTGCTGCTGGCCCCCGGAAAGCTGCGCCGGTCGTCGCGACGAATAGGCCTCCATCTGCATCAGCCGGAGCATTTCCATCGCCTTGCGCCGACGCTCATCCTTCTCGACGCCCTTCATGCGCAGGCTGAAGGCGACGTTGTCGATGAGGTCGAGATGCGGAAACAGCGCGTAGGACTGGAACATCATTGCTGTGCCGCGCCTGGCGGGCGGCAGGTCGGTGACCACCGTGTTGCCCAGTCGCACGTCTCCCGACGAGATGCTTTCGTGGCCGGCGATCATGCGCAACGTCGAGGTCTTGCCACAGCCGGAAGGTCCTAGCAGGCAACAATAAGTGCTGGCCGGGATTTTCAGGCTGATCGCGTCGACCGCAGTCGTGCTGCCATAGATCTTCGATACCGAGACGATGTCGATTTCGGCGGCTTTGGACATTCTGCACCTCTGTCTTGCAACAGGGAATGCATCATGCGTGCCAACCGGCGTTGGGCTTTTAACGATTTGAATTAGTGGCGTTTATGACTCTGCCGAAAATTAGGCAGTCTTTTTCGTTGCACAAAATATAGGCATTTGTTCTCGAAATGAGCGAGAATCGTATGCAATCATGGGCTGTTTCGAACGCAAAATTGCTCTGGCCAGACCTGATTTTCAGGCTACAAAGGAGCCATGAACCTCGCCGCCGAATTCCGTGTCGATCGGCTGCCCGATGACCGCGCGCAGGCCATCCGCGACCGCCTGCGCGACGCAATCATCGACCGCCGCCTGACGCCAGGCGCGAAACTTTCGGAAGCCGAGGTCGGAACGCTGTTCGACGTCAGCCGCACGATCGCCCGTTCGGCCTTGCAGATGCTGACCTTCGAAGGCCTCGTGCGCACGGAGCGCAACCGCGGCGCTTTCGTCGCTAACCCGTCTCCCGAAGAGGCCAAACAGGTCTTCGCGTCGCGCCGGCTGATCGAGCCCGGCATCACCACGACGGCGTGCGAGACGATCGACGCGCGGGCGATCGCCGAATTCAACGCCCAGCTGGATCGCGAGGAACTCTATCTGGCCGCGCGCGGCCCCGACGCGCGCCGCGCCGAAATCAAGGCGTCCGGCGACTTCCACCTTCTGCTGGCCACTGTCGCCGGTAACCAGATCCTGCTGCGCTTCATGGAAGAGCTTGTGGCGCGATCCTCGCTGGTGATCGCCCTCTATGGCCGCTCCGGCGTCTCGGCCTGCGGCCATTCCGAGCATCGGGAGATTGTCGACGCGCTGGAAGCCCGCGACGTGAAACGGGCGACGGCGCTGATCGTCAGGCATATCGATCATATCGAGGCGGATCTGGAACTGCGCTCGCGTCCGGCGCAAAGCCTGCGCGACGTTTTTTCGGCGAGCTGAGCGTCAGCGCTCCCGGTTCCTGTGCCTACGGCATTTGAGGTTGAATCCTGACCGGGCAGCGGGTCGCGCCTTGAAGCAAAAACCGTTCGGATATGCTCAGGCCGCCAGATGGCATCGCAACAGCGCGCTACCGATCTCGCGGCTTTCCGGGACCGCCGTGCGGCATAGGTCGGTCGCCAGCGCGCAGCGAGGGTTGTAGGCGCAACCTGG
This sequence comes from Mesorhizobium sp. IMUNJ 23232, assembly GCF_044326205.1. Lineage (NCBI taxonomy): Bacteria > Pseudomonadati > Pseudomonadota > Alphaproteobacteria > Hyphomicrobiales > Phyllobacteriaceae > Mesorhizobium > Mesorhizobium sp. IMUNJ 23232. The sequence continues at coordinate 64,160 of NZ_JBIRCY010000007.1, forward strand.
CGGCGGATCGATCGGACTGGGAAGATCGATGTCCGAGGAAATACGGTCGCGCCGAGGATTGTCGAGGTCAGGCACCGTCTCCAACAGGAACTTGGTGTAAGGGTGGCGCGGGCGCTCGAACAGGTCGTCCGTCGGTGCCTGCTCGACGATGCGGCCGAGATACATCACGCCGACCCGGTCCGAGACGTGACGCACGGCGGCGAGATTGTGGCTGATGAACAGATAAGTCAGGTCGAGTTCGCGCTGGAGATCCTTAAGCAGGTTGAGAATCTGCGCCTGCACCGAAACGTCGAGCGCCGAGGTCGGTTCGTCGCAGATCAGGAACTCGGGCTCGGCGGCCAGTGCGCGGGCAATCGAGATACGCTGGCGCTGGCCACCGGAGAATTCATGCGGGAACCGGCCGGCGTCACGGTCGGAGAGGCCGACGGTGGCAAGTAACTGCCTGACGCGGTTTTGCGTTTCCGCGCCGGCGCGGCGCAAACCCATATGGATAATGGGTTCGGCGATGATGTCGCCGACCCGCCAGCGCGGATTGAGGCTGGCGAAGGGGTCCTGAAAGATCATCTGGGTCCGGACATGGCCGTCGCGCCCAGCACCGTTGGCGAAGGACATCGTGCCGCGCGTCGGCGCGTAGAGCCCGACCACCATGCGCGCAAGCGTCGACTTGCCGCAGCCCGATTCGCCGACAATGGCGAAGGTGGTGCCGCGCGGGATGACGAAGCTCAGCCCGTCCACCGCCTTCAGTGTGCGCCTCGGCTTGCGAAGCACGGCCCGGTCGAACCAGGACGGCGAGACGTCGAACCAGCAGGCGATATCCTGGACCTCTAGGGTCGGTCGCGCAAGCGCATTCATCAGGCGGCGTCCTCCATCTCCGCCGCCAGCCTCCAGCAGGCGGCGGACACCCGGCCCCTTGTGACGAAGGACGGCTGGCTCGTCCGGCAGAGCGGCTGGGTGGAGCCGCAGCGTGGATGGAAGGCGCAGCCTTCCGGCATTGCGTTGAGGCGCGGCATCGCGCCGTCGATCTGGACCAGCCGATCGTGGCGGGAGGAGAGGCTGGGAATGGAGCCGATTAGGCCGCGCGTATAGGGATGGCGGGGCCGGTGGATGATTTCGTCGACGGGGCCAATCTCGACGATGCGGCCGGCATACATGACCGCGACACGGTCGGCGGTCTCGGCGATCACGCCCATGTCGTGGGTGACCAGCATGACGGCGGTGCCCCGGTCGCGGCAGATGCGCTTCAACAAAGCGGTGATCTGCGCCTGGATCGACACGTCGAGCGCCGTCGTCGGTTCGTCGGCGACGACCAGTTCCGGTTCGCCCGCGAGCGCAAGGGCGATGACCACGCGCTGGCGCATGCCCCCCGAAAACTGGTGCGGATATTGCTGGACCCGAAGTTCCGGCGACGGGATGCCGACTTCGCCCAGCAGGTCGATTGCGCGCTTGGCCGCGTCGGCACGGCTGAGCGGCAGATGGCAGCGGATGGTCTCGACCAGTTGGTCGCCGACCGTTAGCAAGGGGTTGAGCGAGGTCAGCGGGTCCTGGAAGATCGCGCCAATGGTCTTGCCGCGCAGCGCCATCAGGTCCCGCCGGGGCAGATTGTCGATCCGGCGACCGCCAACCCTGATCTCGCCGCCGGCAACGCGGCCGGGCGGCTCAAGCAGGCCGATGACGGCGGCGCCTGTCAAGGATTTGCCGGCACCCGACTCGCCTACAACGCCAAGAATCTCGCCGCAACCGATCTCGAGCGAAACACCGCGTATTGCCGTCAACACGCCGCGCCGGGTCGGGAACTCGACGACGAGGTTGCGGATTTCGAGAACCGGAGTGTTTTCGGGTGCGGCGCTCATCGGTTCAGTCCACTTCGAACAGGGCCGCGCCATTGCGGGCGACGACCTTGCCGCGCTTCATCGTCAGCGGGCGGAGGCGGCGCGAGACGACCGCCTCGGCAAGCGTTTCACCGTCGATCAGCACGAGGTCGGCGGTGTCGCCGGCGGCTAGGCCATATCGCTCAACGTTCATCGCCTTAGCGCCTCCGACCGTCACGACTTCCACGGCACGCCGAATGTCGGCATCGCGATCGAGGTCGTTGCGCATGCCCAAGAAGATGGCACGTTCGAGCATGTCGGCGTTCCCATAAGGACTCCAGCAATCGCGGATGCCGTCGGAACCCGAGCAGACGGTGATGCCGGCGTCGAGCGTGCGAATCAGCGGCGGGCACGGGTAGCCGGCGGGACCGGTCGTCATGATGTGGATGCCTGCCTCCGCCAGGTCGTCGAGCAGGCGGCCGATGGCGAGATAGTCGTTGTGGCCGAGGCAGAAGGCATGGCTGACGGTGACCTTGCCGGCCATCGCGTGGGCGCGGGTGCGGTCGATGATCAGCCGCATCGAGAAGGCGCCAAGTTCGCCGAGTTCATGCAGGTGGATGTCGATCGGCTTGCCGTGCTTTTCCGCCAGACCGAAGATCACGTTGAGATGCCCCTTGGGATCGAGGTCCATGGAACAGGGATCGAGCCCGCCGACGACTTCGGCGCCGAGCGACAGCGCCTCGTCCATCAGTTCCCTGGTGCCTTGCCGGATCAGCATGCCCGATTGCGGGAAGGCGACGATCTCCAGATCGATGACGTCGGCGTATTTTTCCCGCGTCGCCATAACGCCTTCGACGCCCTTCAGGCCGTGCTCGGTGTCGATGTCGACATGGCTGCGGATATGGGTCGAGCCATTTGCTACCGACAGCGCGACCTGGCGGGCGGATTGACGGGCGGGATCGAGTCCGAGGCGGGCCTTGGAATTTCGCTCGTTGGTGATCTTCTCGACCAGCGTCGACCCGACGGCGTTCGGGTTCCAGGGCATGCCGTAGAGCGTCTTGTCGAGATGGGTATGCGCCTCAACGAAACCGGGCAGCAGGATCGCGCCTTCGCCGTCGATGATCTTGGCGCCGTTCGGCTGTGCGACGGCGCTGACCGACCTGATGCGGCCTGCCTCGATGGTCACGTCCGTCGCGGTCTCGCCCCATGGACGCACATTCTTCAAAATGATCGTTTCGGACATCGGCATACCTTTCAACGGAGTTTGGGGTTCAGCGCATCGCGCAGCCAGTCGCCGAGCAGATTGACGGCGAGGATGATCAGGCTGAGCTGCAGCGCCGGGAAAAGCACGATCCACCAGCTTCCCGAGAAGAAATACTGGTTGCCGATGCGGATCAGCGTGCCGAGCGAGGGCTGCGTGATCGGCATGCCGACGCCGAGGAATGACAGCGTCGCCTCGGCGAGGATGGCGAGACCGAGGTTGAGCGTCGCGGTGACCAGCACGGCAGTCATGACGTTGGGCAGGATATGGGCCGTCATGATGCGGTGCGAAGGCAGTTTCAGGATGCGCGCCGCAAGCACATATTCCTTCCTGGCCTCGACCATTGTGGAAGCGCGCACGATGCGCGCATATTGCACCCATGAGGTGATCGCGATCGACAGGGTGAGGATCGCCGGCGTGAAGACGTCCCGCAGCGAGACCGGCAGCAATTCGCGGAAGATCGCGCTGACCAGGATGGCGACGAGGAGCGTCGGGATCGACAGGACGAGATCGCCGACGCGCATCAGGAAATTGTCGAGTTTTCCGCCGAAATAGCCGGCCGTAAGCCCGACAGAGATGCCGATCAGCACCGAGACGATCACACTGGCAACGCCGATTAGCAGCGAGATGCGCGAGCCATAGAGGATGGCGGAAAAGATGTCGCGTCCCTGCACGTCGGTGCCGAGCAGATAAGGCATCTCGCCATATTCGGTCCAGGCCGGCGGCAGCTCGGCCTTGTCCAGGTAAAGCTGCGTGAGGTCGAAGGGGTCCTGCGGCGAGAGCAGCGGGGCGGCGAGCGCCGACAGTGCGATCAGCAACAGCACCGCCGCCGAGATCACGGCCGATGGCGTGTGCAGGAAACCGTGGACGAGATCGCCGTCCAGGAACGCCTTGAGCCTTGCGAAGCGTGGCATAGGCGGCGCGGAGGCGTCTACTTCAACGTCAGCGGCCATGACCGCCTCCGGACGCACCCGCCTGGCGCAACCGTGGGTCGACCGCGAGATAGAGAAAATCGACGATGGTGTTCAGCGTGATGAAGATCACCGAGACGATCATCAGGTAGGCCGCCATCACCGGAATGTCGATGAACATGACGGCCTGGACAAACAGCAGGCCCATGCCCGCCACTGGAAGACCGTTTCGGTCACCAGGGCGAAGGCGATGAGATCGCCGATCAGCATGCCCGTCATGGTGACGACCGGCATCATGCAGTTCTTTAGCGCATGGCGGAAATGCACGAGCCGGTCAGGCAGCCCCCTTGCCCGAGCGAACTTGATGTAGTCGGTGCGCAGAACCTCCAGCATCTCGGCCGTGACCAGCCGCATGATGAATGATATCTGGAAGAGCGCCAGCGACGTGGCCGGCATGATCAGCGCGAGCCTGCCGGAGGGTGTCAGCAGCCCCGTCGACCAGGGTCCGATCTGGACAACCTCACCCCGGCCGAAAGCCGGCAACCAGCCGAGCTGGACCGAGAAGACGAGGATGAGCACGATGCCGATGACAAAAGCCGGGATCGAGACGCCGATCATCGAGATCGCACGCGCGACCCGCGACAGGGCGTTCTTCGGATTGATCGCTGCGAAGACACCGAGCGGAATGCCGATCACCAGCGCCAGTATCGTCGCGATCAGCACCAGTTCGAAAGTTGCCGGGAAGCGCTCGGCGATCAATGACATGACCTCGCGCTGGTTGCGGTAGGATATGCCGAAATCGCCCTGCACCGCGCGGCTGACGAAGGTGAAGAACTGCATCACCACCGGCTGGTCGAGACCGAGGCGCACACGCAGGGCGTCGCGCTCCTCCTGGGTAGCCTGCGCGTTGAGCATGAGCTGGACCGGGTCGCCCAGGAACTGGAAGATGACGAAGGCGATGAAGGCAACGACGAGCATGACCAGCGCGGCGTTGCCGATGCGCTTCGTGACGATGGCGATCACTGCTGCCTCCTGATCCGTGCTGGAGCTCAACGGGGAGCGTCGGGCCATCCGGCCCGAAGCTTGCGAAGCATGTTCCGTGCCTGTCCGGGCGGCGCGGCGGTCACTTCATCGTGGTCAGCCAGTGGCGCGGCTTGTTGTCGGTGAGCTGCACAAGGCTCTCGACCTTCGGACCGGTCGCCCATGCCATCGGCTGCTGGTGCAGCGGCAGGAAGGCGATGTCGTCCTTGATCTTCATCAGCGCCTCGCTCTGGAAGTCGAGGCGCTTCTCCCGGTCGAGTTCCTTGCCGGCATTGTCGATCAGCGCGTCAACTTCCGGATAGGTCCAGCCTCCCCAGTTGAACACGCCCGACGTGCCGGTCTTGGAATGCACGACCTGGACGAGGATCGAATAGCTGTCGATCATCGGCTCGTTGGCCCAGCCGAGGATGCCGACATCGAACTTGCCGCTTTCGAACTTTGCCGTCTGCAGGCTGGTCGGCGCCACGTCGAGCGTCGCCTTCAGTCCAACCCGCGCCCACATGGACGACACTGCCTGGCAGATCTCCTCCTCGTTCACGTAGCCGTCGTTTTCGCAGACGAAGGAGAAGGTGAAGCCATCCGGATAACCGGCCTCGGCCAGCAGCTTCTTCGCTGCCTCGGGATCGTAGGGAAGACGCGAGTCCAGTTCCTCGACATAACCGGGGATGGCGGGGGCGACCATCGAACCGGTGTTGCGCGACAGGCCGCGCATCACGCGCTTCTGCAGTGCGTCGATGTCGATCGCCTGGTACATCGCCTGGCGCACCTTGATGTCGTTCATCGGGTTCTTGTCGGTGACATCGGAGGCGATGGTCTTGTCGGTGCGGTTGAAGACGAAAAACACCGTGCGCAGCTCGTTGCTCGCCAACACCTTGATATCGCTCGATGCCTGCAGGCGCGGAATGTCCTGCAGCGGCGCCGAATTGGTGAAATCGATCTCGCCGGAGAGAAGTGCCGCGACGCGCGTCGCCGCCGAGGCGATGGGCGTGAAGACGATCTTGTCGATGTTGTGCCGCGGCTTGTCCCACCAGGACTTGTTGACCTTGAAGACCGTCTCGGCGTCAGGTTTGCGCGACACGATCTTGAAGGGGCCGGTGCCGTTGGCGTGCGCGGTGGCAAAACCCTCGACGCCCTTGCCGACATCGGTCGGCGCCTCGGCCTTGTTGGCGACCAGCCATTCCTTGTCGAAGATGACGATGTTGGTGAGGTCGTTGAGCAGCAGCGGATAATTCGGCGTCGTCGTGATCTCGACCGTGTGGTCGTCGATCTTGGTCGCCCCCTGATAGGCCGGCAGGTTGCCGCGCAGCGGGGACGCCGGATCGGAAACGCGGGTCAGCGAGGCAAGCACGTCGTCGGCGGTGAACGGCGCGCCGTCATGGAAGGTCACGCCCTCGCGCAGATGGAAACGCCAGACGGTCGGCGAGACGATCTCCCACGAGGTGGCAAGCGCCGGCGCGATCTGCAGCTTGTCGTCATAGCGGACCAGGCCTTCATAAACATGGTTGAGCACGGCGATCGTGAAGGTATCGCCATAGGAATAGGGGTCCAGCGAGACCACGTCACGCTGCGCACCCCACTTTAGAGCGTTCTCCGCGGACGCGGAAAACGCGGTGAGCGTCAGGACGGCGAGGGCCGCCACGGACGACTTCAAAAGCGATTTCATTTGAGCCTCTCCATTGTTGTCCGGGACGGTCCGGATGATTGACTGCACTGCCAAGCCGTTAGGCGTTTCCTTCGATTGCACCGATTTTAGGCGGCTTCTGATTATTTAATGTGCAATCTGTATCCACTTGATTTACGATAGTGTATACTCTTTAATAGCGCAAGAGAAAACATGTATGGTGTTCACTCGATGCCGGACGGAGCCCAAATGGTTGACACGCACCGCCGCGACGCGAATAAATCGCCGCGCCATGACCGATCAGAACGACCAGGCACCACGCCGAACCAGCCGCGCCGGAAACCTCGCCGACGGCGTCTACCAGGCGTTGCGCCGTGCCATCATCGAGCAGGCGCTCGCCCCCGGAACGAAACTGCCCGAAGATTCCGTGGGAGAGACCTTCGGGGTCAGCCGCACCGTCGTGCGCAGCGTGCTCGCCCGGCTGGCGGTGGAAGGCCTTGTCTCCCAGGAGCCCAACAAGCGCGCCATGGTCGCTTCGCCGAGCATCGCGGAGGGGCGTGGCGTTTTCCAGGTGCGGCGCGGTCTCGAGCGGACGGTGATGGAATCGCTGGCCGGACGCCTGACCCCCAGCCAATCCGCGACTCTGCGCGCGCATGTCGCCGCCGAGGAGCGGGCGCATGGCCGGGACGGACCGGAATCCATCCGGCTCGCCGGCGAATTCCACACGCTGCTGGCGGACATGACCGGCAACGACCTGCTGATCCGTTATGTGCGGGAAGTCGCGTCCCGCTGTTCCCTGATCCTGGCGCTGTACGGACGGCCGCACTCCTCGGAATGCGCGGTCAGCGAGCACCAGATGATCATCGAGGCGCTGGAACGCGGCGACGAGGCGACGGCCATCCGCATCATGGACGAGCATCTGACAGCCGTGGCGACACGCGGCCTGCTCGACATCAAGCCCGTGCGCGAGCGCGAGTTGAAGGACCTGCTGTCGGACTACCGCCTTCCGGCGCAGTAACCGCCCTCCTCATCACCCTGCATGTTTTTCGGCCGGCGCCCGGCGTCCGGCCCTTGCTCCTCCGCGCCTTCAGCCAGGAATCGGCTCTGCCATGACAAACAAGACGACGTTCGATTTCGCGCAACTGACCGAGCGGGAAAAATACAAGCTTCTGATCGGCGCCGTCGTGCCGCGCCCCATAGCGCTGGTGACGACGGTCGACCGGCAAGGGCGGATCAATGCCGCGCCGATCAGCTTCTTCAACTGCCTGTCCGCCGAACCGGCCATCCTGGCGCTCGGCGTCGAGAATCACGACGACTTGTCCTTCAAGGATACGGGCTGGAACGTGCGCGCCACCGGGGTCTTCACGGTCAACATCGTGTCCAGCGCGATGCTGGATGCGATGAATGTCTGCGCCGTGCCCTTCGCTCCCGATGTAGATGAACTGGCGGAAGCCGGCCTGACGGCAGTTCCCTCCACCAGGGTGGCCAGCCCGCGCATCGCCGAATCGCCGGCTTCTTTCGAATGCCGCCAGCATGTGACGCTGGGGCTGGGCAATTCGCGCGAGATCATCCTCGGCGAAGTGCTGGCTGCCCATGTGCGATCGGATCTCGTCAACGAACGCCTGCATGTCGACCCGCATGGCCTCGATGCGATCGGCCGCATGGGCGGCCATGGCTATGCCCTGTCGCGCGACACTTTCGATCTGCCGACGATGAGCGTCGCCCAATGGGAACAACGCAAGCGCAAGCCTGCGGCCGAATAGGAGCATTGCCCATGAGTTCCGCAAGAACGCTGGTCCAGGCCGACTGGGTGGTCGGCCACGAAAACAGCCATCACACGCTCATCCGACGCGGACAGGTCGTCTATGAAGGCTCCGACATCGTCTTCGTCGGCCGCGATTTTCCGGGCGAAGTCCAGGAGAGCGTCGACTATGGACGGTCGCTTATTGCTCCCGGCTTCGTCGATCTCGACGCGCTCTCCGACCTCGACACGACGATCCTCTCCTTCGACAACCACCCCGCGTGGAAAAAGGGACGCACCTGGCCGAAGACCTACATGGATACCGGCCCATACGAAATGTATTCGCCGGAGGAACTCGTCTTCCAGAAGCGCTACGCCTTCGCCCGGCTGATCCGCAACGGCATAACGACCGCCCTGCCTATAGCCTCGCTGTATTACCGCGAATGGGGAGAGACCGTGGAGGAATTCGAAGGCGCGGCCGATGCGGCGGCCGACCTCGGCCTGCGTATCTATCTCGGCCCGGCCTATCGAACCGGCAATCCCTACATCGTGCGGGAAGGTCAGATCGAGTTGTTCTTCGACGAGCCGCGCGGGCTGCGCGGCCTGAAGGACGCCGTCGATTTCTGCCGTCGCCTGGAAGGCCGGCACGGCGGCCTCATCCGCACCATGCTGGCGCCGGACCGGATCGAGACATGCACCGCCGAACTGCTGAAGCGAACTGCCGCCGCCGGCCGCGAGCTTGGAGTGCCCGTGAGACTGCATTGCTGCCAGGGTGCCTTCGAACGCGAGACGGTGCGGCGCCTGCACGGCATGACGTCGATCGAGTGGCTGCAAAGCCTCGACTTCCTGACCGACCGGACGCTGCTGCCGCACGGCACCTTCGCCAGCCCGTCACGTTTCATGCCCGAGCCCGGCCGCGACCTCGACATCATTGCCGAGGCCGGTTCGGTCATCGTGCACTGCCCGCTGGTCGCCGCCCGCTTCGGAGATGGCCTCGAAAGTTTTCGCTCCTATCGCCAGCGCGGCCTGCGCATCGGACTGGGCACCGACACCTCGCCGCCGGACATGCTGCTCAACATGCAGGTCGGGCTGATGATCTGTCGCTTCGTCGAGGGCAGCGCCGAAGCCTGCACCGCCGCCGACTATTTCGACGCCGCGACCATCGGCGGCGCGGATGCGCTCGGCCGTTCCGATCTCGGGCGGCTGGCGCCCGGCTGCAAGGCGGATTTTGTCGTCTGGGACCTCGCCAATCCGGACCTCGGCCAGGTCATCGACCCGATCCAGACCCTGATGATCGGCGGCAATGGGCGCGACGCGCGGACGGTCATGATCAATGGCCGCGCCGTCATGCGCGACCGGGCGATCGCCGGGCTGGATTTCGCCGCCGCCTCGGCCCGGGCCCAGAGTCAGTTCGAAAGGCTGATGGCGAAGTATCCAGAGCGCACGCTCGGTCATCCGCCTTTAAGCAACATTTTTGAACCCTCCTACCCGCTTCGATAGCGAATAGTTCGTCGCCCTTCTGCAAAGCGGCGTTTCAAGAACGGGACACAGTTACGACGTTTTGCGAGAGTTGCTGCCCTTCGAAGCCGATGGCGATTGCGCGGCGGGTGATGTCTATTCGTCAGTCGAGAACCTGACGGCTCGGCACGCGCCGACAAGCGGACCGGCACCGATAGCGCCAACAACATCATCAGCGGCGGGCGTCATCGCCAGCCTGGCCACGCCATCTGCATGGCCCATCGGCCTCCCGGAAGCAGGCATTCGCTCGGACTTTCGGCCGACCAGCATTAGGTGGAAGCGTTGTCGCGACCGACGGTACGGGCATCCCAGCCTAGCATCGCGGTCTGCGCCACGGCCTCCAGTTCGGCGCAGCTCGTTCCATCGCGGGCCAAGATCGACATACCGCTCTGAACAGTTTGTACGAAACAGGCGAGTGCATGGATGTCGACCGAGGCCGGCAGCTCACCCTCTGCCACGGCCCGGCTTAGGCGCGTCTTGAGGCGGTCGAACGGGGCGGCACGCTCTGACCGCACGAGCTCAGCGAGTTCCGCATGGCCTTCGCCGCAGACCGACGCGAGCGTCACCATGCATCCGTGGGGGACATCCTCAAAAGACCCGGTCAGTGCAGCGGCTGAGTCCAACAGATAGGATTCGACCGCTTCGCGCACGGTCGCCGCGGCCTCGAAACGTGCCCAGGAAAACCTCTCGTAACTGGCCACATAGTGATGCAACGCCTCGACATAAAGCGCCTCCTTCGAGCCGAATGCGGCGTACAGGCTGGGCGCTCCGATGCCCATCGCCTCGGTGAGGTCGGAGATCGAGGTCGCCTCGAACCCCTTTGACCAGAACAGACGAGTTGCCTGCGCCAAGGCTGCTTCCCGGTCGAACGAGCGCGGCCGCCCGCGACTGCGGGCGCAGCCGCTATCGGTTTTCGACGTCTGACCCAATTTTTGCATCGATCACTATATAAATCCATTGACACAGTGGCGCAACGTCCCTAGCTAATTCTCTATCGATCGCTACAGAAAGATAGAGCAATGAGTGAACTGACTGGAAAGCGTGCGCTGGTGACGGGAGCCTCGCGCGGCATTGGCGCCGCCATTGCATTGGCGCTGGCGGAAAAGGGTGCCGATGTGGCAATCACCTATGAGCGTTCGGTCGATCGCGCCGCCGAAGTCGTCCGGGCGATTGAGGCAAAGGGCCGTAAGGCGCTCGCCATCCAGGCCGACAGCGCCGATCCCTCAGCAGTGAAGCGCTCCGTCGAAGAGACCGTCGCGGGGTTGGGCGGCCTCGATATTCTCGTCAATAGCGTCGGCATTGCCCGGGTGGGCGCATTTGTCGATCTAAGCCTCGCCGATATCGACGCTCTTTTGAATGTCAACGTGCGCTCGGCCGTGCTGTCCACGCAAGCGGCCATCCCACACCTTGGGCGAGGCGGCCGCATTATCACCGTGGGGTCGAACGCCGCCGAACGTGCTCCTTTTGCAGGCCTTGCCGGATATTCATTGACCAAGTCCGCGCTGCTCGGCCTGACGCGCCACCTTGCTCGCGAACTCGGGCCACAGGACATCACCGTGAACCTGGTTCAGCCGGGGCCAATCGACACCGACATGAACCCGGCCGACGGTGAACTGGCCGGCACGGTTCGCGGCCTGACGTCGCTCGGCCGCTATGGCAAGCCGGCGGAGATAGCGACTGTCGTATCCTTCCTGGCAAGCCCCGCTGCCAGTTTCATGACCGGGTCCATCGTCACGGCGGACGGCGGGTTGAACGCCTGAACAACAGCCCTGGCTTGGTGAGAGAGGGATCGCTTATGTCGGTCCCTTTCCTTGCGGCAGGGATCTCACAGAAGCCTGTCGCCTGGCCAGTTCGACTGTCCAAAGGTCTGCCGCCCTGAACGGACGAAACCATGGAAAGCCCAGATTCTTTGTCACTCCCGGTTACGGGGGCGCCTGCTAAAGATATTGCATTGCTTGCAAGCGATCAAAATCGGAAACCGCATAGAGACATCCGACGCCATCCGCAAACAGTCCACCCCGGGGTCCCCATGATTTTCCCGGCGACTGGACCTATACAATCGAACCAAGCCTCTCCGTTTCGATGTGGTTATTTCCCCGATGACGCCTTAGCGTGGGCGCGGTAGACAGGGTCGGGAATTCCCATGATCGCATCCAGTTTTCGGCGTGTGACAAGGCATGTGCCTAAAGTGCTGCTGGCGATCGCGTCCGCGGTGCTCGGCGCCATCGCGGCGGTCCTCATCATCGCTGTCATCGTGCTCAACAGCAAACCCGACCTCAGTGTCTGGCATCTTGTCCATCTCGATGAAGAATTCACCAAGAACGCGCCGGTGACGTCGCTGGAGGGCTATCTCGCCCTCGAAGACAGGCTGTTCGCGCAGTTGCAAAGCGATGTCTATGCCAGGATCGATGATGCCGAACGCACGGAATTCAACCGCTACAATGCCGGGAGCAGATCGGATCCGGCCAAATGGCCGCAAAACTGGAACCACACCTATCAACTCACCAGTGACGCGCCGGCGTTCGGGGTCCTCATGCTGCACGGTTATTCCGACAGTCCCTACAGCCTAAGAACCTTGGCAAGGCAACTCCATGAGGAGGGCGGCGAGGTACTGGGACTGCGCATACCGGGACACGGAACCGCGCCGAGCGCTCTCATTCAGACGACGTTCGCCGATATGGCGGCGGCCGTGCGCATCGGCATGAAGCATGTGGCGGGCAAGATGGGCGGCAAGCCGATCTTCATCGTCGGCTATTCGAACGGCGGCGCGCTGGCCACCCACTACGCCCTAGCGTCCGTGGAAGACCCCACACTGCCGCAGCCGGCCGGAATTGTCCTGATCTCGCCGGAAATCGGCATAGCCAGGATCGCGGCCTATTCGGACTGGCAAGCGCGGCTCGGTGATCTGCTTGGTCTGGACAAACTGGCCTGGAATGCCGTGCAGCCGGAATACGACCCGTACAAATACAATTCTTTCGCCGTCAATGCGGGCTATCAGGCCTACCAGGCGACGGTCGAAATCCAGTCGCAGCTTGATCGCCTTGAAAAGCAGGGGCGGCTCGCCGAGGTCCCGCCTATTCTCGCGTTTCAATCGGCAGCCGACGCCACCGTGGAGGCGCAGGCGTTGCTGACAAAACTGTTCGACCGGCTGAAGCCGGGAGCACATCAACTGGTCGTTTTCGACGTCAATCGCATGTATGCCGCGCAAGGCTTGCTGAAGGCTTCACTCGACGTGGAGAGCCTGCTGACCGGCCCGCCCCGCTCGTACCGGGTTTCGATCCTGACCAATCGGGACAGCGCCAGCACATCGGTCGTCGTGCGCGACCGGCCGGCGAGCGAGACCGCGACGACTGCAACCGAGCCTGGGCTATCATGGCCCGCCGAGGTCTACTCTCTTTCCCATATCGCTCTACCCTTCCCACCAGACGACCCGCTCTACGGCGAGGGTGACGGGCCGGAAAACCCCGGTATCCGGCTCGGCCGCCTGGATCTGCGCGGCGAGAACCGCACATTGGCGATCCCCAACACGGCGATGACCCGCCAGCATTGGAATCCGTTCTTCTCGTTCCTGTCCGATCGAGCCCGGGAGTTCGTCAACACGCCGGCACGCTGACCGAGGCGGTCGGCTCACCAGAGGGGAGCCGACCGCGACCTTGACGCTTTCTACTCCTTGAAAAGCAGGTCCTTGTCGTTCGAATATTTTACCAGCAGCGGGATGCTGGCGCCGCCGATGGCGGGTCCGAGATGGCCGAACGAGCCTTCGAGCACGGAGAACGGCTCTGGACGGTCGACAAGCGCCCGCGCCAGTTTTCGGCGCGTCGCCTTGGCGATCTCCTTGCGCACTGCGGCCGGGATCGCCCCGTCGATCACGACATTGTCGATATCGAGCAAGGCGACCGCGCCGCGCGCGGCATAGGCCAGCCCGTCCGACACCTCGTCGATCCATTCGGCGAGCGGTGCGCCGAGATCACCCCAATCGTCGGGCGACGACCAGATGCGCCCGTCATCGTGTCCATTGAGCTTGCCGGCCAGCGCGCGCAAGGACGCGGTCCGCAGCAGGGGCTGCGTGCGGTCGTTCTCCGGCCCGTATGCGGGCACGGGAACATCGCCCAGCGCGCCGGCAAGCTTGTTGCGACCGGGAAACAGATGGTGGTCGAGCACCAGGCCGCCCCCGACGAAGTAACCGATATAGGCATAGAGGAAATCGGCACAGGCCGCCCCTGCCCCAAACATCAGCTCGGCCGCGGCGGAAACCGTCGCGTCATTGTGCAGGAACACCGGCCAGTCGAACGCACGATCGAGTTCGGCCCGGATGTCGATCTCCTTCCAGGCATCCAGGCGGCCCGCGGTCAGCCCGCTCTCCTCGCCCAGACTCCCGCGATGGAAGGGCGAGGCAATGCCGAGACCGGCGATGCGCTCCGTGCTGATCGCCTTGTGCTTTCGGCACATTTTCGCGACCGCGCCTTTGGCGAAGCCCATCACCTCGCCGGGGGTCGGATAGTCGAACTCGATCCGCTCGAACGCGACCAGGTCGCCGACAAAATTCACCAGCGCAACGTCGGCGCTGCGATGGTCGACCTTTAGCCCAAAGGAATAGGCGGCCTCCGGGTTCAGCGAATAGGGAACCGAGGGCTGCCCGAGGCGGCCGCGCAACGGCTCGCGGCGCAGCAGAAGCCCGCTTTCGGCGGCGCGGTTGACGAGCGTGGTGATCGTCTGGGCGGCGAGCCCCGTCAGGCGGGTCAGGTCGGCCTTCGCCAACTGGCCATGGCGCCGCACCAGGGTGACGATCAGGCGTTCATTGTAGACACGGCTTTCCGCTTGCGTTGTTCCGCCGCTGCGGCCGTCGCTGATCTTTTCGACACTGAAGAAGCTTGTACCGGTCACGCTTTCCTCTGCGCAGGCGGCCGGCCATCGGTCAAGCCCGCCGAACTGCCCACCTAGCAATGGCCGGACGATCAGGCAACACTTAAATACTTCCACTGGAAAAATGTAGTTGACGTGCACCTATGTCTTGGCGTTCAAAAGGCGCTGTCTGGAGGAGGACAGCGTGACGCAGCCGAAGACCGTGATGTGCTTTGGGGATTCCAACACTTATGGCGCCATTCCGACACTCGCCCGGGCCGGACGGCACCGCTTCGCGCCCGATCGCCGCTGGCCCGGAATCATGCGCCGGCAGTTGGGCAACGGCTGGGATGTGATCGAGGAAGGGCAAGGCGGCCGCACGACCGTGCACGACGATCCGATCGAAGGCATTCACAAGAACGGGCTGAAGTCCCTGCCCGTCTGCCTGGAAACGCATATGCCGCTCGACGCCGTGGTGCTGATGCTCGGCACCAATGACCTCAAGCATCGTTTCTCGGTCACCCCCAACGATATCGCTGATTCCGTTGAGATTCTCGTGCGGATCATCCAGCGCAGCGAGGCTGGTCATGCCGGTGCGGCGCCAGCCGTTTTACTCGTTGCTCCGCCACCGATGCTGGAGGTCGACTGGTTCGGACAGATGTTCCTGGGAGGGGCTGCGAAATCGCAGCATTTCGCCCGCCTCTTCCGTGAAGTTGCCAAGCGCGCAGGTGTTCCGTTCGTCAATGCCGGCGATTTCGTCGAGTCGAGCACTGTTGACGGCATCCACCTCGAAAGCGATGCGCACCGTGTCCTCGGATTGGAATTGGCAAAGGCCGTCCAGGCGCTCAGGGGGTGATGGATCAGTGTCGGCAGCGGCATGGCTATTAATTACTTCCACTGGAAAAAGTTTTTGACTCAGAGCCGTTAAGGTGGATATCTGGTCGCCGAGGAGCGCAACGGCCACGACGTAAACCGGCGGTGCCACGCGGACGACGGATCAAAACAATCAACGGTAGGGAGGAACTCGAATGTCATCGGACCGAATGAAATTCCTGGCGACACTGCTGGGCACGATCGGCCTCATCGCAGGCGGCGCCACGCTGGCAAACGCGCAGGAGGGGCCGGCCGGAATCACCAAACAGACAGTCTTTGCGCCATTCGATCCGAACGCGCCGGGTTGCAGCGCGCCGCCCGGCATCGGCAAGGTGCTGGCCTTCGCGCAGGACAATGAGCGCGAATTCATGCAGGGCGTAGATCACGGGCTAGCCGCCGCCGCCAAGGATCGCGGGCTGGAATACCGCAGGGCGCTGGCCAACAACGACGCCGCCAAGGGCGTCGAGCAGGTTCAGCTTTTCCTCGCCTCCAAGATCGGTGGCCTAGTTGCAGCACCTGTCGACCCGGCATCGATGAGCCACAGCCTGCAGGAACTGATCTGGTCGGGCGCCTATGTCGGCACCATCGTGCCGCCGCCCGCGACCTCGCTGCTCAATGCGCCGCAATACGAGACCGGCAAGGTGCTCGCCGAGGCGGCCGCGAAATACATAAACGAGAAGCTTGGCGGCAAGGCCAATGCCGTCATCCTGTCGCATGACAGCATGGAGTTCCTGGCGCCCCGTTTTGCCGCGATGCGCGATGTCTTCAAGACCATGCCGGGCGTAACCATCGTCGCCGACATCTCGCCGACGCCAGTGAACAAGGAGGGTGGCTTCGCCACCATGAGCACCATTCTCCAGGCGCATCCCGACGTCGACGTGGTGCTCGGCGCCGACACCGTCGTGTTGGGCGCACTGGCCGCGCTGGAGGCAGCCGGGAAAGCGACGCCAAAACAGTTCCTTGGCGGCATCGACGGGGAACCGGAAGCGGTCGCCGCAATCAAGAAGGCCGATGGACCGTACAAGGCCAGCATCAGCCTCGCGTCCCTCGTCTTCGCCTACGCCATGGGCCAGCACGCCGCCGACTGGCTGGAGGGCAAGAGCATCCCGCAGGCCATGGACATCCTGCCGGTTGCGCTCACCAGCGACTATATCGCCCAGTATGAGGCCGATGTGGCGGACCCCGCCTCGGTCTACAAGGACCCGAAACGCCGCGACATCTACCTCAGGATGTACGGCAACATCTGCTACGACACCCGCGACCAGTATGTGAACTTCCCCTGGTCGTCCGAAGCGAAATAGCGCCGAGCACCCTCCCCCGCGCCAAGGCCGGCCGGTTACAGCTCAGCTGTGACCGGCCGGCTCCGGTTCAAAGGCCAACAATGCTATGAGCACATCGAACGTTCGATCGGAGCGGCTGGCGACACCAATGCGGGCAGGTTGGATTTCATCGTTGCTGCCGGGCATCAAGGCGCCTGGCGTGGCGTCCGGGCGGGTCGGGCTGGCTCTGGTGGCGCTGGGACTGATCATCCTGTTCTCGCTGCTCAACGCCTCCTTCTTCAGCCTCGACAATTTTGTCGTCATCGGCGTCAATTCGACCTCCATCCTGATCGCCGTGCTGGGGACTTCGGCTCTGCTGATCGCAGGTTATGTCGACCTTTCCATCGGCAGCATGGTGGCTCTGATCGGCATCATCGTCGCCAAGGTGGCGGTGGCGACGCAAAGCGCCGTGCTGGCCATCTGCGTCGGCCTCGGCCTCGGCCTGGTTCTTGGCCTTGTGAACGGCCTTCTGGTGCGCAGGCTCAGCATCTCGCCGCTGATCGTGACGCTGGCGATGTTAGCGCTTTATGGCGGACTTGCCTTCGTCGTCAGCAGCACAGCCGTCTACGGTTTCCCGCCGGCCCTGCTCGAACTCGGCCGTGGAAAACTGTTCGGCATCCAGTTCACCGTGCTGATAGCCGTCGCCGTCTTCATAATCGGCGCCTTCGTGCTGACCAGCACGGTGATCGGGCTGCGCATCTATGCCATCGGCGGAGACCCGCGCGCCGCTGAACTCTGCGGCATTCCGGTCGGGCGCACCGTCGTCGGTCTCTATGGTGCAAACGGATTGCTGATCGGCCTCGTCGCGGTGCTGATCGCCGGACGGCTGGGCAGCATCACGCCGACGATCGGCGTGCGCTTCGAACTCGACGTGCTGACCGCCGCGATCCTCGGCGGCGTCGCCTTTTCCGGCGGAGCGGGGCGGCCGCTGGGCATCGCCATCGGCGTCGCGACCATCGGCATCCTCAACGCCGGACTGATCTTCGTCGGCCTCCAGTCTTGGTGGCAGTCGATCGCTGTCGGCGGCATGCTGCTGCTGGCGCTGGTCGCCGACCAGGCCGCAGTCAGCTTTCGCGGCCGGCACTCGAAAACATCGGCGACAAATTTCACCGTCGCCGACGGAAGCCAGACAGCATCGGCCAGGGCTCCGAACACCGTTTCGGCGGACCCCGACAATGCTGGCTCCCCGCCCGTCGCCTTTACGATCACCGGCGCGCGAAAATCCTACGGCGCGCTGACGGCGCTTGAAGAAGCAAGTTTCAGCGTCGGCAAGGGCGAGATCGTCTGCCTGCTCGGCGACAACGGCGCCGGAAAATCGACCTTGGTGAAGATCATTTCGGGCGCCATCCATCCCGACGCGGGCTCGATGACGCTGGAAGGCAGACCGATCGCTTTCCGGAGCCCGCAGGATGCGCGCGCCGCCGGCCTGGAGACCGTTTACCAGGATCTGGCGCTCTGCCCGAACCTCAGCGTCGCCCACAACATGATCCTCGGCCGCGAGGAGACCCGACGCTGGCTCGGCATCCTGCCGGTTCGCGACGACCGCAAGGCAGCCGAACAATGCCGCGAGCGGCTGGGTGCGCTTGGCGTCAGGCTGCGCGACGAGGACGTGCTGGTGCGCTCGCTCTCCGGCGGACAGCGCCAGTCCATCGCCATCGCCCGATCGCTGACCGAACACGTCAAACTGATCTGCTTGGACGAGCCGACGGCGGCGCTCGGCGTCAGGCAGACGGCGCAGGTCGTCAACCTGATCCGCTCGATCGCGGCGGGCGGCACCGGCGTCATCCTGGTCACCCACGACCTCGCCACCGTGCGGGCGCTGGCAGACAGGATCGTCGTGCTCAGCCTCGGGCGTGTCGTCTATGACGGCTCCGTCAAGAACCTTACCGCCGACCAGCTCTGGGGGCTGATGGCGAGCGGTACCCTGGCGCCGGCCGCCGCATAGGCTGCCGCGCCGCCGAACCGCCGTCGCATAAAATATTCCCTGTCGACATAGGCCGGAAAATGTCAGGTAATAGGCGGTATCAGCAAAATGCTGCCTCCCCAAGCGCCAGAGAAAACACATGCAGATCGGAATGATGGGACTGGGCCGGATGGGTGCGAACATGGTTCGCCGCCTGCTGCGCGACGGCCATGAATGCGTGGTCTACGACATCAATCCCGCAAGCGTGGCGGCGCTGGCCAAGGATGGTGCAACCGGCGCTGCGTCGCTGGAAGCCTTCGTCGGCGGTCTGGCCAAGCCGCGTAGCGTCTGGCTGATGCTGCCGGCGGCGATCACCGGCAAGGTCGTCGAGCAGGTCGCGGCGCTGATGGAGCCAGGCGACATCATCATCGACGGCGGCAATTCGAACTACCGCGACGCGGTCGACCAGGCGGCGCGGCTGCAATCGCGGGGCCTGAGCTACGTCGACGTCGGCACCAGCGGCGGCGTCTGGGGTCTCGACCGCGGCTATTGCCTGATGATCGGCGGTCCCGACGCCGCCGTGCGTCACCTCGATCCGATCTTCGCGACCCTGGCGCCCGGCCCTGATGCCGGCGCGCCCGTCCCTGCCGAAGGCGCCGGCACAGCGCCGTTCGGCTACCTCCACTGTGGCCCGAGCGGGGCCGGCCATTTCGTAAAGATGGTCCACAACGGCATCGAATACGGCGTCATGGCCGCCTATGCCGAGGGCATGAACATATTGAAGGCCGCAAATTCCGGAAAACAGCAGCGCGAGGCGGACGCCGAGACGACTCCGCTTTCGGAACCGCAATATTACCAGTTCGACGTTGATCTCGCAGCCGTCGCCGAGGTCTGGCGGCACGGCAGCGTCATTGGATCATGGCTGCTCGACCTGACGGCCGGCGCTCTCAAGAGCGATTCCAGCCTGACGCAGTTCGGCGGGCGGGTCTCCGATTCAGGCGAAGGCCGCTGGACGTTGAAGGCAGCAATCGACACAGGCGTGCCTGCCCCGGTTCTGTCCACCGCTTTGTTCGACCGGTTCAGCTCCCAGGGCGAATCGGAATTTGCCGACAAGCTGCTGTCGGCCATGCGCTACGCATTCGGCGGTCATGTCGAGAAGCCGAAATAGGTGCATTGATCCAAAACAGGGAACCCGCCGCAATCCCTTGGAGTTCGGAGATGAATGGGAGTTTCCGATGCTTCGACTGGCTTTGTGTGGATTGATGGGTCTTGCGGCCTATCGCGTCGCCCGGGAGAACGGATGGATCAGGACGCGACCGGCCGGCTTGTTGCCTCGGCCGGCATGGGACCGCGAGGATGTCTCGAAACGCCGCACCCTCGGCCGGTCGGAATATTCGGAAACGCTCGAGGAACAGTTGCAGGAAGGCCTCGAGGACACGTTCCCCGCCAGCGACCCGCCTTCCGTCGTCTCTACGACAATCGCCGGCCGGGCGAAAAAGCATGTCGGCACCGACGAAGTTCTGGCGCAGCGCAAGAGGCAAAAGTAGCGGCGCGCGCCACCCACCGTAAATCAACGGATTGATGCCGGTTGCAGGCCCACGCCTTGATTGCATCGTGACCCGAAAACTCGCAGCGTTGCGTCAACATATCGTGCGGGCGGCAAGCGCCACAGCAATCCTGCAGTGCAACAAAGCTTTCCTATTTGGTTTGCATATGCGAACAAGGTGACGGGGCGTAACCGGATACACAGGAACCATGTGGATCAAACTCACCAAAAGCGACGATAAGCCGGTTCTGGTCAACATCTCGAAGATCAGCGGTGCTTTGCCAACCAAGAATGGTGGCTCAACGATTCAATTCGATGAAAGATATACGGCCCCCGGCACGCGGCTCGCTGTCGGGGAACCGATCGAGGAAATCGCGGATATGATGGGCGCGCCGTATTTCGAGAGGCCTAGCGAGCGCGCGCATCGGCGCTGATCCAGCAAACCCAGACGCACAAACCCCGCCGTCGAAACGGCGGGGTTTGCATTTCTGCCGATTGGCGTTCGTCCAAGGGCGCGTAACCCTCAGATCACCTCGAAATCGGCCGCGGTGATCGTCGGCATGCCGGTCAGGGTGGCGAACTGGACGCCGGCGAAGTTCGCGCCGTTTCCATCCGCGTCGTAGAACAGCTTGCCGGTGTCGGTCTCGTAGACGATGTAGTCGTTGGCGTCGGCAGGAAGCCCGTTTGCATTGGCCCGGAAGAAAGACGCGTCGAGCACGCCGAGGCTCTTCAGCGCGGTAAAGACCGCGTCGTCGAGCTGGATCGTGTCGTCCGCAGCGTCGAAGTCGGTGATCGTGTCCACGTTCGCCGCGGCGTCCAGCGCCGAGTTGAAGATGAACTTGTCTGCGCCGGCGTCGCCGACCAGCGTGTCGTTGCCGCCATAGCCCTTGATGCTGTCGCCGCCGACGCCGCCGCGGATGGTGTTGATGGCGTTGTCGCCATTCAGCGCATCGTCGTACTTGGACCCGCTGAGGTTCTCGATCGAGACGTAGCTGTCACCCTTGGCGAAGCCGGAGTTGATCGACGGGTTCGCCAGGCTGGCGATCACGCCGGCATCCGCACCGGAATAATGCGCCGTGTCGATCCCGTCGCCGCCGATCAGCTTGTCGCCACCGTCGCCGCCATAGAGGATGTCGTCGCCGAAGCCACCATCCAGTACGTTTGCGCCAGAGTCGCCGAACAGCCAGTCGTTCTTGGCCGAGCCGATGAGGTTCTCGATCGCCGCGAAGCTGTCGCCCTGAGCCGCGAAGTTGTTCTGGAAGGCGGCATCGAGCGAAGCCTTCACCTGACCCTGGGTCGCATAGCTCACCGTGTCGATGTCGTCGCCGCCATCGAACTTGATGTGCCCGCCGCTGTCATGCAGCGTGTCGTCGCCGGCACCGCCGAACACCTTGTCGCCATTGCCGGCATGGATGGTGTCGGTGCCACCATTGCCGTTGATCGTTTCCGCCCATTCGGTACCGCGGATCTTCTCGGCATCGCCGTCGCCGTTGATGATGACCTGGTCCTCGAAACCCGGGAAAGCCGAGAGATCCATATTCAGGAGAAACAGGTTGGCGTTGGTAGTCGCCCCCATGTTGATGACTACGGTGTCCTTCTGGCTGTTGTGCCCGTCGATGATCATCTCCTCGTTCTGTCCCCAGAACAGGCCGGCATCCATGACGAAGGTGGTCGGTTCGCCGAAGGCGCCGCCGAGCTCGATCTTTTCGACGTTGAAGAGCGACAATGCCGAGATGTCGATCGTCGAGGGGACGTTGATTGCGTTCAGCACCAGCGTGTCCTCGTCATCGCCGCCGTCGATGGCCTCACCGGCCACTACGTCGCCCTTGTTGATCCAGATGCGGTCATCGCCCTTCGCGGCGGAGATCGTATCCTTGCCAGCGCCGCCCATGATGAAGTCGTCGCCCCAGTAGCCGGCGATGAAGTCATCGCCCGCCTCGCCATAGAGCTCGTCGCCCTCCATCCAGGTGCTGGAATCGTTCGACACCGCGCCATGGATGATGTCGTTGTCGATGCCGCCGAATATCTGGTCGGAACCGGCGCCGCCGTCCAGGAAGTCGTTGCCGGAGCCGCCGTTGATGAAGTCGTCACCGCTGGCGCCCGACAGCGTATCCTTGCCGCCGCCGCCCTCGATCTCGTCCTTCAGGCTGTCGCCGGTATAGGTGTCGGCAGCGTTGTCGCCTTTCACGACGTTGACGAACGCGTTGATCTCGGCCTCGATCGACGAACCGTTGGCTCCGTTCGGATCCGTCACCTGCCAGGCGGTCAGGAACCCGTTGCCCACCATGTCCGTCACCGTCGACTTGACGTCGTCGGTGGTGCCGGCCGTGATGGCGAAGGTGGCGCTGCCGTCGATCTTCAGGAGGTTGCCGGCGGCGTCGAACAACGATCCATAGATGTCGTGGTCAGTCGAGCTGTGCTCATGCGTCCAGGTTACCACGATATGTCCGCTGTCGAGCTGGACAATGTCCGGCTGGGTTGCGGGGTGCGTCGGATTGCCAGCGATATTCGCCGTCTTCAGGACGGTGCCGTCCTGCGCGATGATCTTCAGCTTGAAGTCATAGGACAGCCCGTCCTCGCGGACCACAACCGCGATGTTGCCGTTGTCGAGGCCGGTCAGCGCCAGATCGAAGCAGTTGGTCGAGAGCGCGATCGGCGCGCCGGGAGTGCCGGCGGCGTTATAGACTCGCAAGCTGGCGGTCGGCGAGCCGTCGCCGCTGTCGGCCATCCAGGCTACGGCGAAGCCGCCGTTGGACAGAGCGGTGATTTGCGCCCCTTCCTGCGTGCCGGTGTCCGACACGTTGACCTTGCTCGCCGCTCCGAGCGCAACGCCGTTCGCGTCGTACAGCCTGTAGCTGATCTGGTTGGTGGCGCCGTCCTTGCCGTAGCTGATGACGAAATTGCCGTTGCTAAGCGCGGTCACGTCGACGCCCGTTGCCACGACGCTTTCGCTCGTCAGCGGGAACTCCAGCTTGACCACGTTGCCTTGGCTGTCGAAGATCGCGCCCTTGAGGCCGGGATCGTAATTGTCGGCATTGGTCTCGTTGTTGTCGTCCCAGACGACCAGCACCTTGCCGCCCGCGAGTTCGGTCAGCGATGGTTCACCGACCGCGTCGGTATGGGTGCCCTTGTAGGGAACCTTGGACGTGCCGATGATGGTCTGGTCGGCATCGTAGAAGTCAAGACGGATGGCGCCATCGGACAGGCTGTTGTTGTTGTAGGCGACGACAAAGCCGCCATTCGACAGCCCGAGGGCGTCGGGCGCGAGCTGGTTGCCGAAATTGTAGCTGTTGGCCGTGAATTCCGACTGCAGCACCTTCATGGTGCGACTGATTGTAAGTGCCATGATATTTTCTCCTGTTGTGGTCGGCCCGCCTCACTGGGTCGGGCGAATGGCACTGACTCTAAGGGGAGCGGCGGAGTCGGTCTTGGAGCGGAGCGCGTTCCAGCAGGCGCGCCGCGCAGAGGATTTGGACTGGCGCGTACAGTTCTTGGACTGGAATGCAGACCGCTTCGATTTGGCTTGAAATCGCCGGGAATAGGTTCAAGGTCGCGCTGAGGGAGTTTGGCTATGGCTCAACTGGCAGTTCAGTCGGTTTCCGCCCCATCGGTGCCCCGAGGCGCAGTCGTTTTCGACGCCGCGAGCACGGCCGCGCCGGCCGTCCGGCTTCGCGCCTGGCGCGATTTCATGTCGGATCGCCTGGCCGAGTTCGATTATTTTCCGAACAATGACGAACCGTTCTACGGGGCTGTCGTGTCGATGGACATCGGTCCGATCCGCATCAACCGGGTCGATTGCTCAGGCGGCCGCTGGAGCCGGCGGGCCAATCACCTCGCCGACGGCCAGGAAAACTACAATCTGTGCATGTCGATCGATTCGGGCTACCGGCTGACGCAAGGCGGCGCCGATATCGTGCGCCGGCCGGGTGATTTCGTGCTGATCGACAAGGCGCGGCCGAGCGAATGCGTCGTCGATACCAGCGGCGCGGACTACCAGATCGTCGTGCCGCGCGCCGCCGTCCACACCAGCCAGCGCGGACAAGACTTCAGCTCCGAAATCGCGATCGACAGTGCTTCCCAGCCGCTGCGCCTGCTGCGCTCCTACGTCACCTCGATCTTCGCGGCGGCACAGGATCTCTCCGATCCCGTCATCTCGCAGAAAGTCGGCGATCACCTGCTGGACCTCGCCATACTCGGCCTTGCGCCCTGCCGCGACGTGGCGCATCAGGCCGGCAACCGCGGGCTGAAGGCGGCGCGCCTCGGCGTCGTGCTCGGCGAGATCAACAGCCGGTTCCGCGATCCGGCGATCTGCCCGCAATCGGTCGCCGCCGCCGTCAACATCTCGCCACGCTACCTCTTTCAGTTGCTGGAGGAGCGCGGGCTGGTGTTCAGCAAATTGGTGATGGAACTGCGGCTGAAGCGGGCGCGCGACCTGCTCGACGACTACCGCAACGACCACCTGCGCATCGGCCAGATCGCCTACGATTGCGGCTTCAACGACCTGTCCTATTTCAACCGGGCCTTCCGCGCTCGCTTTGGCGACGCGCCGGGCGCCGTACGGGCCGGCAGGGTGTGACGAGGCCGCATGAAACGGCGTCCGCACACTCTCCCCGCCGGTAGCCGCCGCGCGGCAGGCGGAGGCACGCGCAGGGCTGTCGCGCGATGAGCCGTAAACGCGTGCAGGCCGCGACCAAGCCGGCTGTTCCGCGCGGCGCGCTGGTGTTCGACACCAGCGCCTTTGCGCCCGCCGACCGGCTCGACGCGTGGACCGACCACCTGTCACGCACCTTCGCCACTTTCGACTTCAACGTCTCGACCAACACGCCGTTCTACGGGCGACTGGAGACGCTTTCGCTCGGTCCACTGAAGATCAATCGCGGCGATTGCAGCGCCGCCCACTGGGCCCGACTGGGCCGCCATCTCTCCGACGGGCGCGACGACTACGGGCTCTGCGTGGCGCTTTCCGGCTCCTACCGCCTCATCCAGGGCGATGTCGACGTCATCCAGCAGCCCAACAGCTACACCCTGATCGACAATGGCCAGATCAGCAACGTCTATGCCAACACCAGCGGCGTCGACTATGACATCGTGGTGCCGCGCGCTGCGCTGAGGAACACCCAGCGGGTGCGCGCCCTGTCGTCGCCGCCGATCCTCAATGTCGACACCAACGCCATGCGGCTGCTCGGCATCTACATCGATTCCATCTACAACTCCGAGGCCGACTTCTCCGACCCCCTGCTCGCCGCCAAGACGGGCGAACATCTGCTCGACCTCATCGTCATGGGCCTGCAGCCAACGGCGGAAGCCACTGAACAGGCGCGCGACCGCGGCCTGCGCGCCGCGCGGCTGCGCTCCATCCTGACCGAGATCCAGCGCTGCTTCGCCGAACCGTCGATCGGTCCGGCGAGAGTGGCGGCGCGCGTCAACATGTCCGAAAGCTATCTGCACAAGCTGCTGGACGAGCGTGGCCTCGTCTTTTCACGGATCGTCATGGAACTGCGCCTCGGCCTTGCCGTCTCGATGCTGTCGGACCCGCATCACGACCTTGCCGGCATTGGCGAGATCGCCCGGCAGGCGGGCTTCAACGACGTCTCTTATTTCAACCGCTGCTTTCGCGCGCAGTTTGGCATGACGCCGCGAGACATGCGCAGCGGAGAGCGCACCATCCCGCCCGACCGACTTCTCGGCCCGGACACGATCCTGCGAGAACCGTGAGGCCGCCAAGTCCGCGCGAAGCCGACCCGACGCTCGGATTTGCCGGAAGCCGACCAAGCATGCCCGCCGGGCCGGCTTTGCATTCGCCAAAACCATAAAACATGTTGTTTTTTTTCGCAATTTGCATAGTATTCGTGGAGGTTTTCTCATTCGTCGTGGTGATTCCCGACAATACACCGGAGGCGGATCATTCCCTCAACCTTCAGCATTTTCGCGATCGAGACGACGCCGTGCTGATCGCCAACGCCGACCCCGAAGCAGCCGAGCGCTGGCATTTCCATCCCATCACCAACACACGGGCCCATGAGGAAGTGGTCGAGCAGATCACTTTCGCCATTCTGTCCGGCGCCTATCATCCCGGCGAACGCCTGCCCAACATCGAGGCGCTGGCGCGGCTGATGGGCGTCAGCAAGCCGGTGGTCGGCGAGGCGCTGAAGGTCCTGGCCAGCGCATCGGTGGTGCGCGCGCTGCGCGGGGTGCATGGCGGCGTCGTCGTCGAAACCAATGAGGTGCCCGAGCGGATCATGGCGATGGCCGGTCCGCTTCGGCATTTCGAGCTTTCCGAAATCGTCGAGGCGCGCCGGCCGATCGAATTGCAGATCGCGCTGATGGCCGCCCAGCGGGCCACGCCGGAGGATTTCGCGGCGATGGAGGAGACCATCGAGCGCCTGCGCACCCACCGCAGGAGCGAACTTGCGGTGCGCATCCGCTTCGACCACCAGTTCCACTATTTAATGGGCCGCGCCGCGCGCAGCAGCGCGCTGGCGCTCTACCAGCACCAGATCCTCGAGCACCTGTTCGTGCGCATGCGCTCCTATTTCTCCGAGATCGAGGACGTGGAATCGGTCATCGAACTGCATGAGGACACGCTGGCCGCCCTGCGCACCGGCGATCCCGCCGAAATCACCCGCGCCATCGACGTGCATCTGCGGCCGCTCGAGGATGTCGTGCTGGGCCACACGAAATGAGCGTGCCTGACCGGGATCATGTTGATCCCGCTTCTTCTTCCGAAGACGACGTGCAGGCCGGCCTCACGGGCCTCGATCTTCTGCGGCCAGGAGAGCGCCCGGTTCTGGAACCGCTCGGCGGCGGCGTGTCGTCGGAAATCTGGAAGGTTTCCACCGCCGCCGGCGCACTCTGCGTCAAACGGGCGTTGGCCCGGCTGAAGGTCGCGGCCGTCTGGGAAGCACCACTGGAGCGTAGTCATTTTGAAGCCGAATGGATGCGGGTGGCCGGCGCAATCCGTCCCGATAATGTACCCGAACTCATCGCCGAGGATGTCGGCCGGCATCTGGTGGTGATGCGCTTCCTGCCGCCCGAAAAATTCGGGCTTTGGAAGACAATGCTGCGCGATGGCCACGCGGATGCCGGTTTCGCTGCGGAGGTCGGCCGTGTACTCTCGGCGATCCACTCCGCCACTGCCGACGATCCGGCCATCGCCGCGCGCTTCGCCACCGACGCCGCCTTCCACGCGATCCGCCTGGAGCCATATCTCGAAGCGACCGCGCGCAGGCACGAGGAGGTTGCCGAGAGGCTGTTCGACCTGTCGGCGACAACCGCCGCCACGCGACGCTGCCTTGTCCATGGCGACGTCAGCCCCAAGAACATGCTTGTGGGTCCGAAGGGGCCGGTGATCCTCGACGCCGAATGCGCCTGGTTCGGTGATCCGGCCTTCGATCTGACCTTCGTGCTCAATCATCTGCTGCTGAAATGCCTGTGGACTCCCTCGGCGAGCGCCGGCTTCCTCCGCTGTTTCGCAGCCTTGTCCGAAGCCTATGTCACCGGCGTGATGTGGGAGCCGGTTGCGGCCGTCGAGGCCCGCGTCGCGGCGCTCCTGCCGGGATTGATGCTGGCGCGTATCGACGGAAAATCGCCGGTCGAATACATCACGGCCGAGGCGGACAAGGATTTGGTCCGGCGTTTCGCGATCCGGCTGCTGAAGCACCCGGTCGCCAGGCCGGCCGAAATTGCCGAGCGGTGGCGCAAGGAGATTGCATGAAGACTGCCATCCAAAGCGTGGCCGCGCGAAGAATCTGGGATTCGCGCGGGCGGCCCACCGTCGAGGTGGAGATCGGACTTTCGGGCGGCGCACGCGGCCGCGCCATCGCGCCGGCCGGCGCGTCGACGGGTTCCGGCGAGGCTGTCGATTTGCGTGACGGCGGTGCGCCGCAAGGCGGAATGGATGTGACAAAAGCGCTGGCCGGCATCGCGGCCGAAATCGCCCCGGCGCTGGCCGGCCTCGACACGACCGACCAGGCCGGCATCGACCGCACGCTGATCGACCTCGACGGCACGCCGAACAAGGGAAGGCTTGGTGGCAACGCGCTGATCGCCACCTCGATGGCGGCCGCGCATGCGGCGGCGGCCGGCGTCGGCCTGCCGTTGTGGAAATATTTTGCGGGCGATGAAGCGCCGGGGCGCGTGCCCTTGCCTGAAATTCAGATCTTTGGCGGCGGCGCGCATGCCGGACGGCGGATCGACATCCAGGACCTGATGGTGGTCGCGGTCGGCGCCGAGGATTTTGCCACCGCGCTCGACTGGACGGCGGAAGTCTACCGTGCCGCCGGAAAACTGCTTGCCGAACAGGGAAAGCTCGCCGGCGTCGCCGACGAAGGCGGCTTCTGGCCGGTCTTTTCATCCAACGAGGAAGCGCTGTCGACGCTGGTGCAGGCGATCGAGCGCGCCGGCTTCCGTCCCGGCGAGGACGTCGCCGTGTCTCTCGACATCGCCGCCAGCGAGTTCGGCCAGAACGGCCGCTACCGGCTGGACCGCGAGAACCGCACGCTGTCGCGCGACGAGATGATCGACATGCTGCTCGGCTGGACGAAGCGCTATCCGATTGTCTCCATCGAGGACCCGCTGGCCGAGGACGACGAGGTCGGCCTCGTCGCCTTCACCAGGGCCGCGGGCGAAAGAATGCAGATCATCGGCGACGATTTTCTTGTCACGAATGCAGCGCGCGTCCGCCATGCCGCGTCCGTCGACGCCTGCAACGCGGTGCTGATCAAACCCAACCAGGCCGGCACGCTGACGGAAACCAAGGCGGCGCTGGATGCAGCGCGCGAGGCTGGTTACTCGGCGGTGGTGTCCGCGCGATCCGGCGAGACCGAGGATGTCACCATCGTCCATCTCGCCGTGGGATGGGGCGTGCCGCAGCTCAAGGTCGGCTCGTTCACGCGCTCCGAGCGCATGGCGAAGTGGAACGAGGGACTGCGCCTGTCGGAAGCGCTGCCGACCGGCGGCGCATTGCCGCCACGCGCCTCGTTGCCCTGGGGCCGGCCATGAACGTCCTGTTCCGCTTCGACAGCGCATCATGGCTCGCCGACCGCGTCGTGGGGCTTGCGTCGGAAGGGCTTTCGGTGCGGCTCTGCAGCGAGCAGGAAGAGTCTGGCTACCTGTCGGCGCTGCCGGAGGCCGACGTGCTCTGGCACATCCTGCGGCCGGTGACCGCCGAAGCGATCGAGTGCGCGCCAAAACTGAAACTCATTCAGAAGATCGGCGTCGGCGTGAACACGATCGACCTCGAAACCGCGAAGAAGCGCGGCATCGCCGTCTGCAACATGCCGGGCACCAACAGCCGCGCCGTCGCCGAACTGACCCTGCTGCTGATGCTCGCCTGCCTGCGCCGCACGGTGGGTTTCGACACGCTGACCCGCGCCGGACAAGGCTGGTCCTGGCCGCTGGAGTGGCAGGGCGGGTTGGGCGAGATCGGCGGACGCACCGTCGGACTGGTCGGGTTCGGCGCGGTGCCACGGCTGCTCGCGCCGATCCTGACGGCGATGGGCGCGGAAATCATCTACACCGGGCGCCGTTCCTACCCCGACGTGCACTTCCCCTTCGTGACCAAGGACGAACTGCTCGCCCGCGCCGATATCGTCTCGCTGCATGTGCCGCTCGGCGAGGGGACGCATGGCTGGCTCGACGCCGCATCGGTGGCCGCCCTGAAGCCGGGCGCGATCGTCGTCAACGTGGCGCGTGGCGGGCTGATCGCCGAGGCGGCGCTGGTCGCGGCGTTGGCGAGCGGACATCTCGCCGCCGCCGGCCTCGACGTGTTCGCCACCGAGCCTGCCGCCGCCGGCAATCCGTTGTTTGCACTGCCGAATGTCGTCGTCTCGCCGCATATCGCGTGGCTGACCCGCGCAACCTTCGAGCGCAGCCTGACGGTCGCGGTCGAGAACTGCCGGCGGCTGAAAGCGGGGGAGGAATTGCTGCACCGCGTCGCCTGAGCGGCGAGCGCACAACTCGAAGCGTCCGGACTTCGATCGAGTCCGAAAAGTTCTACGCCAGCAGCGCCTTGATATGCGGGGCGAGATCGGCCTTCGCTTCAAGCCCGAACCCCGGCGACGCGCCCGGCGTCACGCCACCGCCACCGACGACACACTCCTCGGCGTAACCGCCGACCGGCGCGAACACGCCGGGATAGGCTTCCGAGCCGCCGAGTCCCAGCCCGACCACGATATGCACCGCGATCATGTGACCGCCATGCGGATGCACATCGCTGCGCGAAAAACCCTTGGCTTCCAGCGACCGGATCATGCGGTGGAATTCGCCGAGGCCATAGCTCAGCGCCGGGTCCATCTGAAAAAGGTCCTTGCCTCTGCGCATCCCGCCGAACAGCGCGAGATTGTCGACGTCGTGGCAGGAGAACAGGTTCTCGCCGGTCGCCAATCTGTGCGGGTAGACCGCCGCCAGCTCGCTCATCAGATGATAGTCGAGCGGGTCGCCCGGCTCCTCGTACCAGCGCAGGCCGAAACCAGTCATCGCCTCGCCGTAGTCGAGCGCCGCCTTCACGTCGAAGCGGCCATTGGCGTCCACCGCCAGGTCCTCCGCCTGGCCGACCAGCTTAAGCGCAGCCTCGATGCGACCAATGTCCTCGCGTAGCGGGGCACCGCCGATCTTCATCTTAAACTTTTCGTAACCCATGTCGCGGTAGCGGCGCATCTCGTCCTGCAGCCTGCCGAGATTGTCCTCCGGATAATAATAGCCGCCGGCGGCATAGACCGGCATACGCTCCGACGGCTTTACGCCGAAATGCCTGGCGATGGTCTTCCACGCGGGCTCGTCGTTCAGCTTGGCGTTCAGGTCCCACAGCGCCAGTTCG
The DNA here is from genome assembly GCF_044326205.1 of Mesorhizobium sp. IMUNJ 23232. Classification (NCBI taxonomy): domain Bacteria; kingdom Pseudomonadati; phylum Pseudomonadota; class Alphaproteobacteria; order Hyphomicrobiales; family Phyllobacteriaceae; genus Mesorhizobium; species Mesorhizobium sp. IMUNJ 23232. The sequence continues at coordinate 95,360 of NZ_JBIRCY010000007.1, forward strand.
AGGGCCGCGACCGCATGCGCCCGATCGCCATGGCCGCCGGGTTTTTCGTTGCGCATCATCACCCTGAAGGCTTTGTCGGTGTCGAAGGCCTTGCCGGTCTCGTCCAACAACTCGTCTGGCTTCGCGGCCATCAGCCGGCGGATGAAACGTTCGCGCATCAGGCCGCTCTGGGCATAGCGGCCGATGGAATCGAAGGCGACGCCGACCACCGGCCTGCCGTTGCGCATAACGTCCGACATGACCGCCACCAGCGAGACGGTGTGTTCGGAAAAATTGACGACCGAATTCTGGATGTTGGCGGAAAGCGGCAGCGCGCTTTCCCGGATCTCGACGATGCGCATGGGAGCTTTCCGTCAGCCTGTCAAAGCGTGCGCAGCGCGGTTTCCAGTGCGCGCACGCCGTTTTCGATGTCAGTGCGGCCGACGACCAGCGGCGGATAGAAATGCGCGCTGAGATTATTGCCGTCACGCGCGAAGCGCGGCAGCACCCCGGCATCATAGGCTTCCTTGCGGGCCTTGCGCAGCACCGCATCGGGATCCGGCAGATCTGAGATGTCCGACACGACGCTGGAGAGCAGGCCGATCACCGATATCTCGCGGACGCGCGGAACCGCTTGGCGCATGCGCTCCAGCTCGTCGCGCAAGACGTGCTCCATCGCGGCGGCGTTCTCGGTCAGCTTCTCGCGTTCCATAATGTCGAGCGCGGCCAGCGCCGCGACGCAGGCCACCGGATGGCCGGCATAGGTGTTGAGGTGCAGCAGCGGCGTCGTCTTGAACACCTCGTTGACCATGCCCGAGACCGCCACCGCGCCCATCGGAACGTAACCGCTGGTCAGGCCCTTGGCATAGGTGATGATGTCGCCGCGCACGCAAAAATGCTCGGCGCCGAACATCTTTCCGGTGCGGCCGAAACCGCAGACGACCTCGTCGACGATCAGCAACAGGCCGTAGCGGTCGCAGAGCGCGCGCAGGCCGGCGAAATATTCGCGCGTCGGAATTTTCACCGCCTGCGGGATCGCAACCGGCTCGGCGATGATGGCGGCGACCGTGTCCGGCCCCTCGCGCTCGATCAGCGCCTGCGTGTCGGCGAGCGAATCCCGCCACCATGTGTCGCGGTCGCGGCCCGCCGCCTCGCCGCCGGGAAAGGGTGCGGGCGCGTGCAGGAAATTGGGCGCTAGCGGCCCAAACCCGTTCTTGAAGGCCTGCACGCCGGTGGCAGCCGAAGCGGCGATGGTCGAGCCGTGGTAAGAGCCGACGCGCGACACGATCTTGGTGCGCTCGGGCTGGCCGCGCCGCGAATGGTAGGTGCGGGCGATCTTGAACGCGAGTTCGTTGGATTCGCTGCCGCTGTTGGTGAACGAGAACACCGGCTCGTCGCAGGCGACCAGCGGCGCCAGCCGCTCGCCCAGTTCGGCGACGTAGATGTGCGATATGCCGGCATCCAGCGCGATGAATTCGAGCTTCTCCACCTGTTCGGCGATACGCCGGGCGACCTCCTTGCGACCATGCCCGATCTGGCAAGCGCCGAGATGGCTGCCGGCATCGAGCAGGCGATGGCCCTCCTCGTCGGTGACGTAGGCACCTTCGCCGGAGACGATCATCTTCGGATAACCGTCCGGATACTCCTTCTCGAGCGTCGCGAAATCCGCGAGAAAATGCCGGACATACTTCTTCGCGGTCGCGCGCATCGATGAGCCGGAGATGGTCGGGCTATGCATGGTTGGCTCTTGGCTTGGCTATGAACGCATGACGAACGGGTCCTGGACGGAATCGTCCAGTTCGCACCACACGCTCTTGGTCTGCAGATACTGGTCGATGGCCTCGATGCCGTTCTGGCGGCCGATGCCGCTGGCCTTGTAGCCGCCGAAAGGCGAGTTGAAGGTCATGCCGCGGTACATATTGACCCACACGGTTCCGGCTTGGAGTTTTCGCGCCATGCGGTGGGCGCGGCGAATGTTCAGCGTCCAGACGCCGGCGGCGAGCCCGAATGCCGTGCCGTTGGCGATGGCGACAGCCTCATCCTCGTCGTCGAACGGGATCACCGACAGGACCGGCCCGAACACCTCGTTTTGGGCGATGTAGGAATCGGGCTTGACGTTGGTCAAAATGGTCGGCGCGAAGAAGAAGCCGTCCGGCAGGCCGGGCGGATTGGCGCGCACGCCGCCATGGACGATCTCCGCGCCTTCCGCCACCGCCTTGGCGACCATGCCTTCATCCTTGGCGAGTTGGGCGCGGGTCGCCACCGGCCCCATTTGCGTTGCCGCGTCGAGCGGGTCGCCGATCTTGATCGAGGCGGCGCGCCTGGCCAGCATCTCCAGCGCCTGGGCGTGCAGCTTGCGGTGCACCAGCGCCCGCGAGCCGGCGACGCAGGTCTGGCCGGCGGCGGCGAAGATGCCGGCAAGCAGCCCGGCCTCCGCCTGCTTCAGATCGGCGTCGTCGAAGACGATGTTGGCGCTTTTACCGCCGAGTTCCAGCGTCACATGGGCGAAGCGGCGGGCGGCTGCCACCGCGACGGCGCGTCCGGCCTCGACGCCACCGGTGAAGGCGATCTTGGCGACGTCAGGATGGTTGACCAGCGCCTCGGACGTTTCGCGGTCGCCGGTGACGACGTTGACGACGCCCTTGGGGACGCCGACCCTCTCCGCCAGCCGGGCTGCCTCGATGACCGAGGCCGGCGTGACTTCCGACGGCTTGATGATCACCGTATTGCCGGCGGCAAGCGCCGGGGCGATGGCCATGATGGCGAGGAACAGCGGCGAGTTCCATGGCATGACGACGCCGACCACGCCGAGCGGCTCGCGCAGCGTGTAGTTGAGCACCGAACCTCGATCCAGCGGAATGACCCGACCCTCGATCTTGTCGGCCAGCCCGCCGTAATAATACAGCCAGTCGGGCACGATGCGCGCCTGCAGAACGAGCTCGTTCAGCAGCTTGCCGTTCTGCAGGGATTCGAGGCGGCCGATGGTCTCGGCGTTTTCGAGGATGGCGTCGGCCCATCTCATCATCAGGCGGCCGCGACGCGTCGGGGAAAGGTTGCGCCAGGTCTCGAAGGCGCTCGACGCCGCTTCGACGGCGCGATCGACCTCGCCGGCGCGGCCGAGCGCGAAATGGCCCCAGATCTTGCCGGTCGTCGGGTTTTCCGTGGCGAAGGTCGCGCAGCCGGCGCTCTCCGTCTCGGCGCCGCCGATCCAGTGCCGGAAGCGAACCTCCGATCCTTCGCTACCCGATGCCACCGCGTTTCCTCGTTAAAATTAAAAAGTCTTGTCCTTTGATAAAATCGAGCCGATGCGCTGTCAATAGCGTTGACTGCCGGGCGTTCGGGAGATGGCGGGCAGCGGCCACTTCGTTCACGACACAAGCCCCTGACGAACCGGCGCAAGCGATTGACAAGCCTCGCAACGCCAACCATAGTTGTTACACAAAAGAACAAAATCTTTTGATTTTAGTCGCGCAGGCGTGACTGCGGACGGCGATCCTGACGCATCGACGCCGAGCGTGGTTTGCCTCACCATGGAGCCGCGCACAGCGCCGCGACGCGGTGGCGGGCGTTGGCAGATCGAACCGGAGGCTACGTCTTGATCGAAGTGCTGGACGGGGGAATGCAAACGACGATCCAGGACGGCGGCCGTCCGGGTTATCTGTCGCGCGGCATCCCGCCGGCAGGCGCGCAGGATTTCTACAGCCTGGCGCTCGCCAACCTGCTCGTCGGAAACGAGTTGACGCCGCCTCCCCTGTCGCGTTTCGCGCCGGGCGCGGCGGGGCTGGAAATGCTGATGAAAGGCGTCAAGCTGCGGTTCCGGGAAGACGCTGTGATCGCGCTGGCCGGCGCCGAAATGGGCGCAAAACTTGATGGCGTAGACGTGCCGCGCTTTCAGCCGATCGCGGTCAAAGGCGGCTCGGAACTGCATCTCGGCGTCGCCCGCGCCGGCGCGCGCGGCTATCTGGCCGTTGCCGGCGGTTTCAACGTTCCGCGGGTGCTCGGCAGCCGCGCAACCTATGTGCGCGGCACGCAGGGCGGGCTGGAAGGCCGGGCACTGCGCAAGGGCGACCTGCTCAGGCTCGTGCCGGCATCGGGCGACCTGAAGGCGATTGCCTCTCGCCGCGTGCCCGCCGGCCTGCCGACGACGCCCGACGAGCCGCGCGTCATCCGCGTCGTGCTCGGCCCCCAGGATTTCATGTTCACCGAAAGAGGCGTCCAGACGTTCCTCACGGCCGAGTGGAAACTGTCGCCGGTCTCCGACCGGATGGGCATGCGGCTGATCGGGCCGCCGCTCGAACTGCATCCGCGCCCGTCTTACCTCACCCACGATGCCGGTGCCGGGCCGGCCGACATCGTCGACGACGTGATCCCGGTCGGCGGCATCGAGCCGATCGTCATGGGCGTCGAGAACCCGACCGCCGGCGGCTATGCCAAGATCGCCACGGTGATCTCCGCCGATCTCGGCAAGATGGGCCAGTTGAAGCCTGGCGAGATTCTTACTTTCTGCGCCGTGGAGGCAGCGGAGGGGCTGGGCGTCATCCGCAGGCTCTGGAAGCAGCTTTGCGACGCGCGCGACGCGCTCGCCGAGAAGGCCGCTGCATGAGCCTGAAATCGATCGACATCAATTGCGACTGCGGCGAGAGTTTCGGCAACTGGTCGCTCGGCGCAGACGAGGCGCTGCTGCCGTTGATCACCACCGCCAACGTCGCCTGCGGCTTCCACGGCGGCGACCCACTGGTGATGCAGCGCACGGTCGGCATCGCGCGCGACAACGGCATCGCCGTCGGCGCGCATCCCGGCCTGCGCGATCTCGAAGGGTTCGGCCGGAGGCCGATGCGCATCACGCCGGACGAGGCGTACGCCATGGTTGTCTACCAGACCGGTGCGCTGAAGGCGTTTGTCGAGGCGGCCGGAATAGCACTGCACCACGTCAAGCCGCACGGCGCGCTTTATTCGATGCTCAATGTCGAGGAGGAGCTAGCTGAAGCCGTGGCTCGCGCCATCGTCGACGCCTGTCCGGCTCCCTTGCTCTACTGGCCGGCGCCGTTCGAAAAACACGCGCTGCCGCGCGCGGCGAAAGCGGCGGGCATAAAGGTCGCCGGCGAGGTGTATTTCGACCTGCTCTATGGCGACGATTGCAGCATCGTTGTCGAGCGCAAGAAGACCGAGAAGAAACTCTCCGACGTCGCCGAGCGGGTTCGCCGTTTCGTACGATCCGGCGAGGTCGTCTCAGTGAGCGGCAAGGTCATTCCGATCGACGCGCAATCCATCTGCATCCATGGCGACGGGCCGAACGCGGTGGCCGTCGCCGAGACCGTGATTTCGGTGCTGCGCGACGAGGGCGTGGCCATCGAGCCGGTGACGGTCGGTTAGAGGAGACAGGTCATGATCTATGAAAAACCCGTCTTCCGCCCGCTCGGCGATTGCTATCTCGCCGTCGAATTCGGCGACGAGGCCGACCTGACGCTGAATTTCCGCGTGCTGGCGCTGGCCGACGCCTTGCAGCGCGAGGAGATCGCCGGCGTCATCGAGATCATCCCGTCGTTTCGCGAACTGGGCATCGTCTTCGACCGTTTCGAGACGGATTTCGAGACGCTGGAGGACGTCGTCGCCTCGGTGCAGAAGACGGTCGCAGAGGTCGAAAAATTGCCGTCGCGGCTGGTCGAACTGCCGGTCTGGTACGACGATCCCTGGTCGGCGGACCTCGCCAAGCGGTTCAATGTGCAGAAGAACATCGACTTCGTCGCCGAGGCCAACGGCATCACCGTCGACGAGGTGATCAAGCGCCACACCGGCACCGACTATTGGGTGGTCTGCGTCGGCTTCACGCCGGGCTGCTATTTCTCCATCCCGCTCGATGCGTCGAAATGGCTGAAGTCGCCGAAATACAAGACGCCGCGCAGCTACACCCCTGCCCGGCTGATCGCGCTGGCCGGCTTCTCCACCGGCGCCTATCCGGTGGCGAGCCCCGGCGGATACCAGGTCATCGGCCGGCTCGCCGTCAACATCTACGAGCCGAACTCGAAAAGCACCGCCTTCCCCGACGATGGCGTGCTGCTGCAGGCGGGAGACCGGCTGCGCTACTACAATGTCGGCGCGCTCGAATATGATGACATCTGGAACGCCGCGCAGGAGGGCACGTTCAAGTACCGCATCACGCAGGAGGAATTCGACGTGTCCGGCTACCTCGCCTCGCGGCCGGGACGCGACGCATGACCGGCAATAAACGCTTTTCCACCGTGCTCATCGCCAATCGCGGCGAGATCGCGGTGCGCGTCATCCGCGCTTGCAGGGAAATGGGCATGCGTAGCGTTGCGATCCATTCGGACGCCGATGCCAACGCGCCGCATGTGCGCATGGCGGACGAGGCGGTGGCGATCGGCGGGAACGCCGCGTCGGAAAGCTATCTGGTCATCGCAAAAATCCTCGATGCTGCGAAGCGCAGCGGCGCCGAGGCGATCCATCCGGGCTACGGCTTCCTCTCCGAAAACGCCGACTTCGCCGATGCCTGCGCAGCGGCCGGGCTCACCTTCATCGGGCCGCGCGGCGACGTGATCCGCGCCATGGGTTCGAAGGTGGCATCACGGCAATTGATGAAAGCCGCTGATGTGCCGGGCGACACCGAACCGGTTCTCACAGTCGACGATGTGCTGACGCGCGCGGAAGAGATCGGTTTTCCGATCGCCATCAAGGCGGCGTCCGGCGGTGGGGGCAAGGGATTTCGGGTCGCGCACAAGGCGGAGGAAGCGAAGGCGGCTTTCGAGGGGGCTTCGTCCGAAGGGCTGCGCTTCTTCGGCGACGGTACGGTCTATGTCGAGCGCTACCTGCCCGACCCGCGCCATGTCGAGGTGCAGGTCGTTGCAGACGAGCATGGCAATGTCATCCATCTCGGCGAGCGCGACTGCTCGGTGCAGCGGCGCCACCAGAAGCTGATCGAGGAAGCGCCGGCGCCTGCCGTCGACGCGGCTTTGCGCCAGAAGATCGGGGCGATCGCGGTCAACGCCGCGCGTTCGATCGGCTACACATCGGTAGGTACGATCGAGGGCCTGCTGGTCGGCGGCGAATTCTATTTCCTCGAAATGAACACGCGGCTGCAGGTGGAGCATCCGGCGACCGAGCTTGTCACCGGCATCGATGTTGTGCGCACGCAGATCGCGATCGCGCAGGGCAATCCGTTGCCGTTCACGCAGGCCGACGTCACGTTCCGGGGCCATGCCATCGAATGCCGTATCAATGCCGAGGACGCCGCCAAGGGATTTCTGCCGCGCCCGGGCACGGTGTCCGCCTATCGCGAGCCGTCCGGGCCGGGCGTACGCGTCGACAGCGGCATCGAGGCGGGTAGCGTCGCTAGCCCCTTCTACGACCCGCTGCTGGCAAAGCTGATCGTCTGGGACGAGGATCGCGAGCGCGCCACGCGGCGCATGCTGCGCGCCCTCGACGAATTCCGGATCGACGGGCTGAAGACGCTGGTCCCTTTCCACAAGGCGTTCCTCGCCACCGAGGAATGGGCATCGGGTGGCACAGGCCACAAGCTGCTCACCGATAAGGCTTTTCTATCAACAATCGGGACCGAAATCGCCCCAGCGCCGGCCGTGCGGGCTGCGGAATGATAGCGAGGATTTTTCATGGTTGATGTGACGGCCGAAATCGGCGGCAATGTCTGGAAGGTGCTGGTTTCCGCTGGCCAGAAGGTGGCGGAAGGCGACACGCTGGTCATCCTCGAATGCATGAAGATGGAAGTGCCGGTGCTTGCCCCGGTTTCCGGCACGGTGTCGGAAGTCAGCGTCGCCGAAGGCGGCGCCGTGGACGAAGGCGGCGGCGTCGTGGTGATCGCGGAGGGGTGATTCCTGGATGAAAGAGACGAAGCGTTGACATGCAGCGCAAGTGACCGGGCTCCGGTACTGGATTTTGTCATGCACTTGCATTACATATCGAAAACTCAAGGAGTAGCCGATATGGCAGCGAACGCACTTGTCCAAACGCGTATCGACGCGGATTTGAAGGAGCGCGCCTCCGAAGTCTTGGGAAGTATGGGCCTGACGATTTCGGATGCGGTTCGTATTCTTCTAACACGCACAGCGAACGAGGGTGTCTTGCCACTGGAATTGATCAGCAATAGCGATGCCCATGACACCTGGTTCCGAGCGAAGGTACTGCAAGCTCTCGAAGACACCCGACCAGACATCGATGATGCTGAAGTTGAGGCGTACTTTACAGAGCGCCGTGCCGCTGCACGTCGCAAAGGCACCGCGAGTGGCCAATGAAACTCGTCTGGGCTGCGTTCGCGCTTGCCGACAGAAGAAACATCTTTGCGCATATCGAGGCTGACAGTCCAAGGGCGGCCGATCATGTCGATGAGCGTATCGCGACGGCCGTTCGTCGTCTGATCGATTTTCCGCAAAGCGGCAGACCGGGTCGGATTGAGGGAACACGCGAGCTTGTCATACCGCGGACACCCTACATTGCAGCCTATGTCGTGACTGCCAACAGAGTTCGGATCATACGCATCCTGCATGGAGCGCAGAGATGGCCGGAAGAGCTCCCGCCGGAATAGGCAATCGCTCAGGGAACCCCTACCTCGCCAGCAGCATCCTGACCGAGTTTCCCAAAAACTCGTTGCAGGCCGGGTCGATGCCGACCTCGGAGAAATGGCCCCACGGGCCGGGGATCGGACGCAACTCGGCATTCGGCATTTGCGCGACCTCCCAGGCCATGTCTTCCGGCGGGAAATACATGTCCTTGGCGCCGGGGCTCATGATCGCCTTGGCCTTGATGGCGCCTAGCGCCTTCTTCAAGTCGCCGTCGTAGCCGTGTGTCTTCGAGATATCAGCCGTCTGCCAGGTGTTGAGCTGGCTAAGCAGGTCGTTGGCGTCGCAGCGCAGCCAGAACGCCTCCCAGAAATTGACGAGGAAGCTTTCGACATCGTCGAAACCCATGCGCTTGTAGAGTTCGTCGCGATAGAACTCCTGCGACAGCGCCCAGCCTGCCCAGACGCGGCCGAGCGCCTTCAGACCGGCGACGGGCGGGCTGGTGTAGTCGCCACCGGCATAGGCGGGATCGGCGAGCAGCGCCGACCGGGGACCTTCGAGGAAGACGTAGCAATGGCGGCTGACGCGCGCCGCACCGCAGCAGGGGGCGATGCGCTCAACGAGGTCGGGATACGCAAGGCCCCACTGATAGGCTTGGAAAGCCCCCATCGATCCGCCGATGACCAACTGGATTCTCGTGATCCCGAACTTCTCCGTCACCAGGCGATGCTGCGCCCGCACATTGTCCTGGATGGTGATTGCGGGAAACCGCGCGCGATCGTAGGGCGCCGGCGTGTTGGACGGCGACGACGACAGGCCGTTGCCGAACATCTGCGGCACGATGACGAAATAGCGGGCGCTGTCCACCGGCTTGCCGTCGCCGATCAGCCATTCGACATCTGCATGGGTGCCGACGTACCAGGTCGGGAAGACGATGACGTTGTCGCGCGCCGCGTTGAGCGTGCCGTAGGTGACGTAGGCGAGTTTCGCAGCGGGCAGCCTCACACCGCCGTCCAGCGCGAAATCGCCAAGTTCGAAAGTCTGGACAGTGGCGGTCATAGCGCGTTCATCCCTCCGTCGACCATGAAGTTGCTTGCCGCCACGAAACTCGATTCGTCCGAGGCGAGATAGACGAACATCGGCGCCAGGTCCTCCGGCTCGGCGCGGCGGCCAAGCGGCGTGAACTCCATCAGCATCTTCGATTCTTCCGGCGTCACCGTGCGCGACATCGGCGTGTCGACATAGCCGGGCAGCACACAATTCACGCGGATGTTGTGCGGCGCGTAGGTCACACCGGCGTTCTTCGACAGCATAAGGCAGGCGGCCTTGGCGGTCTGGTAGGCGGCGTTGTTCTTGATGCCCGCCCAGCCCCAGACGGACGAGACGTTGACGATCGATCCGCCGCCAAGTTCCATCATGCCGGGAATGACGGTCTTCATGCCGAGGAAGGCGCCGAGCACGTTGGTGTCAAAGGAAGCGCGCATCGCCTCCAGCGTCTCCTCATGCACCGGCTTGCCGCTGGAGCCGAGGCCGGCATTGTTGATCAGCACATTTGGCTGGCCGAACGCGGCCTTGCATTCGGCAAGTGCTGCCGCCCACGCTTCTTCGCTGCGTATGTCGAGTTTTGTGAAAGCGATGCGGTCCTTCCGGCTTTCAAGGGCCTCCGCCAGCTCGCCGCCCGGCGCCTTGATGTCGGCCGCCAGCACTTTCGCGCCTTCGGCGGCAAATAGCCGAACGGTAGCCGAGCCGATGCCGGTCGCGGCTCCGGTTACGATGGCGATCTTGCCGTCCAGTCGTCCAGCCATTCGCAAATGCCTTTCTTGCAAACCATAAAACCTTGCGGCTAGCGTGCCGCCGGCTGCCGCGTCAGCGCGCGTCCGATCACGGATTCGCGCCAAACCTTGCGCCCGCCGATGAATTCCAGCGCGATGATGGCGAAGAGCAGCGCGCCGGTGACGAGTTGCACCAGTGATGCCTCGCTGCCGCGCGCCGAAAGACCCGACGCCACGACCGAAAGAATGGCGACGCCGAGCGCCACGTTGATGACCGTGCCGCGCCCGCCATAGAGGCTGATGCCTCCAAGCAGAGCAGCGGCGCAGCCGGAGAGGAGCAAGTCCTCATAATTCTGCGGAGCAGCGCTGCCGCCGCGCGCCGCCGCGAGCGCCCCCGCGAGGCTGGCGCAGCCGGCGGAGATGGCGAAGCTGATCGTAAACGGCCGCACGCGCGGCACGCCGGCCGCTATCGCCTCGTTGCGGGCGCCGCCGATGGCGAAGATCTCCCGGCCCCAGCGGGTGTAGGTCAGGAACAGGCCGGTCAGCACGAACAGGATGATGGCGATGATGCTGCTCAGCGAGAAGATGCCGTAGCGCTCCAGCAGCGGATCGGTGATCTCGAAATTCTCGATCATGATCGGCGCGCTGTTGGACAGGATGTGGGTGAAGCCGCGCAGCAGGATCAGCGTTCCGATGGTGAAGACCAGCGAGTTGATGCCCAGCTTGCCGATGATCGTACCCTGGACGGCCCCCAGTGCGATGCCGACGACGGTCGCAAGTGTCAGGCAACCGATCAGGCCGAGCGACGAGGTCTGCACGGCAATGACGGCGGCGAGCGCCGCCATGGAACCCACCGACAGGTCGAGTTCGCCGGCAACGATGGTCACCGCGAGGCCAAGGGCCACCAATCCGACCAGCGGAAAGCCTTGAAGGACGGAGAAGATGCTGGCCTGTCCGCGAAAGGTCGGCGTGATCGAGGCGATCACCACCCAGGTGACGATCAGCACAAGGAGAGGCAGCAGGTAGGGCCTGATGCGTTCGGCAAAAGTCATTTGCTGGACCTCCCGCGCCGCCGCAGCAGGTCGATCAGCACGACGATCATGACCACGACGCCGCCTTGGACCGCCAGCCTGCCGCCGGTGCTGAAATCGTTCAGGACCATCATGTTGGAAATGACCGCGATGATGATCGCACCGATCGCTGATCGCAGCGGCGAGCCTTGTCCGCCCTGGATCGCGGTGCCGCCGACAAGGATGGCGGCGATAGCGCTGATGGTCAGGCCGGGGAAGGACTGCGCCGTCGCCTGGCCGAACGCCGCGCCGCTCAAAATGCCGGCGAGCGCCAGCCCAATGGAAAACACCACGAAGGCCACGATTGTGACACGCGCGAAGGAGATGCCGCTGATTTCCGCCGTCGCACGGTTGGCGCCGACCAGGATCGTCTCGCGGCCGGTGACGGTGCTGGACATCAGCAAGGTCACGGCTACCGTAAACAGGAAGAAGACAATGACTTCGACGGGCACGCCGAGGATAGCGCCGCCGCCCCAGGAAATCGGATAGGCGCCGACACGCACGATGCCGCCGCCGGTCACCTGAGAGACGACGCCGAAGATGATGGCGCCGGCTGCCAGGGTGGTGATCACAGGATTGAGCCCGGCGGCAACGACGACGCCTTGCAGGACACCGACGACCACAGTGCCGGCGATGACGATGAGGATGGCGACGATTTGCGGCACACCCAGCCCGATCAGCACGACGAAGGCGACTATCGCCGCCATGGCCGTCTGGGTGATCGCCAGCGAGACGAAATTGCCGGACAGCGTCATGGGCGTCATCGCCACGGCGACGATGCCCACGGTAGCAGCATTGCGCAGGATGGCGCGCGCATTGTCGAGCGTCATGAAATTCGGCGTCAGCAGCATCGCCACGACGATGACCACGGCGGCCACGCCGATCACGGCAAACCGCATCGTCCGCTCTTGCCGGGCGGCGGCTTCGGCGGTCGGCACAGGGGTGGGATTGTTTGCGGCCGACATTGATCGCGCGGGCTCGTTCACGCCGCCTCCTGATGCATCACTTCGCGCACCAGCGCGTCTTCGCTCCATTCGGCCTGCGGCCGGATGGCGGTGAGACGGCCACGGTAGAAGGTGGCGATCGTGTCGGACAGGCCGAGGATCTCCGCCGTATCCGAACTGGCGACGACGATGCCCATGCCGGCGGCGCAGAGGTCGCGCAGCCGTTGGTAGATCTCGGCGCGGGCGCCGATATCGACGCCACGCGTCGGCTCCTCCAGCAGCATGATGCGTGGGGCCGCACCCAGCCATTTGCCGACGGCCACCTTCTGCTGATTGCCGCCCGACAGCGTGCCGACAAATGAGCTCAGCCGCTTCACATCGATGGCGAAGCGCGACGCGATTTCCCGCGCCTTGTCGGCCTCGCCTCTCGACGAAATCCATCCGCCGCTGCCGGCGACGGTCCTGATCCAGGGTGACGAAAGGTTTTCACGGATCGAGCGCTCGGCAAAGATGCCGTCGTGCTTGCGGTCCGCCGAACAGTAGGCAACACCACCCTTCAGCGTGGCCGCCCGGCTGCGCAAGGCCAGTTCTTCGCCGGCGAGCAATGCGCGGCCTGCGGTCGGCGGCGTCATGCCTGCAAGCGCCTGCATCACCGCGCTCGTGCCGCTGCCGAGCTGGCCGGTGAGGCCGAGGATCTCGCCGGGCCGGACGTCGAAATCGACTGGCGCAGTGAGGCCGGGCGCCAGCAGCCCACGCACCTCCAGCAAGGCGGAGGAACCGATTGCGCCGCGTGCCGGGAACATGGTCTCCAGATCGCGGCCCAGCATCATGCCGATCACCGAATCAACATTGAGTTCCGAGGTCGGCCTGGCAGGCAGGCTGCGGCCGTTGCGGAAGACGGTGACGCGGTGGGCGATGCGAAAAACTTCCGGGAGCCGGTGGGTAACGTAGATGATGCTGCGACCTTCGACGGCGAGCCTCGTGATCACCGACAGCACCCGCTCGATCTCGCGGTCGGCAAGGGCCGCCGTCGGTTCGTCGAAGATAAGGATGCGGGAATCGCGTACGAGCAAGCGGGCGATTTCCAGAAGCTGCATCTCAGCGACGCTCAGCCGCTCGACCGGAATGCGCGGGTCGATATGATCAAGACCGACCGCCGCCAGCAGTTCGCGCGCCCGACGGTTCAGCCTTCCCGGCAACCACAGAGCAGGCTGGCCGGTCTGGCCAAGCACCAGATTCTCCGCGACCGTCAGCGTCGGCACGGAACTGTATTCCTGATGCACGACGGCGACGCCCGCCGCCTGCGAACGAGCGCTCGGATAGAGGTCGACCGGCTGCCCGTCGATCTCGATCGAGCCGGAATCCGGCTGCACGAGACCGGAGATCACCTTCACCAGCGTCGACTTGCCGGCGCCGTTCTCGCCGAGCAGGGCCATGACCTCGCCGGGCCGAAGCTCGAAATTCACCTCGGCCAGCGCCTGCACGCTGCCGTAGCGCTTGGAAAGGCCGCGGACGGAAAGACGCGGCCTCGCGGCCGCGTCCTTGCTTGCTTGTGTCTGGTATTCCGAAGCCACGTGTCCGTTCACATCAGCCGGCGCAGATCTCGTCGGCAGAGTAGCCCCAGATTTTCGTGTTCGCCACACCGTCGGCGCCGATCGCCGGGGCGTGCGGCATGTAGTTGAATTTTGCCGGCGGCGTGTTCTCGATCGCGGGCGCATCGGCCGAGACGTCCATCTGCACGACGTCGCCCTCGATCTTGCCGGCGGAGACCAGTTTCGCCGCGGTACGCACCGCCAGAGCCCCTTCGACGGCGGCAGGCTGGATGCCCGTGCCGAAAGTCTCGCCGTTCTTGACCGCGTCGAGGCTGCCTGAGCAGTCGCCGGAGACGATGTAGACGTCCTTGCCGGGCGTGATGCCGTTTTCCTTGAGTGCGCGGATGATGCCGTTGGCTGCCTGCTGGTTGGAGACCCAGAGGAAATCGAACTGGCCCTTGTATTTCGGCACGACCTGGCTGCCGATCTCGTAGCCGGTCTCCGGGCTGTTCGCGCCATATTCGAGATGGATGATGTTGAACGGGGCGTCCTTGGTCGCCTCTTCCATACCCTTGTAGCGCTCGGTGCCGGTCTTCTCGCCCTCGGGGTGCTGGAAGATCAGCAGGTTGCCGTTCGGACTCTTGAACTGCATGCCGGCGGCCTTCGCCGCGTCACGGGCCTTGATCAGCATCTCGCCCACGGTCTTGCCGATGAGGATCTGGTTGGCGCCGGAATAGGCCTGGACGAAGGGCCAGGACTGCTCGTTCGGCTCCTGCGTCAACTGCACGACCGGAGCCACCTTGGAAAGCTGGCGCACGTCGTTGATCGCGGCGTCGGCGACCCAGGGCCAGAAGATGATCGCGGCCGGCGCGGCGCCGCTGGCGAGGTACTGCTGGACCTGCGCATCCTGCTCGGGCTGCGAGAAATTGTTCTGGAACACGGTCAGCTTGTAGCCGAGCTTTTCAGCCTCGGCCGTAGCGCCCTTGATCTGGTTGGCGCCATAGACGTTGGACGCGGTGATGGTGAACATCACCAGTTCCTTGCCCTCGCCCTCGACCTTGCCGGTGCCCTCGGCGAAGCTGGAGGATAGCGAGAACGCCCCCCAGGCAAGCGCGGTGGCGCAAAGAAGGGACGCGATCTTTCTGGTCGGCGACACTGGAAACCTCCTGTTGCGGGTCCCCTGTTGTTCTGGCTGACCTCCCGCTGCGATCCGCCAAATAAAAAAAGCATTGATGTTTTTTAATCACCCTGTTTTGGACCTGTCAAGTTACGTTCGTGCCCGCCAAACACGCTTGTCATCCGACTGGTTGGAAACCGCGGAGAGTCGGCCACGCGGCGCTTGACAGCCTTGTCCCTGCATACGATAAAATAAAATACTTTTATCTTTAACCGAGGAGCGCTTGCCGTGATCAGCTTCAACTGGGTGATCACCCTGCCAAGACACATGACCGCCGACCAGTTCGACGACTGGTATCTCGGCATTCATACCGAGCTGGCGAAGGTCGGCCACAAGATGATCCGCTACAACATCAACCGGCGAGTCGCGAACCAGCCGGCGGCGAGCCATGGCGAATTCTTCCGCATCGCCCAGGAATACTGGAAGACCTGGGACGACATGGTGGAATGCTGGAACCACACTTCGGGTTTCGCGCTGCTCGGCGACGGCCTCGCCAATATGGGTCTAGGTTCGGGTACGTTGCCGGGCATCGCGCTGACCGAGCACACGCAGTTCAAGGTCGCCAACCCGGCCAACTTCAGCACCTTCCAGCGCGGCTATCGCGCCCGCGAGGACGGCACGATCACCCGCTTCATCGCCTTCGGCATGGCCAAGGACAAGGCTGGGCTGAAGGACTGGTACGCCTCGCGTTTCGCCGGGCTGGGCGAACATCCGCTGCTGCGCGAACATATTTTCGGCATCGGCGTCGGCAAGGTCATCGAGTTCGGGCTGGTCGGCCGGCTGCCGAATGACGAGATGCTCTCCTACGACTGGAATCTCGAACTGTGGTTCGATTCCAACGAGGATGCGCACAAATTCCTGTCGTCGGAGCCGTTCACGACCATGTTCTCCGAACTGCGCACGGTCAGCACCGACACGCTCGGCGGACTCTTTCGCGGACAGGAAATGCTGATGCTGAACAAGGCGCTGCCGCACCGCGACGATTGACGGCCAATCAGTCTTGCCTCGTCACGAGGCCGGCCCGCCCGGCGTCGACATAAGGCGCCCAGAAGTCGACGGATTCCCGGATCGCCTCGACCACCTGCCGATCGGTCGGTTCGCGCTCGCGGAACGACAATTCCAGGCAGATCTCATTGTCCGACCCGCCTCCCCGGCGGATGGTTTCGATGAGCTTTTCCGGAATGATGCGGCCATTTTCGTTGTAGGCGGCGGTGAACGGCCAGTGGCCGCCCTTGTTCATCGACGACTGTTTGATGTGGATGATCGGCGACTGCGCCGCAAAGGTCTGCGCCCATGCGTAGGGATCGGTGTCAGCCGGATTGCTTGAACTGACGTCGCCATGGTCGATGTCGATCATCATCCTCAGCGGGATCGCAAGGCCCGCCGCGTCGATTTCGTCCTGCAGCGCCTGGCATTCAGTCAGCGTATGGCCGAACTCGCGGCCGACCGACATTGGTTCCCAGATCAGCCAGGTCAACCCGGCCGCCTTGGCGTGCTCGGCGACCTCACCCCAGCAGTCGAGCGCAATCTTCTTCAGGTCCGCCTGCCGGACCGGATCGTCGAAGTCGTTGTAGGCAAAGATGGCGAACTGGCTGCCGACACTCTTGGCGCCGAGTTCGCCCCAAATGTCGGAAAAGGTCTTGAACCAGTCGACGTAGTAGCGCCGCACGTCGGCGTCGGGATGGCCGAAATGATTGAGCCGTCCGTAGGGCCCGGTCATTCCCGAAGTGACGCGCACGCCGGTGCGTCCGAGCGCCTTGTGGAACAGTCTTGTGTGCTTGGCGATCGTCGCGGCCGGCCAGCCGGGATTGACGAATTCATGCGTCAACTGCACGTCGCGGATGCCGATGCGGTAGGCCAGCGCGTCGATCAGGTTGTCGGGATCGGCGAAACGGTTGACCAGCGGATTGGTATTCAGGGAGAGCGTGAATCCAGCCATTGCCTCTCACCTCGCCGGAAACACAAATCGCGACAGCACATGATCCGGCCGCGCGCCATGCCGGCAATAGAGTGCTTCCAGCCCTGCCCGGTCGAGATCGGCCAATATGCCCGAGCGCACCAGCGCCGAGGCGATGCCGGCATTTTTGGCGCCGACGACGTCGTGCTCGATGCTGTCGCCGATGCCGACGACCCGATCGAGCCTCGGATTGCCGGCGAGGTCGAGCGCCGCCTGATAGATTTCCGGATAGGGTTTGCCAATCCATTCGACCTTGCCGCCGAGTTCCGCGTAAAGCTCGGCGATGCGGCCGGCGCCGAAAGTCGGACCGGTCGCGGTCAGCATGATCTTGTCCGGATTGGTGCAGACCAGCGGCGCGCCGGCCCGCGCAGCCGGTTCGAGCAGGCGGCGGTAGTAGTCGAGCGGATGGCGGTCGCCCTCGCTGCCGGAAAGCAGCACGATCTCGGCCTTTGCTCCATCCTCGACCAATTCGAGATCGAGTCCCTCCACCGCGCTACGGTCGTTTTCGCGCGAAAGCAGCAGGCATTTCGCGCCCGGCTTCAGGCCAGGTTCCGCCGTCTCACCGGCGAATTTTCGCCATGCCACCTCGCCCGAACTGACGAACAGGTCCCAAGAGCGCGGCTGAAAACCCAGCCTCAACATCCTCTCCTCATTCGGCCGGGCGCGGCGTCCGGAATTCGACAGCAAGACGATGGTGCCGCCACTCGCCTTCAGCCGCTCAAGTCCCTCGATCGCACCCGGATAGGCCTTGTGGCCGTCATGCAGCACGCCAAACTGGTCGACGAAAAATACATCGTAGCGCCCGACAAGTGCAGACAGGTCGGCAGCTTCGATTGTGTGGACGGTCATGGCCGCAGCGCTCCCGCCGCGATGGCGCCCTGCAAGGCGAGGCGCGCCGTCCCGGCTGCCGCTTCCTCGGATAGCGCCGGCAGAAACGGCACGCCCAGCAGGCGCTTCCTGATCTCGGTCCAGACCGGGTTGGCTGCCCCGCCGCCGACGCTGCGCAAGGATTTCAACGCCGGACCGCCGAGTTCGGCGAGCCTTTCGTAGCCCAGCGCCTCGATTGCCGCGACGCCTTCAAAGATGCCGTGCAGGAATTTCGGGTCATCGTCCGGCCGTGGCTCCAGGCGCGGCGCAAGATCGGGATCGGCGATCGGAAAACGCTCGCCCTTGCCGACCAGGGGATAATAATCGAGGCCGCTAGGCTCTACCGGATCGATGTCTTTCGACAGTTCGGCGACACGCGAATCCGCGAAAAAATGCGCCAGCACTTTTCCGCCGGTGTTGGACGCGCCGCCGGCCAGCCAGCGGTCGCCGATGCGATGGCTGTAGAGCCCGTATTGCGGCGCGAAGATCGGCTTTTCCGACAGCACCTTCACCGTCAGCGATGTGCCGAGCGCGGTCACGCCTTCGCCGATCTTTTCCGCACCGGTGGCGAGGAAAGAAGCACAGCCATCGGTGGTGCCCGCGACGACGACCGTCTCCGGCGACAACCCGTAACGGCGCGCGTGCTCGGAGACGGCGTAGCCAACTGGTGTGCCGGGCGCGACGACCTCGGGCAGCAGCGAGGCGTCCGCGCCGGCTGCTTCAATCCAGTCCGGCCAGCTACGCGCGACGGGATCATAACCGGTCTTCAGCGCATTGTTCTCGTCGCTCACACCGAAGCGGCCGGAGAATTTGCCGGCGATCCAGTCTGCCTGGTGAATGACCTTCCAGGGCGAAAGTACCTTCTGGAATGCCATTACCTTGGCGAGACCGGAGGTCGATCCATGCGCGGCGCTGGTCGGAGGCGCGGTGGCGGCAATCGCAGCCAGAATTTCGGTATCCGCGACCGTATCGGAATACATCAGGCCGTCGGCCAACGGCCGGCCAAAACTGTCGATCGGCAGCATCGTGCCCGAGGTTCCGTCAACGGCCAGCGCCGCCACGCGGTGCGCATCGACCTCGGCGAACAATGTGTCGAGCGCGGCATCCAGCGTGCGCCACCAGACGCACGCGTCCCGGAAATTGTCGCCAAACGTCGCCATCTTCGCGCCGGCTTGCGCGACGACAGCGCCGGACGCGTCCATCGCCACGGCACGGGCGCCGGACGTGCCGATGTCGATGCCGACGACGAGATCGGTCATTGCAAGGCCGCACCCATCCGGCGGGTCAGCTCCTGCCGATATTTTTCGGCGTCCCAGTTGATCAATTGATGCGCATCCTGAGCGCTGAGGTAACGCAGGGCGGCCTGCCCGTCGATGCGCGCCGTCACATCGGCCAGGCAGCGCGCCAGCGCCTCGGCGCCGGCATTGGCGTCGCGGCGAACCAGCACGCCCTTGCCCGGAAACAGGATTTCCACCGGCGCTGCGCGGCTCTCCGCCGATGCCTTCGCCGCGACCGCAACTGCCGTGTCGCCCGGCGCGGCGATCACCGAACCCTCGCCAAGGAAGATGACGTGGTCAGGGTAAAGTGTGCCGGCGGCGGCCATGCGGCAGCTCGCAAGATCGGTCGCGGCGGCGTGGGCCTCGGGCTGCGCCGGCAGGCGATAGTCGCTGCCGGCGGCGAGACGCAGCAGCGCGTCGGTGTCCGCCGCCGGCGCCTTGCGCGGCGTGCGTGCCAGCAGGCCGCAAACGCGACCGAGCAGCGTTTCAGCTTCCGCCACGGTCTCGGCGGCGACCACCAGCCCGTGATTGCCGAGAACGAGGATGTCCGTGCCCGGCCGCCGCCGTTCCGCGATGGCGCGCGCCAGCGGCAGACCCGGCCGGCAATAAGGCACGAATGTCCAGTCCAGCCCTTTCAGCCGCTCGCCGATGACCGCCTCGGCATTCGCTTGCACGGCCAGCGAGATCGTCTCGACGCAATGCACATGGACCACGACACGTTGCGGCATCAAGGCGTGCACGGTCGTCTCGATCGACGGCCTCAGCCCGCCGGGATTGAGTTCGGCAACGACAAAAGCTTCGGCCTTCTCGGCTGCAGGATCAATGTCAGTGACCGCCTGCAACAGCGGCGCCAGACGCACCGGAACGAAGATTTCGTCGCGCTCGGCGTTCATCAGCCATGTGCCGGACGCCTTGATCCACAGTGTACCGTTTTCCTTCAGCGACGTGTTTCCGCCCGCCGCCTGCACCAGCAGCGGGTCGGCTCCCACCCGCGCCGACAGGTTTTTCAGCGGCTCGAATTCCGACGAATCCAGGTCCTGCCGGTTTGCCATCATCCCGCCCTTGCCAGTCTGCCGCCGCACCAGTCGGCAAAGGCCGCACGCTCTTGCGCCGAGAGATGCAGGCCATGCTTGGTGCGCCGCTCCAAAACATCCTCCGGCGTCTCGGCCCATTCCGTCTCGAACAGGAAAGTCGCCTCGCACTCATAAAAGTCCGGGCCGAAGCGGCGGCCAAGGTCGGCGAGCGACTGCGCGGGGCCTACCAGTTCCTTCGCCCGTGTGCCGTAGAGCCGGGCATAGTGTTTCAGCAGCGAGGCCGGCATCCACGGCCATCCGGCGGCGAGCATGCCGAGGAAACGCTCGAAATCCGCATCGGCAATGTCGCCGCCCGGCAGATGCGCTTCCGCTGTCCAGTTCTTGCCCATGCTTGGAAAGAACGGCCTTAGCCTTTCCAGCGCGTGTTCCGAGAGTTTGCGGAATGTCGTGATCTTGCCGCCGAACACCGAAAGCAGCGGCGCTTCGCCAGCCCTCACATCGAGTTCAAAAATGTAATCGCGCGTCACCGCGCTCGGGTTGTCGGCGTTGTCGTCATAGAGCGGCCGCACGCCGGAGAAGCTGTGGACCACGTCGTGGCGCGAAAGCTTGCGCTTGAAATAGCGGTTCACGACCTTGATCAGATAGTCGATCTCGTTTTCCTCCGCCGAGACATCCTCGGGGCGGCCCGAATAGGGGATGTCGGTGGTGCCGATCAGCGCAAGGTCATTTTCGTAGGGGTTGATGAAGATGACGCGCTTGTCGGTGTTCTGGACCAGATAGGCCTGCCGGCCCTCCCAGAATTTCGGCACCACGATGTGGCTGCCTTTGACCAACCGCACATTGCGGGTCGCGTTTAGCCCGGCCACACGGCCGACCACGTCGTTCACCCACGGCCCTGCGGCGTTGACCAGCGCTTTCGCGCGAAATGTGCGCTTGACGCCGATGCGGCCATCCTGCGTCTCGATCACCCAGAGGCCTTTTTCGCGCCGCGCCGACACGCAGGCCGTGCGCGTCAGCACCCGGGCGCCGCGCGTCGCGGCGTCGAGCGCGTTGAGCAGCACCAGGCGGGCATCGTCCACCCAGCAGTCGGAATATTCGAAACCTTTGGTGAAATTGGGCTCGATCGGCGCGCCTTCTGGCGCGGTGCGCAGATTAAGCGTGCGCGTGCCGGGCAGGCGCTTGCGGCCGCCGAGATGGTCGTAGAGGAAGAGACCGAGCCGTACCAGCCAGGCGGGCCGGTCGTCCGGGCTGTGCGGCAGCACGAAACGCATCGGCCAGATGATGTGCGGCGCGGAATTCAGCAGCACCTCGCGCTCGATGAGCGCCTCGCGCACCAGCCGGAACTCGTAATATTCGAGGTAGCGCAGGCCGCCATGCACCAGCTTTCCCGAACGCGAACTCGTGCCTTGGGCGAGATCGTCCTTTTCGCTCAGCACGATCGACAGCCCGCGCCCGGCCGCATCGCGGGCGATGCCGGCGCCGTTGACGCCGCCGCCGATGACGAACAGGTCGACTGTGTCGAGGTCAGTCATGGGGCAGAGTTCCGATAGGTGGGGCTAGCCTCTGCATCGAAAAACGCGCCATCTCAGCACGGATTGACCGGCGGCTGGCCCGCCAGATAACGCCGCACTTCCTCGGCCGCCTTCTCAGCCGCGTAGGTGACGGTGCGCACCGAAGCGCCGGCGATGTGCGGCGTCAGCGTCACATTGGGCAGTTGCAGCAGCGGCCAGTCGGCCGGCACCGGCTCGATGGCAAACGTCTCCAGCATGGCGCTGGCGATCTGGCCGGAGACCAGCGCCTCGTAGAGCGCGTCGTAGTCGACCAGCGGTCCGCGCGCCGTGTTTACAAAGATCACGCCGGGCTTCATTTTCGCGATCGTGTCGCGGTTGATGATGTGCTTCGTCTCCTCGGTCACGCGCGCATGCAGCGTCACGACATCGGCGCGCGCCACCAGATCGTCCAGCGCCACCAGTTCGACGCCGGCGTTGCGGTCCTCGGCGCTGAGCTGGACATAGGGGTCGGACACCAGAACCCTGCAACCGAACGCGCGCAGCAGCTTGACCAGTCTCGTGCCGATGTTGCCGTAGCCGACCACGCCGACCGTCATCTCGTTGAGTTCGCGGCCGGTGCGGTCGGCGCGGTAGAGGTCGCCGCGCCATTCGCCGGCGCGCATCGATTCATGACCGACGCGGATCAGCCGTGTTTCGGCGAGCATCGCACCGATCGCGAATTCGGCCACGGCGCTGGCGTTGCGGCCCGGCACGTTGACCACCCGGATTCCGTTGCGCCGCGCTGCCACCATGTCGATGTTCACCGGCCCGCCGCGCGACACGGCGACCAGCTTCAAGTCGGGCAGCCGTTTCATCATGCCGTCCGACAGCGGCGCGAGTTGCGTCACCAAAATTTCGGCATCGCCGATGAAGTCGACCACTTCGTCGGGATCGCCAAAATATTCCTTCAGCCCATCGAGCCCGTCGACGGCATAGCCATGCTCCATCGGCTCGTCCGGCCAGGGCTGCTCCAGCATGCGGATGTCCAGCGTGGCATCGCCGCAGGCCTTCTCGATCTCGCTGCGGAACACCTCCGGCAGCATGAAGCGGTCGCCGATGATCGCGATCTTTCGTGTCATGTCAGTCTTTCCGCGCTCCCGCCATGGTATGCCAGACAGGCCGCAGGGCCTGCCACGCCTGCGCATAGGCGGGATAAGTTTCGTCGTAAATGCCGGCAAGCGCGGCGTCGGGTTCTTCCGCCGCACCCAGCAGCGGCGTTACCCACTCCGCCGCGCAGGCGTCCATCGAAGCATACTGCCCGATCGACACGGCGGCGATCATGGCCGCGCCGGCGGCGCCCGCTTCCTCGCGCTTGCTGGTGCGGATTTTTGCGCCAAGCGATGCGCCGAGAATTTTTCGCAGCGCGCTGCTGCGCGCCGCACCGCCGGTCAGCCGCACCTCGCCCGGCAGCGGACCCATCACGGCGTAACAATCGCGCCCGGCGAAGGCGAGCCCTTCGAAAACGGCACGCACGAGGTCGCCGTAGCCGTGCCGGCTGGAGATGCCGACGAAGCCGGCGCGGGCATTGGCGTCGACGAACGGGCCGCGCTCGCCGGCTTCTGAAACATAGGGCTGGTAGAGCAGCGAAGCCGGCGCGGAGGTGGCGATCCATTCGTCGATCAACGGGATCATCTCGGCGGAGGTGCGGGATATGCCCTGCGAGGCAAGGATGCCGGCGGCCAGCCCCAGCACCCAGTCGATATTGAGCGTCGCCGCCATGTTCGACTGCATCTGCGTGTAGATGCCGGGCGCCGGCATGCACATGGTATAGCCGGTCTTGCTGTCGTTCAGGATCACGTCGGCCGCGCCGACGGCCAGGCGCATATGCATGCCGGTCGAACCGACGATCGAGCAGCCGGGCCTAGCTGCTGTATCGTAGAGCCCGGCGCCGAGCGCCGTGCAGGCAACATCGACATAACCCAGCACCACCGGCGTCCCGGCAAGCAGGCCGGTCATGCCCGCCGCGGCGGCCGACAGTTTTGCGCTTTGCGCGGCGCCGTCCACCATCGGCGGCAGCAGGCGGCGCAGATGCTTCAATCCGAGGAGTTCGACCACTTCGTCCGAATATTGCCGGCTGGCGAAATCGCCGAAGGTGAAGCAGCCTTCGGAAGGGTCGGTGGCGCGGTCGCCGGTCAGGCGGAAATAGAGCCAGTCCTTGCAGTGGAAGGCGGTTGTCGCCCGCTCGATCCGTTCCGGGGTCATCCGCTCCATCAGCCGAAGCTGCGGCCCTTGCTGGCAGGCGGCAAGCCCTGACCCCGTCTTCTCGAAGCGCGGCCTATCCTCCGGACGGGCGCGTATGTCCTCGACGATATCGGCGGCGCGGGCGTCCAGCCACAGCCAGCCCTTGCCGACCGGTTCGCCGTCCCTGTCGATCAGCCAGGTGCCATCCCCCTGCCCCGTTACCGCGATCGCGGCGACGCGCTTCGCCAGGTCCGGCACCTTGTCGGCCAGTTGCTGCAGCGTCGTCGCGGTGTCCGCCCAGGTGCGAGCCAGATCCTGCTCGGCGCCGCCACCTAAAATCGTCTCGTAGCGGTTCGGCAGCGCGGTGAAGGCGATCTGCCGGCCGACGAGATCGAAGGCCACCGACTTGATGACCGACGTGCCCGCATCGATGCCGATCAATACGTCGCGCATGTCACGCCAGCTCCGGGCCGTGCGAGATCGCCGTGCCGGAGGCGGGATCGAAGACGTGCAGGTTTTGCGGGTCGATGCGCACGCCGATGGTCTCGCCCCGTTCCAGCCGCGTGCGGTCGTGCTCGACCAGCACGAGCGAACCGCCGGCGAAATCCGCCGCGATATGCGTCTGGTCGCCAAGCCACTGGTTGGCGGAAACCGTAGCCGGCACGCCGTCCTTGGCGCGGCGCACCGCATAAGGCCGCACGCCGATGACGACGCGCTGGCGTTGCAGAAGCGCGTCGCGAACGCCTTGCGCGAAATTGCCCTGCTCGTAATCCAGCGCCAGTCCGTCCGGAAGCCTGAGTTTTATGCGATCGCTCTCACCGGTGACGAACGCCTCGAACACATTCATCGGCGGCTCGCCGACGAAGGTGCCGGTGAACAGATTGGCCGGCCGTTCCTTGATCATGCTTGGCGTGTCGAACTGCTGCAGCACGCCGCCTTCCATCACCGCGATGCGGTCGGCCAGCGCATTGGCCTCGGTCTGGTCGTGGGTGACCAGGATCGCGGTCAGCCCTCGCTCCTTGATGAAATGTTTGATGCGGCCGCGCAGCACGGCACGAAGCTGCGGCTCCAACTGCCCCATCGGCTCGTCCAGCAGATGCAGGTTCGCATCGCGGACCAGCGCGCGGCCGAGGCTGGCGCGCTGCTGCTGGCCGCCGGAGATGGAACTCGGATAGCGATCGAGAATATCCTCGATCTCCAGCAGTTTGGCGATCTCGGCAACCTTCTGGTCGACCGTCGCCTTGGGCAGCCGCGACGCCTTCAGCGCGAAGGCGATGTTCTCGCGCACCGTCAGCGGCGGGTAGAGCGAATAACCCTCGAAGGCCATGGCGACATTGCGTTTCACCGGCGGCAGCATATGCGCCGGCTTGCCGGCAATGGCGATGGTGCCGCGCGACACCTCCTCGAAACCCGCCACCATACGCAGCGTCGACGTCTTGCCACATCCCGACGAGCCGAGCAGCGCGACGATCTCGCCCTTGGCAATCTGCATGGTGAGTTGCCTGACCGCGTGGACGCCGTGGTTGACGGGTCCATAGAATTTGTCGACGTTTTCGATGGCAAGGACGGTGGTCATGCTGCCGCTCCGCTCTTCAGGGCCACCACCTTGTTCACGCCGACACGCTCACCGGTCGCCCGGTCGAACAGCAGCGCGCTCTTCGGGTTGACGGCGATGTGGGCGTTTCCGGCGACAGGTCCCGGTATGCCGGCCGGCCGCGACACGAGGATCTCACGGCCGCGTACGGTGCGCACCAGCGTCACCGTCTTCTCGTTTAACGGTGTCTCCGCCTCCACGGTCACAGGAATCGCAGCCGGCGCTTCGGCCCTCACGAAGCTCAGCGCTTCCGGCCGCAGCCCGATCACGCAGTCGCGACCGACCGCTTGCTCGAATGGCCCCGCTAGATGCACCTGTACGTTGGAAAGGCCGAAATAGACGCCGCGCGCGTCCTTCGAGGGTTTCACGTCGAGGAGATTGATGGTCGGGTCGCCGAACAGCCGCGCGATCTCGATATCGGCCGGATCGAGATAGATCTGCTCCGGCGTGCCCAGTTGCCTGATCCTGCCCTGGCTCATCACCGCGATGCGGTCGCCCAGCGCCATCGCTTCCTTGTAGTCCTGGGTGACGTAAACCACTGTGGCGCCCTGGTCGTCGAGCAGGCGCGGCAGTTCCAGCCGCATCTCGAAGCGCAGCTTTGCATCTACATTGCGCAGCGGATCGTCGAGCAGCAACACCGGCGGCGAGCCAGCAAGCGCGCGGGCAAGGGCAGTGCGCTGCTTCTGGCCGTTGGAGAGCGCGCGTGGCCGGTGCGTCAGCACGTGGCTGATCTTCAGCAGCTTGGCAACGCTTTCGACACCGGCCTTGATCGCGCCCGGCGAGGCGCGCTTCGCCTGCAACGGCGTGGCAATGTTGTCGAAGGCGCTCATATGCGGAAACAGCGCAAAATTCTGGAAGGCCATTCCGATGCCGCGTTCCTCGGCATCGACGTCGGTCACATCCTCGCCGCCGATCAGCACCCGGCCCTCGTCGGGCTCGACGACGCCGGCGATCAGCCGCAGCAGCACGGTCTTGCCGGAGCCGGACGGGCCGAACAGCACAATGGTCTCGCCGTCGCCAACCGACAGCGTCAGGTCGTCGAGGACCGCCCTGCCCTTGTAGCGCTTGGTGACATGTTTGAGTTCGAGAGAGGCCATGTCCTATCCCTTCACCGCGCCGAGCGACAGGCCCTCGACCAGGTAGCGCTGAGCATAGAGCGCCAGCGCCAACGTCGGCGTGATCGACAGTACGATCGCGGCGGCGATCTGGCCGTATTGAATTCCGCTCGCCGTGACGAAGGCCAGCGCGCCGACCGTCACCGGCTGCTTGTCGGCGGAGGCCAGCACCAGGGCGAAGACGAAATTGTTCCAGGCGAAGATGAAGGCCAGCAATCCGGCAGCCGCGATGCCGGGTCCTGCCAGCGGCAGCGCGATCTTGCGGAAGGTCGCGAACCAGGAATGGCCGCCGATCCGGTAGGCATATTCGATGTCGGCCGGGATGTCCTCGAAATAGCCGCGCACGATCCACAGGATCAGCGGCAGGCAGATCAACTGGTAGACCCAGATCAGCCCGAAATAGGTGTTGGCGAGGCCGAGTTGCTGGAAATAGATGGTGAGTGGCAAAAGCACCAGCAGCGGCGGCGCGAAGCGGAAGGACAGCAGTGTGAAGGCGATGTCCTCCGAGCCGCGGAACTTGTGGCGGGCAAACGCATAGGCCGCCGGCACGCCAAGCAATAGCGATACCGCCACCGACGTCACCGACAGGAAGACCGAGTTCCACAAAGTGCGCAGGAAATTAATTTCCAGCGCGCCCGCCGCCGTCTCCAGCCGCCCGGAGATCAGCGCCGCGTAGTTCGACAGCGTCGGCTCGAAAACGATCGATGGCGGGATGCGCAGGATCGTCTCGTTGGTCTGGAACGACATCAGGAATATCCAGAACAGCGGGAACATGAAGAAGATGACGACGAGCGCCAGCGCTATGCCGCGCAGCACCCGCTCAAGCGTCGAGGTGTGTTCCATGACCGCCTCCTCACGCCTCGCCGCGAGCGCGTTCGCGCAGCCGCAGCCAATTCTTGATGAAAATGTTCGACAGGAAATAGGTGATCGCCCACAGGATGATCATCAGCGCCGCCGATCGCCCGACATTGGTCGACTGGAAGAAGTTCAGGTAGGCCTCGACCTGGAAGACGGTGAGCGTGTCGCCCGGTCCGCCCTGTGTCATAGCGTAGATGATGTCAAACTGCTGGATGGAATCGAGCAGCCGGAACAGCGTCGCGGTCAGGATGTAGGGCGTCAGCATCGGCAAGGTAATGCGGAAGAACACGAAGGTGCGCGGCACGCCGTCAAGTGCGGCAGCCTCGAAGGGTTGCGTCGGCAGCGAGCGCAGGCCGGCGAGCAGCAGGATCATGATGAAGGGCGTGTAGACCCAGATGTCGACCAGCACGACGGTGAACAGCGCCGTCGAAGGCGAGGAGGCCCAGCGAAAATCATGCAGCCCGATCAGGCTGGCGAAATAGCTCAGAATGCCGAAGCCGGGATTGGTCATCAGCTTCCACATCAGCGCGGCAAGCGCCGGCGCGGTCATCAGCGGCATCAGGAGCATGATGGAGATGAAATTGTTCAGCGTCGTGCGCTTCTGCAAAAGCAGCGCGATGCCGAGGCCGAGCAGCAGTTCGAGCACGACCGTCAGGCCGGCGTAGAGCAGCGACACCTGCAGCGTGTTCCAGAATTTGGGATCGGAGAAGAAGGCGAGGTAGTTGTCGAACCAGATGAACTTGTAGCCCCAGGGCTGGCTCAGCCGGTGGCGGTGCAGCGAGTACCAGACCGCCGTCAGGAACGGGATCAAAATGCCGATGCAGACCAGCAGCGCCGGCAGGCTCAGTACGTAGGGCAGCACGCGCTTGCCGATGCGGAAGCCACTTCGACGTTGCGGGATCGAGGCAGTGACGGTCATGGCCGGCGTCGCTCAGCTCGTGGGTCAAAAGCCGCCCGACCGGCTGCCAGGGAAGGAAGCAGGGTCGGGCGGAGGAACGCGGCCGCTGCGGGCCGCGCAGGGAGATCGATCGGCAGGCGGACGACGCCTGCCCGCCAGGCGTCAGCCGAGGCCGGCTTCCTTGAGCTGGCCGTCGATCGACTGGGCAAGCTGGTCGAGGCCCTCGTCCACCGGCACCTGCTTGGCCACCATCTTCTGGAGCGTCGCCGCCCACTCCGTCGTCAGGTCGAAGAACAGAGGCTGCGCCGTGAACTTGATCGAGGCGCCGGGCGCGGAGGCCGTGAACATCTCGAAGTAGCCGGGATATTTCTTCAGCTTCTCGACGAACATCTCGTCCTTCCAGACCGCGTTGCGGACTGGATTGACGAAATCCATTTTCGTCGCGCCGAAGATGGCGTGCTCGACGCTGGAGGCCCACTGCAGGAAGTACCAGGTGGCGTCCTTGTCCTTGGCGAAGGAGGACATGGCGAGCGACCAGATCCAGATATTCGGCGTCGGCGCCGCCGCGGCCGGGTTGGCCTTGAAGCCATGGAAAGCGAGCTTTCCGGCTTCCTTGGTGCCGCCGTTCTGGAAGTAGCCCAGGATGTCCGCGTCGAAGATCATCGCCGAAGCGCCGGCGCCGAGATCGGTGCCGACCTGATACCAGGTATAGGTCGCCCAGTCCTTCGGGCCGCTCTCCTGGATCATCTGCACCCATTTGGCGTGGAACGCCTTGGATTCGGCCGTATTCATCGCCGCCGACAGCTTCCCGTCGGTGACATTGAGATCCTTCTGGCCGAAATTGGCGTAGGCCGAGAGGAAGCCCGGATGGATGGTCGCCCACGAACGCGAGCCGCGCACGCCGACGCCGTAGACGTTGTTGCCGACATCCTTGGTGAGTTTCGCGGCAACTGCAACGAGGTCGTCGAGATCCTTCGGCGGCTGCACGCCGGCCTTTTCGAACATCGCCTGGTTATAGGTGACGTTGTTCTGCTCGAATCCCCACGGAATGCACCACTGCTTGGCATCGTCGGAACCGAGCGTGCCGCCGGGCTGGCCGTTCCAGGCGCAGGACTTGCGCACGCCTTCGAGCACGTCGTCCCAGGCATAGGTCGGGCTGGTCTTGGCCGGATCCTTGATCCACTGGTTCAGGTCTTCCGTCCATCCGGCCGGGCCGTAGGTCCAGGTCATATAGGCGCCGGTCATGAAGGCATCGTATTCCGACGAGCCGGACGAGAGCGCCGCCGTCACCTTGTCGAAATAAACGTCCTCCGGGAACACATCATAGGTCACGTCCATGCCGGTCAGATCCTTGAACGCCTGCAGGTTGGCGATCATGGCGTCGGCATAGGGGTGCTTGTTGAGCAGCAGCTTCAGGCTCTTGCCCTTGTGAGCCTGCCAATCGAAGTCCGCGGCCATGGCGCGCGACTGGGCCATGCCGAGCAGGGTGCCGCCCGCTGCGACGCCGACGCCGAGCGCGCCAAGCCCCTTCAGCAGGCCGCGGCGGTCCACCTGCCCACGCAGGAAGGCACCAATCAGGTCTTTCTCTTTCTCGTACATTCCATTCTCCTCCACAGGGTAGTTCGGTTGCGAACTTTGCCGGCTACCCGACCGGCTTTTCCTCCACGAGCGACCGCGCCGTGCGTTCGTCGGTGATCAGGCCGCCGAGATAGCGGCTTGCGAGAACCGACTTGATGGCGCGGGCCTTCACCTTGCCGCCGGCGACGGCGACAATCCTCCTGTTGCGCAGATCCTCCCGGCCGATCGCCAGAACGCGTCCCGACAACGCCGTCTCGAACGGTTTTCCCTCATCGTCGAAGAAGTGACCAAGCAGCTCGCCAACGCCGCCGCCGCGCTTGACCTCTTCCATCTCGCCGCGTTCGACCATGCCGGTGGCGACCAGGGACGCCTCGCGCTCCGTGGTGCCGATGCCGGCGAAAAGCAGGTCGGCCGCCTTGGCAAGGTCGAACACCTCGCTGACGCCCTTCTGGCCGAGCAGTACCCCGCGGTCCTCGGCGGTGTTGGCGAACATCGGCACGGGCATCACATAGGCTTCCGCGCCGGTGCGCTCGGCCAGCCGGTGGATCACGTCATGCGGGTTGGCCGAGAATTTTCTGGTCAGGCCGCCGAGCAGCGAGACGAAACGGATCGACCCCGCCGACGTCCGCGGCAGATACTCGACACAAGCCGCAAGCGTGCGGCCATGGCCGACGCCGATCAGCACCGGCTCGCCGCGTTCGATCTCGCGCTTCAGGAACTGCGCGCCGGAAATGCCCAGCGCCTTCAGCGGCAACGCCTCGTCGTCGAACTCCGGCACCACCTCGCAATAGTCCAGCCCGTAGCGCTTGCAGAGCTCGGTCTCGAGCACCACGCACTCCGACACCTCGCCGTCGATATAGACTTTTACCAGCCCCTCCTGGTTGGCCCTGGTGATCAGCCGATGCGCCTTCAGGCTGGTCAGGCCAAGGCGCTTGGCGACCTCCGACTGGGTCAGCCCGCCGGCGTAATGAAGCCAGGCGGCACGGGTCGCCATGCTGCTTTCATCGTCGCGGAGGCCGTTTCCAATCCCTGCCATCGATCCATGCTCAGTCGGCGTGGCTTGATAATTTTTTCAAACGTTGCAAAATTTTTCAGACCTGTCAACGCACGAAACGGAACCGAAGGCGTTCCCGAAAGAGCAAAATATCAACCAACCAGTTGTTAAATATTGACACGATAACTCTGCTGTTCCATCGTACTTTGACTGCCACCGAAGCCGGACTGCCGCCCATGCCCGATGCCGCCATACCGACGAACTGGGGGTGCGCTGAGGACGTGCCGCCTGCCGAGCGGGTTGCAGACGCCGCCGCCCTTCTCGTCGTCGACATGCAGAATGATTTCGTGCGAGTCGGCGCGCCGCTGGAGGTTCCAGACGCCCGCATCACGATCGCGCCGATCCGTCGCCTCATAGGCGCATTCCGGGCCGCAGGCCGGCCGGTCGTCTACACGCGCTTCTATGCCAGGGACACGCCGGAGCTGATGTGGCTGTGGTCAAAACAATGCCAGGCGGAAACCAGATGCTGCTGGCAGGGCGTCAGGCGCAGCTATGCGGACGCGGACAGCGAACTGGAATGCGGCAACGTGATCGATGAACTGTCGCCTCTGCCCGGCGATATCATCGTCGACAAGTTCGGCTACGGCTCATTCCACGCCACCGACCTTGACGCGAAACTCCGTGCGCTCGGCGTCCGCTCGCTGTTGGTCACCGGCACCGTGACGCAGATCTGCGTCGAGGAAACGGCGCGAGAAGCCTTCCATCACGGCTACCGCACGACGCTGATCTCCGACGGCGTCTCGTCCTTTGCCCCCGACCTCCAGGCCGCGACGCTCAGGAATTTCGCCATGAAATTCGGCTGGGTAGCCGATGCCGCGACAGCTTTGAGCTGGTTGGGCGCGAAGCAGCTATCACATACCGAAGTGATTTAGGGCCTGGGGTGGTCATTCTTCCGCGGAAGACCGTGGGCCTTCAGCTTCGGCAATCCAGGCATTCAGCAATGTGTAGGCTACGGCAAGCACCGTCGGGCCGATGAAGATACCCAGGATGCCGAAGGCTATCAGCCCGCCCACGACCCCGGCCAGGATAAGGAGCAAAGGCAGGTCGGCGCCTCGCCGGATCAGGATCGGCCGTATGAACTGGTCGATGGTGGTGGCGACGACCGTGAAGACCAGCAATATCGTGCCCGAAACCGCGTCGCCGGAATAGTAGAGCCACACGACGGTAGGAACCAGCACAAGGGCGGGGCCTACCTGGATCAGGCACAGGACGAACATAAGCGCGGTAAGGAGAGCGGCAAATGGCACGCCGACCACCGCAAGTCCAATCCCACCGATGACACTTTGCGCCAGCGCCGTCACCACCACGCCAAGCGCCACGCTGCGTATGGCCTGGCCAGCCAGATGCACCGCCTTTTCGCCACGATCGCCGGCCAGCCGCTGCCCGAAGCGCACGAGTTGTGCGGCCGCGCGTTCGCCACCGGCATACATCACAGCGGCAATGACCGTCGTCAGCAGGAACTGGATGAACATGGCGCCAACGCTGCCAGCAGCGGCGGCCACCCATTGGGTCAGCGCTCCCGCATAGGGCATCAGCTTTGAGGCCAGGTCGGCCACGCCGGATTGCCTGATCCGCTCCCATGCTTGCGCAAGGCTTTCGCCGACCAACGGAAGCTGCTTTACCCAATCCGGCGGTGACGGCATCCGCATGGAAAGCGCTGTCCGGATCAGGTCGCTGATGACATCGATATTGGCGAGCACAGTGCCGACCGCGAGCCAAAGCGGTATGATCAATACCAGCAGGATCGCTACCGTCATGATCAGGACGGCTATAGCGCGGCGGTTTCCGGTGTGACGCTGCACCCACAACATCACCGGCCAGGTCGCCAGCACCAAGGTTGTCGCCCACAGGATCGCCGGAAGGAAAGGCTGCAGCACCCAGAAGCTTGCCAGCAGCAGGCCGCCTATGAACAACACCAGCAGCGTGGCGCGGCCAATATCCTGACTGTATGGCAACATACTGCCCGCACCCCTCAGCGCCGAGCTTGTCAATCGCTTGATTGGCGTCACATCGGTCGGCCGTGTCAAGCGCTATGACCTGCCGCCGTCACATCAGGCCAGCCACCGTTCCAGGTTCGCCCTCACGAAATCATCGTCGGCGAGGTCCGCATGAACGCTGCACACGCGGTCGATCTCCTCCGCCTGCCCAGGGCTCAGCCCCTCTTCGGGATTAAGGCACCAGATGCCTTCCAGCAATCCCTGGCGGCGCAGCACCTCGTGGCAGCCGGCGATGCAGCCGTGGAAATCGTTGGCAACGTCGAAGAAAGCGGCATTGCAATCGGTGACACGGGCGTCAAGCGCTAGGAGTTCGTCCGGGATCGAACCCGCCGCAACGGCGGCCTTGATCCGGTCGAGCAGTTGCACCGCCCTCCGCGTCCACACCGACCAGTGGCCGAGCAGGCCGCCACGGAAGCGGACCGTCACCAGCTCCTCGCCGCGCATAATCGAAAACGGGACGGCGAGGTCGAGCACGATGTGGTCGTCATTGCCGGTGTAGAGCGTGATGCGGTCTTCCGCCCGCGCCTCGATCAGTCCGCGCATCACGTCGAGTGTGCGGTAGCGGTTGAAGGGTGCGGCCTTGATCGCCACGACATTGTCGATCTCGCAGAACCGCCTCCAGAATTTTGCGTTCAGCGGCAGACCTCCCACCGCCGGCTGCAAATAAAAGCCCACCAGAGGGATCTCCTCTGCCACGCGCCGGCAGTGCGCGATGATCTCGTCCTCTGTGCGGCCCTTCAAAGCCGCGAGGCTGAGCAGCCCGGCGTGATAGCCGAGGCCAACGGCGGTGCGCGCCTCGCGAACTGCCTGTTCGGTCGGGCCGACGACACCGGCGATCATCACCAATGGCCGGTCGGTCCAATCGCGCGCGGCTTCCATCGCCAGCGACAGCACCGGCTCATACAGCCCGACGTCGCGGATCTCGAACTGCGTCGTATGCACGCCGACCGCCAGGCCGCCGGCCCCGGCATCGATGTAGTAGCGGGTCAGCGCCCGCTGCCGTTTCGGATCGAACCGCCGCCCGGCGTCGAGCGCCAGCGGCTGGGCCGGGATGACGGTACCGGCGCGAAGCAATTCGGCCACGTCGGCGGGCAATTCACTGCGATGAAGCCCCATTCCTGCCCTGCTCCAATACGGGTGCCCGCGCTTTGTCGCGGCCCGGCAACCAAGCCGGCGGCACCGTCATAGGAATCGTAACAGAACCGAAGTTACAGTCAACCAACTGGTTGGTTTCTTCGAAGCGCCGCCAATGCGAACTCGATGACATGCACACGCCGCTGGGTGATCGCCTCAGGCGTGTTCAGCTTCTTGCCAAAAATCGCCGACAGGGTCGGATTGTTGGAAAAGTAAAAATACGAGATGCCGGCGATCGAGATGTAGACGTTGACCGGGTCCATGTCGTCGCGGAAGACGCCTTGCGCCGCGCCGCGCTTCAGCGTCTCGCGCAGCAATTCCACCAACGGCCAGTGCATTTCCGCCAGTTCCTCGGACTTGGCCGCATGTGGCGCGCCCTGGGCGTTCTCGTCGCTGACCAGTTTGATGAATTCCGGATGCGCGACCAGATAGTCGAAGGAGTAGCCGACCAGCGTCCGCATCGCCTCCAGCGGCGACAAGTCACCGAGATGCAGTGCCTTTTCCTTCTCGCGTATCTCGGAGTAGACCGTCTCCAGCGCGACGCGGTAGAGGTCGTCCTTGTTGCCGAAGTGATGGTAAAGCAACTGCTTGTTGACGCCGGCGCGGTTGGCGATCTCGTCCACCCGCGCCCCGGCAAACCCCTTGTCGGCGAATTCGCTGATCGCCATCGCCAGGAGCGATGCGCGGGTCGCCGCCGAGTCGCGCGGCTTGGGCGGGCGTACCTCCGCCGTCTTCAATGTCCTATCGAGGACCGCGCGTGTCGGATGTCCAGCCATGGGTCGTCCCTCCCTTTGCTTTTCCGTGGTATCTTGCGACCCGCGGTTGGCTGACTATCCCTCCCGTCGCGGGACAATCCAGCTATTCCAACGTGTTGTCCAGAGCAGCCAGCATATATTGACCGGCCATCCGCATACGTGATAACCAACTATTTAGTTACTTTCGGGATGGAAAGCAAATGCGGCCTGCGGCCATCGGCACTCCGCTCCACCAGAATCTGCCCCGAATCTTCTGGGCCTTGGCCGCGCTGGTGCTGATCGGCATCATTTCCGTTCCACAGTTCCGCACCGTCTCCAATTTCGCCAACGTGCTCGACCAGTCGGCGACGCTCGCCATCCTGGCGCTCGGCCAGGCCTTCGTGATCGCCGGTGGGATGATCGATCTTTCGGTCGGTCAACTGGTCGGCTTCATCACCGTGGTCGCCTGCATGCTGTTCGAGGCGTTTCCGGGCATGACGCCGTTCGTCGTGATCGCCTGTCTCGCACTTGCCGCCTTTGTCGGGCTGGTGAACGGCGAACTCATCAACCGCCTGCGCATGTCGCCGCTGATCCTCACCTTCGGCATGCTCAGCGTCCTGCAAGGCTTCATCTTCATGCTCACCGACCGCAGCATCGGCCAGGTGGCGCCGTCGATCGCCTTCCTTGCCAACGGCCGCGTGCTCGGCATTCCGGTTTCGCTCTTCCTTGTCACACTGGTCGCTCTGGCCGCCTGGTACGGCCTGCAGCGCTCGATCTTCGGCTGGCACCTGCTCGCCATGGGCAACAGTGCCGACTCCGCCCGCAAGGCCGGCATCAACCTCTTCTCGCTCACCCGCATCGCCTATCTGGTATCGGGCCTGTGCGCCGGCATCGCCGCGCTGCTCGTCGCCGGGCGCCTCGGCACCGGCTTTCCCAATGCCGGCAACGGGCTGGAACTCGACGCCATTGTCGCGGTGGTGCTGGGCGGTACGCCGCTGAAGGGTGGGCGCATCAGCGTAGTGGGCATCCTCGGCGCGGTACTTTTCCTTGGCGTGCTCAACAACCTGCTCAACCTGTTGCAGGTGCCGGCCTTCACCCAGATCGTGGTCAAAGGCCTGATCGTCATCGCCGCCATCCTCGCCGACCGGCCGGGCCGGCTGGCACAGCCGGCATGAGCGCCGTGGCCAGCCCGCTGCCCCGGGGCATGCGCCTGCCTTCGCTGGAGAAGGCGGCGGTGTGGATTGTTCTGGCCGTCCTGCTGCTGCTTGCCGGTCTCGCCTCCGACGCCTTCTTCAAGCTGAACTACCTCACCAATCTGGTGCGTCAGGCCGCACCCGTCGGCGTCACCGCCGTCGGCGTCACCTTCGTCATGCTGCTGCGCGGCGTCGACCTGTCGGTCGGCGCGATCGTGTCTATGAGCGCCGTGGTCTGCGCCCTGGTCATGGACGGCAAGGCGGAAAACCTATGGCTCGGCATCGGCGCAGCGTCGGCCTGCGGCGCGGCCATCGGGCTTGCCAACGGCCTCGTCATCGCCCACGGAAAAGTCTCGGCCTTCATCGTCACGCTCGGCATGTCGATCGTCGTCTACGGCCTAGTCCAGATGGGCACGGGCGGCACGGCGCGCGGCATCGTCTCGCCGGGATTCCGCGAAGTTTTGAACAGCCGCATCTTCGGCAACGTGCTACCGGTGCTGGTCATCTGTCTGCTTGCCGCAGTCGCCATCGGCATCTTCCTGCAGTCGCGCACCCGTTTCGGCCGTGGCGTCTATCTCGTCGGGGCCAATCCCGACGCGGCGCGGCTCGCCGGCCTGCCGGTCGTTCGCATCACCGTCATAGCCTACATCGTCTCCGGCCTGTTCGCCGGTCTCGGCGGCCTGGCGCTGCTGGCGCGCACCGGCGTGTCGGGCACCAATCCCGGCGCAGGCATGGAGTTCGACGTGCTCGCGGCCGTCGTGCTCGGCGGCACCACCTTCGCCGGCGGACGCGGCAGCGTCGGCGGCACCTTTGCGGGCGTCATGGTGCTGTTCATCGCGCTGAACCTCGCCAATGTCGCCGGACTGCCGTTTGCCGCGCAGCTCACCATCAAGGGCCTCATCATCATCGCCGCCTCGGCCGCCCATTCGTGGATCGGCAGCCGCGGCAGTGGTCGCAGTCAAGAATAGCAACCAGCAGGGGAGTAAGAAAATGCATCACTATCTCAAAACCGTCATCGCCGCCACGATGATCGGCGCCTTCACGACCGGAGCCTCGGTCGCGCAGGACATGGACCTGACCAAGAAGGAAACCTACGACCAGATCATGGCTTGGGCGAAGGAGCCGCTCGACACCTCCAAATACGAGAAGGACGGCGACCTGAAGATCGGCCTGTCGGCCGGCTATCTCAGCAACGCCTGGATCAATTTCACCGCCCAGTCGGTGAAATACGAGGCGTCGCTGCATCCCGAGATCAAGGAGGTGAAAGTCACCGACGCCGCCTTCAACCCAACCAAGCAGGCCGCCGACATCGAGGATCTGCTGACCAGCGGCGTCGACGCCATCCTGTTCTGGCCGGTCGACGAGAAGGCCATCCTGCCGGCGCTGCAGAAAGCGCACGAAAAGGGCGTGGCCACGATCAACATCGGCTACAATTTCATGCGCGATCCGGCCGTCACCTCGAACGCCTATGTCAACCAGTGGACCTACAGCGAGCAGGTGGCGACCGAATTCGCCAAGTCGCTGAACGGCAAGGGAAAAGTGTTCGCCATGCTGCCGATCGCCGGCTCTTCCGCCGCCGTCGTGCAGCTCGCGGTGCTGCAGGACGTGCTGAAGAACTATCCCGACATGGAGCTGATCAGCTCGGAATATGGCGACTGGGACCGCGCCAAGGCCAAGCAATTGACGGAAAACCTGTTGCAGCGTTTTCCCGAGATCGACGGCGCCTTCTCGCCCGCCGGCCAGATGTCGATGGGCATCTACGAGGCCTTCGACGAGGCCGGCCGGCTTGGCGAGCTCACGCTGTCGCCTGGCGACGACTACAATGGCTGGACAAAACTCGTCGCCAAGGAGGGCAAGTGGGGCTCGGTCACCAGTGGTCTGGAAGTCGGGCGCGAGGCGGTCAAACAGGCAGTGAACATTCTCACCGGCAAGCCGACCACCACCGCCGTCGTCGTGCCGACGCGCTACCTCGACCCGGCCGAAGCCGCCAAGCTCAACGAGCCGGACCGTCCCGACGACTGGTTCAAGACCGACCTACCGAAGGAATTTCTGCCGCAGTAAGCAAATCTTCGTGCCGCTGCTTGAAACCCATGCGCTGACACGCCGCTTCCCCGGCGTGCTGGCGCTCGACCATGTCGACTTCGCCGCCGAAAGCGGCGAGGTCCATGCCGTCTGCGGCGCCAACGGCGCCGGCAAATCCACCTTGATGAACATCCTGTCGGGCACCATCCACCCGACTTCGGGCACGATCGCCATCGCCGGCCAGCCGGTCGCCTTCGCCTCGCCCGCCGACGCCCAAAAGGCCGGCGTCGCCATCGTCTATCAGGAATTCAGCTCGATCCCGGAACTCACCGTCGCCGACAACATTTTTCTCGGCCGCGAGTTCAAGGGACGTTTCGGCGTGGTCGACCGCCGCGCCGCGTCACGTGCCGCCGAAAAATTGCTCGATCGCTACGGCATCGCGCTCTCGCCCGACACGCCGGTTGCCACACTCGGCGTCGCCGACCGCCAGCTCGTCGAACTGGCCCGCGCGCTCGCCACCGACGCCCGCATCCTCATCCTCGACGAACCCACAGCCGTGCTGTCGATCTCCGAACAGGCGAAACTGTTCGCCGTTATCCGCACGCTGCGCGGGAAAGGCCTGCTGATCCTCTACATCTCGCACCGGCTGGAGGAGATCTTCGAGATCGCCGACAAGGTTTCGGTCATGCGCGACGGCGCGCTGGTCGCCACGCGCAACAAGGCCGGCCTGACGTCGGGCGAACTCGTTCGGCTGATGACCGGCCGCGAGGTTGCCGCCAACACGGCGCCCGCGCCGCTGGCTGGCCAGGCAAAAACCGTGCTCAGCCTACGCGGCCTGAGCGAAGACGGCGCCCCGATCGACATCCGCCGAGGCGAGATATTTGGGCTCGCCGGGCTGGTCGGCGCTGGCCGGACCTCGATCGCCCACCGCATCGCTGGCCTGCGCCGCCGCGACGGATTTTCCGCCGATCTCGACGGCACGTCCCTCCCGGACGATCCGGCAAAGGCGTTGGCGGCCGGCATCGTCTACATGACCGAGGACCGCAAGCGCGACGGCATTTTCGGCCCGCTTGCCGTCACCGGCAACGCCACCGCTGCTTCCCTAGACCGCTTCTCGCTCGGCGGCTTCCTGCGGCTCGGGCGGGAGCGCGCCGAAGCCGGCGAAGTCCTGCGTGGCCTCCGTCTCGTCGCCGCCTCGCTCGACACGCCGATCGGCTCGCTCTCCGGCGGCAACCAGCAAAAAGTGCTGTTCGCCCGCGCGTTGCTCGCCCGTCCAAAAGTGCTGATCTGCGACGAGCCGACGCGTGGCGTCGACGTCGGCGCCAGGCAGGAGATCTACGCCGTGCTCCGCCGCCTCTCGGCCGAAGGCGTGGCGATCATCCTGATCTCGTCGGAACTCAACGAAGTCCTGGCGCTCAGCCACCGCATCGCCGTGGTGCGCCAAGGTCGGGTCACGGCGGTCATGGACAATGCCGGACTCGATGAGCACGCACTGCTGGTCGCGGCGACGGGGGCGGGCAAGGTGGCGGCAGAGTAAGCGGCGCGTCCGTCCAGATGGCTTCCGTTTATTCGGAAGATCGCCAACAAATTCGGTCCCTCACCCAAACTCCGGCCCGGCGGCGACCATCAGCGCCCCAGGCTCACCCGGTAATCCGGCCCGATCCAGCACCATACGTTCGAAACTCCGGAACGCATCGAAGCCGTGTTTCTCAAGAACCGGGTTCAGCCCTGCCCCGGCGTCGAGTACATCGAGAATGACCGGCCCGAAAACCGAACCTATGGCCATCTCCAGCAATTCTTTCGCCTGAGTGTCCCTGTTAGTCACCAGCGGCCCGATCTGGGTCGCACACCGCCCCTCGCGCAACATGATCCAGTTGGCTCCATCGCCAAGCACCTTGGTACCAGCACGCCCAAGAAAATCTTCCATCAGAAACCGGCGGTCACCGCCAAAAACTTCGAGGTCGCGCTGTAGGATTTCGCCTCGATCTGCCGCCGCAACCCGTCTGCCACGCCGGACACCCACAGCACTACCGCCCCTCCCCCGCCAGCGCGCCATGCCGCATTGGCTGCGGAATCCGAGTTGGCCGTAGACCAGCGCGCCTTCCTGCGTCGCATCCAGCAGCGCGGCGCAACCGCGCGCGCGTAGGCCAGCGATACAGCGGCCCATAAGCCGGGACGCCAGCCCGCGCCGTCGCCAGGCGGCCGTCACCAGCACCATGGAAACCCAACCGAAACCGCCGCCGTAGGGCAGGATCGCTGCCGTCGCGACCAGCCGGCCGCCGGCGTGGACGCCAAAGACTTCGCCATGGTCGATGAAGACGGCCCAGTCGGCCGCTGTCTGGTTCCAGCGCGCCTCGTCGGAAAGCAGCAGCGCGTCCGCTATGTCGGCACGGCCGAGGACAACGTCCGTTGCCTCCTCAATAGCTGCCACTTCTCACCTCGAATTTCGTCGGCTTGCCGAGGCTGCGGCCACCCGCAAGCTGCCAGTCAGCCACCCAGTCGAGCATGGTCAGCACAGGCACCGCCGGATAGCCGAAAAACTGCGCTGCGCGCGCCGTGTTGGTCAGCCAAGAGCGATCCGCCTCCTCCCCAACAATCACCGGCTCCTTGCCCAGCCGCCTGCCGAGTTCGGCCGCCAGCCAGCGCACCGACAGGATTTCGGGTCCGCTGACATTGACCGGCATCGGCGGCGTGGCGCAATGCGCCAGGCAGCGCAGGGCCTGCGAGCAGGCGTCACCCTGCCAGATGACGTTGACATGGCCCATCGACACGTCGATCGGCTTGCCGTCGAGGATATTTCTGGCGATGTCGTGCAGCACGCCGTAGCGCAGGTCGATCGCATAGTTCAGCCGGAACAGCACGCCCGGCGTGCCGTGCACCTTCGAATAGTGCTCGAACATGCGCTCGCGCCCGAGGCAGGTGATCGCATATTCGCCGGGCGGGTCCGGCGGCACGTCCTCGGTGCTGCCGCCCTCGCGCACCGTGGCAAAGGGATAGACGCAGCCGGTCGAGAAGGCGACGATGCGCGAGCTCCGAAAAATATCGGCGACCGTCGCCGGCACCTGCACATTCATCGCCCAGGTCTGGCCGGGATCGGCCTGCGCCCCAAACTTGAAACCAGCCATGAAGACCACGTTTTCGAGCCGAGGCAGTTTTTTCACCGCCTCGGCGTCGAGCAGGTCGCAGGCGATGGTCTCGATGCCAAACGCCTCCAGGTCCTCGCGCAGCCCCGCCGAGGTGAAGCGCGCAACCGCCACGACGCGCTTATCCGGCGCGGCACGCTTGGCCATTCGCGCCAACGTCGGCCCCATCTTGCCGCCGACGCCGAGGATCAGAATGTCGCCCGGCACGCGCTCCAGGTCGCGCACCAGTTCCGGCGACGGCGCCGACATGAACTCGTCGAGGAGGGCCTCTGTCTCGAAGGATTGCGGCATTGGGTCTGTCATGGAAATGCGTAAGCCTGACGTTTTCTGCGTTCAAAAATGTAGTCGCGCCCCCTCCACCACGCTTCGCGTGGTCCCCCTCCCCCGCTTCGCAAGGGAGGAACCGCGGCGGAACAGCCGGCACGCCTTGGATCCTCCCCCGTTCATGGGGAGGGGGACCGCCGGAGGCGGTGGAGGGGGCACATTTGGCGCATTATGCCGAAACCGTCGGCCTTCTCCCCGCCCACGGCATCTCCTGCTCCAGCACCGTTGCCAGCGCCAGGATCGTCGCCTCGTCGCCATAGCGGCCGACCGCCTGCACGCCGATCGGCACGCCGGATTTCGACATGCCCACCGGGATCGACATCGCCGGCTGCCCCGACATGTCGAACGGGAACATGAACACGCCGTCGCTCCAAAGATCGTTGTAGGCGTCGAGGTCGGTCATCGACATGTCGTAGAAGCCGACCGGCCGCGGCAGGTGCGTCAAGGTTGGCGTGAGGAAAATATCGTAGGCGTCGAGGTCCATGGCGATCGCCCGCCCCATCTGGCGCACCGCCTCGACATCCGAAATATGGCGGATGCCGTTGGTCGCCCGGCCGCGCTCGATGATCGCCCAGGTGATCGGCTCGACATCGTCCTTCGTCGCCGGCCGGCCGACCACCGCCGACAGCCAGTCGAAGACCGCCGCAGTCTGCACGCAGCTCATATTCGTGTAGGTCTTCCAGGCATTGTCGGCGTCGAGCGCCATATTGTGCTCCTCGACCGTGTGGCCGAGGTTTTCAAGTCGCTTGGCCGTATCCAGGACCACCTGCCTGACCTCCGGGTCGATCCCGCGCCCATCCGGCGGCGTGACCGAATAGGCGATCCGCAGTTTTTTCGGCGCGCGGCGCGACAGTTCCAGCCAGCTCTTTTCCGGCGCCGGCGGCTGGTAGGGGTCGCCCGGCAACGCGCCGGCCACCGCATCGAGATAGGCGGCGGTGTCGCGAACCGTGCGCGTGTTGGCGAGGAAATACGCGCAGCCATGCCAAGCATCGGCATAGGGCGCCATGGTCACCCGGCCGCGCGACGGTTTTAGCCCGAGCACACCGCAGCAGGAGGCCGGCACGCGGATGGAACCGGCCGCGTCGCTGGATTCGGCTACCGGCACCATGCGCGACGCGACCGCCGCGCAGGATCCACCGCTGGAGCCGCCGGCAGTCAGGTCGGCGCGCCAGGGATTGACGGTCGCGCCATAAAGTTTCGGCTCGGTCGAGATCGACCAGCCGTTTTCCGGCGCGTTCGATTTTCCGACCAGCAGGAAACCTGCCTTCTTGATGCGGGTCACCACCTCGGCGTCGAAGTCGGACACGATGCCCTTGAGGTAAAAGGACGAGTTGGTGTTCGGCGAACCCTTCCACGAGGTCGCCAGTTCCTTGAGCAGATAGGGCACCCCGGCGAAAGGCGCGTCGCCGGCCACGTCGGTCGCCGCCTGGCGTGCCATGTCGTAGTGCTTGTGGATCACGGCGTTCAACGTCGGATTCAGCTTCTCGATGGTGACGATCGCCGCCTCCACCAGTTCCAGCGGCGACACTTCCTTCTTGTGCACCAGTTCGGCCAGCGTCAGCCCATCGGACTCGGCGTAAGTGCGCAGCAGGCTTTCGGTGACTTCGGCCAATTCTTCCTCCCTCAGTTCTTTATGAATTCGGCGCCGCGTTCGGCGATCATCATCACGGTCGCCATGATGTTGCTGGCGACCACGTCAGGAAACACGGAAGCATCGCAGACGCGCAAGCCCTCCAGCCCGTGCACCTTGAGCGTGGCCGGATCGACCACGGCCTCGTGGTCCACTCCCATCCGGCAGGTGCTGGTCGGGTGGTAGATCGACTGGCACTGGGCGCGCACGAAGGTGGCGATCTCCTCGCGGCTCGCAGCCTCCGCCGACGGCGACATCTCGGTCAGCCTGAGCTTGGCCAGCGTTTTGGTCGCCGCGATGCCACGGCTCAGCCCCACCGCGTCGACCAGTGTTCGCAAATCCTCGCCGTCCGGATCGGACAGGTATTTCGGGTCGATCGCCGGATGCATCAGCGGGTCGGCCGAACGCAGCGTCAGCGTGCCAATACTCTTCGGCCGCTGCAGCACGGTGAACATCGAGATGCCCGGCACGATCGACATATAGCGCGCGTGGTCGCGATGCGGCGTGGCGATGCCATAGATCTGCAGGTCCGGCTCGGCGAGATCCGGCCGCGATTTCGCCTGGCCGCCGCTGGTCGACCAGGGGTTGGCCAGCGCGCCGGTGCGCCGGTCGCCCCATTCTTGCGCTGCGTCGGCCCACTCCGCCTCGCTGATGCCGCCGATCCCGAACTTTTCGCGCGTCGAGAAGGTCACGACGACAT
Organism: Mesorhizobium sp. IMUNJ 23232; assembly: GCF_044326205.1. Classification (NCBI taxonomy): domain Bacteria; kingdom Pseudomonadati; phylum Pseudomonadota; class Alphaproteobacteria; order Hyphomicrobiales; family Phyllobacteriaceae; genus Mesorhizobium; species Mesorhizobium sp. IMUNJ 23232. The sequence goes on from NZ_JBIRCY010000007.1 coordinate 139,202, forward strand.
TGAGATGGTCCTGCATCGAGTGCCCAACGCCGGGCAGGTCGTGCACCGGCACAACACCACGTGCCTTCAATTCGTCGGCCGGGCCTATGCCCGACAGCAGCAGCAGATGCGGGCTGTTCACCGTGCCGCCGGCCAGTACGATATCCGTCTCGGCGTAAGCCGTCTCGACTTTGCCGAAATGCAGGTATTCGATGCCGCGCGCCCTGCCCTTGTCGATCAGGGTTTTGGTCGCCGTCGCCGAGGTGATCACGGTCAGGTTCGGCCGCGACAGCACCGGATCAAGGAAGGCGGTCGCCGGGCCACAGCGCTCGCCATCCTTCATGAACACCTGGAAGAAGCCGCAGCCATACTGGTCGCCGCTGTTAAAATCGTCGTTGAAAGGCAGGCCGTATTCCTTTGCCGCCTCGACCCACAGCTTTTCCGCCAGGTCGTGATCGGGCACGTCGACCACCAGCAACTCGCCGGCTTCGCCATGCATGGGCGAACCGCCGAGCCGCGGATTGTTCTCCGATTTGCGGAACCAGGGCAGCACGTCGTCAAAGCCCCAGCCGGTGCAGCCCTTGCCCTGCCAGCGGTCGTAGTCCGATGGCGACCCGCGCATATAGACCATGGCGTTGGTCGAGCCCGAACCGCCGAGCAGCCGGCCTCGCGGCCAGGCGATGCGGCGGCCGAAGCAGCGCGCCTGCGGCACCGTGTGGTATTTCCAGTCGTATTCGGTGTCGATCAGGCTTATCCAGGCACCCGGCATTCTGGTAGCGACCGGCATTTCCGCCGGCCCGGCCTCGAGCAGCAGCACGCGGCGCGCCGGATCGGCGCTCAGCCGGTTTGCGAGCACGCAGCCCGCCGCTCCCGCGCCGACGATGATGACGTCGAAACCGCTCATCGAGCCTTCCCGTCAGAACCCGTCTGCCGTCGCACCGGCCTTTGCCGGCACGAACGACAAAACGACGGATATGGATTGGACATTATAAGCAGCCCGGCGCAATCGGCATCACGATCCTAGCCAACTTGCCAACCTTGTCAACCAACTGGTTGGTTTTAATCCTAGTGGAGCCGCCATGCCCCGGAGCGACATGTTGCGGACAATGCCAAGGGCCGGACCTCGCCAAGCCAAGACCGCTTCCGTCGGTCGACCATTGCGCAAACCGGCCGGCAAAAACCTTCGCGTCAAGCACGCGGCAAGGAAAGAAACCGGGCCGTCAGCCTGGATCGTCCTGGCGGGAAATCGCCCATGGCAAAGCCACGCGCTGCCTATTCTTCAGGGAAGAAATTCGGCCCGACAACCCGCACCGGCCTGTTGTCCGGCATTTCGGCCAGCGCCGGCGCCGGCGCCTTTTCCTCGGTCAGCGCCATCAGCGGCGGGCCGTCCTCGGGACGCTGCTTCGGCAGCGGAATCAAGGCGTTCTTCATGTTCTGCGGCGTCACCGTCCTCGACCGCGCTTCCTCGACGCGGCGATAATAACTCGGGAAATCGCAGCCCTCAAAGTTCGCGCTGTCGCGATAGGCAAAGGCGGTCGGCAGTTCCTTATAGGGCTTGCCGGTTTCCACCGAGACCATCTCCTCGGTTTCCAGTCCCGGGTCGTCCAGCCGGTAGACCGAGGTTTCGCTGCCCTTGCAGATATAGCCGCACTGGTCGACCGTTTCCTTGTAGTCGCCGGAATCGACAAACTGGGCGCCGGGAACCGGGAAGAAATAGCCGTCGCTCATCCGCACGCAATAAAGCATGGCATTGCTGCCGACATAAGGGCCGGAAGGGCCGGAAGGCGCGCGCTTGGCAACAGTGATCGCCTTGCGTTTTTCGGCCACGCAGCCAAGAGCGGCCGCCCTTGCGCGCAGGGCCGCCGCGCCGCCGTCACGCGATTTGGCAAGCTGGCGCTGCACCTCGGCCTTGCGGTTCCTGAGATCGCCGCACGCATCGAAGAAGCCGCCGCTGCTTTTGCCCGAGCACTGACGCTTGCGCTCCAGCGCCTGCAACGCCGCAAGCTGCCTGGTCAGCGCCGCGGCCTCGGCGCCGCTGGCCCCGCCGCGGGCCGCCTGCCGCAACAGGTCGGAACAGCTTTGCGCATAGGCGGAACCGGCGAGCGCCGTCACGACGATGGCAGCTACACCGATCTTGGACAGCACACCGCCAAGACCAGCTTTCAAGCCCGACAACCATGATAGAGGGCCGCCGTCCCACCTTGTCGGCGGGCATCGAACCCCAGCGAAATCGAAAGAATTGTCACGCAGCATGTCCCACCACCCCAGATTGCCGTGGAAACGCGTGACGACGCATTGGCAGCAACGCTGGAAAAGGTCAATTGCCCTGCTCGAAAGCAAAGAAATAGGGTTAAGGTTCCGGCCTTCAAGACAATCAACCCGTTACGACGGTTTCATCTCGATTCGGCCGCGCGACATCCCAAAAATGTGATTGCGGGCAATGCCGCCCGCCGGCATTGCTTTCGCTTCGGGACCGTCCCCCGCGTGATCGGACAGAGCGCTCCGATCCGAAAAAAACGCTTTCAGGCGGCCTTCTTGCGCGCCAGCCTGGCCTTGATGCTGTCGACATCGGCACGCGGCGTCGCCGCAAAAAGCGTCTTCGTGTAGTTGTGCTGGGGATCGGAAAAGACTGTGTCGCGGCTGCCATATTCGACGGCCTCGCCGAAATACATCACCATCACATCGTCGGCGATGTAGCGCACGACCGAAAGGTCGTGGCTGATGAAGACATAGGTCAAGTGGAATTCGTCCTGCAGGTCGGCCAAGAGGTTCAGCACCTGCGCCTGCACGGAAAGGTCGAGCGCGGAGACCGGTTCGTCGAGCACCAGAAGGCTCGGATTGAGCATCAGAGCGCGGGCAATGGCGATGCGCTGGCGCTGGCCGCCGGAGAACATGTGCGGATAGCGATTGTAGTGCTCATGCCCCAGCCCGACCTTTTTCAGCATCTTCATGGCGAGGTCGCGCCGTTCCTCGGCGCTCTTGTCGGTGTTGATCACCAGCGGCTCGCCGAGCACGTCGCCGATCTTCTGGCGCGGGTTGAGCGAGCCGTAGGGATTCTGGAAGATGATCTGCACTTTTCGGCGCATCTCCGGCGTCAGGCCGCCCTTGGCGATATCGACCTTCTTGCCCTCGATCAGCAAATCGCCCGACGTCGCCGCATCGATCAGCGTGATGATGCGCGCCAGCGTCGACTTCCCGCAGCCGCTCTCGCCGACGATCGCCAGCGTCTTGCCCTTGTCGACCTTGAAACTCACGCCCTTGACCGCGTGGATCGTGCGCGCCTTGCCGAACATGCCGCCGCGCATATGGTAGTCGCGGACGATGTTCCTGCCCTCGAGGATCGGCCCGGTCATTGCACGGCACTCCTGAATCCGCCGTCCGTCATGAATTCGCCGATCGTCGGCAGCCGGTCGCCGGTAGCGTTCTCCGGCAACGCCGACAGCAGCGCCTTGGTGTAGTTGCTTTTCGGGTTCTCGAACAGGGAAAGCACGTCGGCCTCCTCCATCTTGCGCCCCTTGTATTGGACGATGACGCGGTCGGCTGTCTCGGCGACGACACCCATATTGTGGGTGATCATGATCAGCCCCATGCCGTATTTCGCCTGCAGCCCGACCAGCAGGTCGAGGATCTGCTTCTGGATGGTGACATCCAGCGCGGTCGTCGGCTCGTCGGCGATCAGCAGTTTTGGATTGCAGGCAATGGCGATGGCGATCATCACGCGCTGGCACTGGCCGCCCGACATCTGGTGCGGATAGGCGCCGAGCCGCTCCTCAGGCTGCGGAATGCCGACCTGCTTCAGCAATTCGATGGCCCGTGCCCGCCGCGCCTTGCGGTCGAGGCCCATATGGGTTTTCAGCATCTCCTCGATCTGGAAACCGACGGTGAAACAGGGATTCAGGCTGGCCATCGGCTCCTGAAAAATCATCGCCATGTCCTTGCCGACCATTTTCCGCCGGTCGGCGGGCGTCAGCGAAAGCAGGTCGCGGCCGCCGAAGGTCATCTTGTCGGCCGTCACCTTGGCGGTCCAGGGCAGCAGGCCCATGACGGCCAGCATCGACACCGACTTGCCCGATCCGGACTCGCCGACGATCGCCAGCACCTCGCGCTCGCTCACCGCCAGCGACACACCGTCCACCGCCCGGAACGGCCCTGATGCCGTCTGGAATTCGACGACCAGATTTTCGATTTCGAGAAGAGGCATTTTTGCCTTCCTTGGTTTTGTCACTAAACTACACTATGCCTTGGACAAGAGGTGAAGATATGCGTTCGTCAAAGCCCCGCCCCCTGCCGCCCTGACGCCGATAAACGGACCGACCGGACCGAGGCCGATCTACTGATCGTTGCGCACCGCGCCGGTCGCTACTTTCATTGAAAGGCCCGCGCGCAGGTGTTATCTTTACGTCAGTCACGATATGTCGTGGTAAGCGCGAAAGAACCGCAAAATGCTTCGTCCCATCATACCACCCGTCGCAGGTCGCTGAAGGCAACATCAGCCTACTCCGCAGTAGGCTGCGACCGAGCGCGCGAAGGCTCCTGCGCCAAGGGCGGACACGCCGAGACCAACTACCAAAACCGCGAGACTGACATTGCGCTTGGCAAGCAGCCTTCGGCGTGCGTTCGCCAGAACCTCGGTCGCGGCGGCTCCGTCGGAAAGAACGTTGGCCGCCGCCCCAATCATCGAGTCGATATAGCCCATCCGTCGCTCGACCGGAAAGCTTTCGAAGCGGACGTCCTGAAACGAGGCGAGCAGTGTGTCGAAAGCTCCCATCCCATCATAGAATTTCACGACCTCCCGAATCGACGCTTCTGGAAGCAGTGAGATGTCCGGCTTGATCAGATCGAAAATGAAATAGTCACGGTCGAGCGGCACGAAGATTCGATAGTCCTGCGAAGCCGCCATCTGCGCCTTGATAGAAGAGGCGGTCTCTTCCTTTGCGAACGTCTCAAGCGACTTCACGCACGTCTCGATCTCGGCGCGCAGGGCAACGGTCATTTCGATCTCGCGGGTCAGGCGGTTGTAGAACCAGACCATGCCGGCCACCGCGGACTTGGCAAGCCAGCTCAGCGCGCCGACCAGCGCTGCGAACACCGCGGCAAGCACGATCGACTGCGCCTCGCTGATGTTCGAGAAGCAGGCCAAGCGATTCAGCTCCGCTTCAGCTTCGGGTCGAGCGCGTCGCGCAGGCCGTCGCCCATCAGGTTGATCGCCAGCACCGTGACCAGGATCGCCAGGCCGGGCAGTGTCACCACCCACCAGGCGCGCAGGATGAATTCGCGCGCCTCGGCCAGCATGGTTCCCCATTCCGGCGTCGGCGGCTGCGCGCCCATGCCGAGGAAGCCGAGTGCGGCGGCATCGAGAATGGCGTTGGAGAAGGACAGCGTGGCCTGCACGATCAGCGGCGCCATACAGTTGGGCAGGATGGTCTTGAACATCAGGCGCAGCGGCCCGGCGCCCGCCACCTGGGCCGCAACGACATAGTCGCGCGACTTTTCGGCCATCACGGCGGCGCGCGTCAGGCGTACGAAATGCGGCTGGTAGACCACCGCCACCGAGATCATCGCATTGGTCAGGCCAGGCCCGAGAATCGCGACCAGAACCAGCGCCAGCAACAGTGACGGAAAGGCCAGGATCACGTCCATGACGCGCATGATCAACGTATCGATCCAGCCGCGGAAATAGCCGGCGATGACGCCGAGCAGGATGCCGCCGACCAGCGCGATCACAGTGACGATAACGCCGATGAACAGCGAATAGCGCGTGCCGTAGATCAGGCGCGAGAGCAGGTCGCGGCCGACCTGGTCGGTGCCGAGCAGGAAGGCGGAGCGCCCGCCCTCCTGCCAGAAAGGCGGCACCAGAACCGCGTCGCGGTACTGTTCCTGCGGGGCGTGCGGCGCGATGAACGGCGCGAAGATCGCCAGGAGCACGAGGAAGATGAAAAAGCAAAGACCAGCGACGGCGCCGCGGTTCTCCGAGAAATAATACCAGAATTCGGTGAACCGCGCGCGGCGCGAGGGGTCGACGCTGGTCGCGGGGCCGGCGGGCGCGGGCGAAACGACGTTTGCCATGGCCTTCTCCTCAGTGCCTGATGCGCGGATTGATGAGACCGTAGAGCAGGTCGACGATCAGATTCACCAGCATGACGAGGCCGGCGATGATCAGCAGGCCGCCCTGGATAACGGGATAGTCGCGGCGCGACACCGAATCGACCATCCATTTGCCGACGCCCGGCCAGGAGAAGATCGATTCCGTCAGGATCGCGCCGGCGAGCATGACGCCGACCTGCAGGCCGATCGTCGTCACCACCGGGATCAAGGCGTTGCGCAGCGCATGCACGCCGACGACCCGGAAGGCAGACAGGCCTTTTGCGCGGGCGGTTCGCACATAATCCTCCGACAGCACCTCCAACATGGCCGAGCGCGTCTGCCGCGCGATGATGGCGAGCGGGATCGTGCCCAGCACGATCGTCGGCAGGATCAGATGGCTGGCGGCGGATTTGAAGGCGCCGGGCTCTCCCGACAGCAGCGAGTCGACCAGCATCAGGCCGGTGACCGAAGGAAAGAAATACATCAACGAGATGCGCCCCGACACCGGCGTCCATTGCAGAATGCCGGAGAACAGGATGATCAGCAAAAGGCCCCACCAGAAGATCGGCATGGAAAAGCCGATCAGCGCCGTGCCCATGACGAGCTGGTCGAGGATCGACCCGCGCTTGACGGCAGCCAGGATGCCAGCGGGAATGCCGATGACGATGGCGAAGATGATCGCGCACAGCGACAGTTCGAGCGTCGCCGGGAAGAGCTGGAAGAACTGGTCGAGCACCGGCGCCTTCTGGGAAATCGAGACGCCAAAGTCGCCGTGCACGATTTTCCAGAGATAATCCAGGTACTGCACGATATAGGGGCGGTCGAGGCCGAGCTGGTGCGAGATCTCGGCATGGCGTTCCGGCGACATCACGCGCTCGCCTGACAACAGCGCGACCGGATCGCCGGCCAGTAGCCGGATCGGAAAGAACGCCAGCAGCGAGACACCGATGAAGGTCGGGATCAGGATCAGCAGCCGGCTTAGCAAAAATCGGAACATCAATGTCTCCCGCCGTGTCCCCGGACGCCGGTCTTCGCCGGCTGCCTTCTGCGGATAAGAAAAAAGGGCGCCCGCAAAACGGGCGCCCCGCTATCGTGGCTTATACGGCGTTATTCCGCAATGTCGACGCCGTCAAACTTGAAATCGCCGAGCGGGCTCTGGACGAAGCCTTCGACGCCCTTGCGCATCGGAACGATGGCGAGGGAGTGGTCGATGGTGTTCCACGGCGCTTCCTTCTTGAAGACGACCTGCGCCTGTTCGTAGAGCTTGGTGCGCTCTTCCTGGCTGCTCGCTTCCTTGGCCTTGGTGACCAGTTCGTCGAACTCCTTGTTGCACCACTGCGCGCGGTTGTTGCCGCCGACGGCGTCGCAGCCGAGCAGCGTGTCGAGGAAGTTGTCCGGATCGCCATTGTCGCCGGTCCAGCCGAGGATGACGGCGCCGTCGCGGTCCTTGGCCTTCGACTTGTCGAGATATTCGGCCCACTCATAGGAGACGATCTCGGCCTTGACGCCGACCTTCTCCAGGTCCGCCTGCATCAGCTCGGCGGCGCGGCGCGCGTTGACCATGTAGGGACGCGACACGGGCATGGCCCAGAGCTTCATCGACAGATCCTTGACGCCGGCGTCGGCCAGCATCTTCTTGGCCGCTTCCGGATCGTATTTATCGTCCTCGACGGCATTGTTGTAGGACCACATGGTCGGCGGGATCGGGTTCTTGGCGGGAGTCGCCAGACCCTGGAAGACGCCGTCGACGATCGCCTGCTTGTTGATCGCCATGTTGAGCGCCTTGCGCACCTCGACCTTGTCGAAGGGAGCCTGCGTGGTGTTGTAGGCGAGGTAGGCGACGTTCAGGCCCTCCTGCTCCGACACCTTCAGGTTCGGGTCCTTCTTCATCGCTGCGACGTCGGCCGGGTTCGGATAGGGCATCAGGTGGCATTCGCCGGCCTGCAGCTTCTGGTAGCGCACCGAGGCGTCGGTGGTGATGGCGAAGACCAGGTCGTCGATCTTCTGCTTGCCGCCCCAGTAGTCCGGATTGGCCTTGTAGCGGATCACGGCGTCCTGCTGATAGGCGACGAAGGAGAACGGGCCGGTGCCGAGCGGCATCTGGTTCATCTGGTTCATCTTGCCGTCAGCCTGCAGCTTGTCGGCATATTCCTTCGACAGGATGTAGGCGAAGGGCATCGCGACATTGGCGAGGAAGGGAGCTTCCTTGCGCTTCAGCGTGAACTTCACGGTCAGGTCGTCGACCTTCTCGATCTTGTCGAGCAGGTCGCCCATGCCCATGCCGGCGAAATATTCCCAGGAGGCGCCCTCGACATACTTGTTCCAGGGATTGTCCGCCTTCCACTGACGATCGAACGAGAAGATCACGTCGTCCGCATTCAGCTCGCGGGTCGGGGTGAAGAATTCGGTGGTCTGGAACTTCACGCCGGGGCGCAGCTTGAAGGTGTACTGCAGACCGTCATCGGAGATCGTCCAGCTTTCGGCGAGTGCTGCGACCGGCTCAGTCGTGCCCGGCTTGAACTGCAGCAGGCCGTTGTAGACCGTGTGGGCGGAGGCATCGAAGGTGTTGCCGCCCGTGTAGATTCCCGGATCGAATCCTTCCGGCGAGGCTTCCGAGCAGAACACGAACGTTTTTGCGTTCGCAGCGCCCGTCAGCGCGGTCGCCGCCAGAAGCGCGGCCGCGAAAGTCAGTTTCCTTAACATTGGTTGCTCCCTGTTATTTATTCCAAGCCCCTCTAGCAGGCTCGCGAAGGCGGCATATAAGCACCGTTTCTCCGGCTTTGGAACACCCCATACGATTTCCGCTTGGGAAGAAAATGGTTTTGTTGTGTAGCCCGGAATTTTGGATTTTCTTTCCCTTTGCCTAGAGTTTTTGCTTCTAGCGGGGGTATGGATGTAGCGTGATCAGCCGGCTTCTGTGGGCCATCGGCGGAGGCTTCGGCCACTGCCGCCGACATGACGCCACGTGAGCGCGGTTGTGTCGCGTGAGGCTTGCCACCGCCGAAGCCGGCGCACTACAACTGTTGAGCCTTTGCTTGCCTCGAGGTTGGGAACGAGGAAGCGATCGCCGACGGGAGGTATCATGGCGACATCCACCAGCGAGGCGGGCGCGCCGGTCGCAAGGCCCTGGCTCAACAGCTATCCCGAGGCGGTTCCCACCGAGATCGGGCCGCTTCCGGACCGCTCGATCGGCGAGTTGCTGGTCGGCGCCTGCAAACGCTATTCCGGCCGCGCCGCCTTTGCCTGCATGGGCAAGCAGATGACCTACGCCGATCTGGAAACCAAATCCGCGGCGTTCGGCGCCTTCCTGCAATCGAAGGGGCTGGCCAAGGGCGCGCGCGTCGCGATCATGATGCCCAACGTGCTGCAATATCCCGTCGCCATGATGGGCATCCTGCGCGCCGGCTATATCGTCGTGAACGTCAACCCGCTCTACACGCCGCGCGAGCTAGAACACCAGCTCAAGGATTCCGGCGCCGAAGCGATCGTCATCCTCGAAAACTTTGCCGCGACGCTGCAGGCGGTGGTGGCGCATACAGCGATCAAACATGTCGTCGTCGCGACCATGGGTGACATGCTCGGCCTCAAGGGGCTGCTGGTCAACCTGGTGGTACGCCGCGTCAAGAAGATGGTGCCGGCCTGGTCGCTGCCCGGCCACACACCCTTCCCGACCGCGCTGAAGGGCGGCAGCCGCCTGAAACCCGTCGAGGTCGGTCCGGACGACGTCGCCTTCCTGCAATATACCGGCGGCACGACCGGCGTCGCCAAGGGCGCCACCCTGCTCCACCGCAACATCCTGTCCAATGTTGAGCAGCTCAAGCTGTGGTTGGAAGACGCCTACAGCGTCAAGGCCAAGCCGGAAAACCTCACCTTTGTCTGCGCGCTGCCGCTCTACCACATCTTCGCGCTGACGGTGAACGCGCTGATGGGCATGCAGCAGGGGGCGCTCAACCTGCTCATCCCCAACCCGCGCGACATCCCCGGCTTCGTCAAGGAGTTGGAGAAGCAGCCCTACCATTTCTTCCCCGGCCTCAACACGCTGTTCAACGCGCTGCTCAACAACGAGGATTTCCGAAAGCTCGATTTTTCCGCGCTGGTGCTCACCATGGGCGGCGGCATGGCGGTGCAGAAAGGTGTGGCCGACCGCTGGCAGGCGCTGACCAAGGTCAGCATCACCGAAGGCTACGGACTGTCCGAGACCTCGCCGGTCGCCACCGCCAACCGCGTCAGCGGCGGCTCCTTCACCGGTACGATCGGCCTGCCGATCCCCTCCACCGACATCGCCATCCGCGACGACGACGGCAACGATTTGCCGCTCGGCCAGGTCGGCGAGATCTGCATCCGCGGTCCGCAGGTGATGGCCGGCTACTGGAACCGGCCCGACGAGACCGCCAAGGTGATGACCGCCGACGGCTATTTCAAATCCGGCGACATGGGTTTCATGGACGAGCGCGGTTTCACCAAGATCGTCGACCGCAAGAAGGACATGATCCTGGTCTCCGGCTTCAACGTCTATCCCAACGAGCTGGAGGAAGTCGTGGCGGCGATGCCCGGCGTGCTGGAGGTCGCGGCCATCGGCGTGCCCGACGAGCATTCGGGCGAAGTGCCGAAACTGTTCGTGGTGAAGAAGGATTCTGCGCTGACCGAGGACATGATCCGCGACTTCTGCAAGAACAACCTCACCGGCTACAAGCGCCCGCGCTACATCGAATTCCGCACCGAACTGCCGAAGACGCCGGTCGGCAAGATTCTGCGGCGGGCGCTGCGGGGGTAGCGCGACGCCGTGTGAATCGGGTGGTTTGGCCTCTATTATCCGCCGCAATAAGCGCTTGCCGCCGCCCTTGATTTTTCCGCTTGACTTTGACGCCGCGTCAAACCGCCACAAGGTATCCGGATGATCGGATAAGGAGGCGTCGGTGTTTCGAATAGGCGAGTTTGCGCAGATCGCCCAGGTGTCGGGACGGCAGTTGCGCTTCTACGACCAGATCGGCCTGCTGCGGCCGGCCCGGACCGACCCTGAGACCGGTTATCGCTATTATAGCATACGGCAGCTTCAGCGCCTGAATCGCATTCTTGCGCTCAAGGAGCTTGGTCTTTCGCTCGACCAGATCGCGCCGCTGCTGCAGAACGAGATTTCTCCGGCAGAACTGCGCGGGATGCTGATCATCAAGCGGTCGCAGGTCGAGCAGTCGCTGCGCGAGGAGGAGGCGCGGCTCCGGCACATCGAATCGCGAATCGCACAGATCGACCGGCAAGATGGAATGGATGGGTACGACGTCGTCGTGAAATCCGTCCCCGCCACGCCCTTCCTGGCGCTGAAGTGCTCCTGCCAGGACATGGAAGAGGCGGTGCACATGATCCGTGCGGTCGCCGATGACGGCGGCCGTCAGATCCGCATACCCCTTCGCGACAAGCTAGTCGTCGTGGCGCGCAACGATCACGAAGACGAGAGACTCGAACTTGAGATCGGCTTTTCGCTGACACGCCCCTCGAATGCCAGCGTGCGCATAGCCGGCGACCACGTCCTGAAACCAAGCGAGCTTCCGGCGGTCAAAACCATGGCGACGATCGTCAGAGTGGGTACGGATCCGACGAGCCACTCCTCCTTCGGCGCCATCGGCACATGGATCGAGGCGAACGGCTGCGAAATCGCCGGCTCCTGCCGCGAGGTGTTCCTCGAACCCGTTGTCGGATCGCCAGGCCTCGCGGCGGCGCTGGTGGAAATCCAGTTCCCGGTTCGCAAGGCCGCCTGACAGACAGCCCTCCATCATTGCAATTCGCCCGGACGCGGCACGGCGCGCCCGGCGAGCGTTCCCGCGCCTTCCTCCGTGCGCCAAGACAAGTGGAAAGGAAAACCAAATGCTCACGATCCACGGCGTTCCGCTGTCGGTCCACACGCGCAAGACCATCGTCACCGCGATTCTCAAGAAGCTTGATTACAGGCTGGAGGTGGTGATTCCGGTCATCCCCGGCAATCCGCCATCCAATTGGAACGAACTGAGCCCGACCGGGCTCATCCCGGTCATGGAAGACGGCGATTTCAGGCTGGCGGACTCGACGGCCATCTGCCTCTATCTCGAGAGAACATATCCCTCGTCGGCGATCCTGCCGGCAGACCCCGACAGCTACGGCCGCGCGCTGTGGTTCGACGCCTATGCCGGCGGAACTCTCTTCCGAAACGTCATCCACCCGCTGTTCCACCAGACGGTCGTCCACCCCAAGATCCGCAAGGAGGCGACCGACCAGGCAATCGTCGATACTGTTCTGGATACCGTGCAGCCGAAGATTTTCGGCTATCTGGACTCACAGGCGACGAGACAATTCCTGGTCGGCGACGCACTGACCATCGCCGACATCGCGATCGCTTCGAACTTCATCGTCTATCAATATATGGGCTTCCCCGTCGATCCGGACCGCTATCCGGCTTTGGCAAGATATCTTCGCGGGATTGTCGCCAGCAAAGCGTTTGCGACGGCGCTGGCCGACGAAAGACCTTTCGTCGAGCAGATGGGGTTGGACCAAAGTTTCCTGCACTAAGACCGCCACGAAAAGCGCCTGTCCCGGGTCCGCCCGGTTCGGGACGGAGCGCATTGCCGACCGGAAACCCTTTTTGTCGGTCGAGAAGCGGGATAAAGTGGATTGTCGCCGTGCGTTTAAGGGCCTGTTCAGCTTTCCGCGCCTAGCTCGGCCGACCGTGCCGGGCACGGCATAGGCAAGGGGGGACGGCCATGCACATCGGCTCGACACGGATCGCAGGCAAAACCCTTCGCATCCCGGCTGTCGTCGTGACCTCGCTGGCGCTGGCGTTGGGGCCAGCGCTTGCCCAATCGCTCCCCGTCCAGCTCGGGCCGACACCGTCCGAGGACGTGATGCCGATGGCGGCGAACGGCCTCACCCTAGGTCTTGCCGCGCTGCCCGGCTATGTCTCCGACATCATGCAGCGCAGCGCGGTGCCGGGCGTCGCGGTTGCCGTCGTGCATGGCGGCGAGACTGTGTTTTCGCAAGGTTTCGGCGTCAGGAGACTGGGCGATCCAGCGCCCGTCGATCCCACCACCGTCTTCCAGGTCGCGTCGGTGTCCAAGTCGATCTCGGCGACCATCGCCGCGATCCAGGTCACCAAGGGCGTCGTCTCGTGGAATGATCCGGTCTCCAGCCGGCTGCCGGGTTTTGCGCTGAGCGACCCCTATGTATCCGCCCACGCCACCATCGGCGACTTCTTCGCGCACCGCACCGGCCTGCCCTTCGCCGCCGGCGACGAGTTGGAGGACCTGGGGTTTTCGCGCTCCGATATCCTGGCGCGCCTGTCTCAACTGCCGCTGGATTCGTTCCGCACCTCCTACCACTACGCCAATTTCAGCACGACCACCGCCGCCGAGGCGGTGGCGGCCGCGTCCGGGCAGGCTTGGGAAGACCTGGCGCAGGACGTTCTCTACAAGCCGCTCGGCATGACCTCCACCAGTTCGCGCCACGCCGACTATCTGGCGCGGCCGAACCGCGCCGTGCTGCACGCGCTGGTCGACGGCCGCTTCCAGCCGCTCTATGACCGCGACCCCGACGCACAGGCGCCGGCGGGCGGCGTGTCGTCCAACGTGGTCGATCTCGCCGAATGGCTGAAACTGCTGCTCGGCGTGGGTCACGCTCCGCGCCAGCCGAACATCGCGGCGAAGGACCTGCAACCGGCGATCACCGCGCAATCCTTCAGCTCCCCCGCACACGCGGCCGACGCGCGTTCCGGCTTCTACGGCTACGGCTTCAATGTCGGCGTCAATCCGAACGGCCGCACAGGGATGGGCCATTCCGGCGCGTTCCTGCTCGGCGCCGGTACCTATTTTCAGATCCTGCCTTCCGCCGATATCGGCATCGTCGTGCTCACCAACGGCTCGCCGGTGGGCGCCGCCGAGAGCATCGCCGCCCAGTTCATGGATACGGTCCAATACGGCGCGCCGATCCGCGACTGGTATCCCCTCTACAACGGCCTGATGCAGGCCTACTACAACCCCGAGGGCGATCTGGCGGGCGAGCAGCCGCCGGCCAATCCGCAGGCCCCGAAACCGTTCGACAGCTATGTCGGCGAGTTCCGCAACCCGTTTTTCGGCACGGCAACAGTACGGACCGACGGCCAACAACTCTCCATCGCGCTCGGCCCCCGTCCGACCGTGTTCCCCCTAGTCTCTTGGGACGGCGACACCTTCGCCATGACGCCTTCCGGCGAGAACGCGCCGGCAGGCTCGAAGTCCACCGTCCGCTTCGCCATGCAAAACGGCGTTGCCACCGGCTTCACCATAAACTTCTACGACGCCAACGGCCTCGGCACGTGGCAGCGATGAGCGGCGCCAAGCCGGGTGCCGATGCGCCGACCCGGCCGGCGCCGATGGAGCGCGGCGGCTTCTACAACGAGCGCTCGCGGCTGCAGGCAGGCGGCGGCGCGCATGGGCTTCCGGCGATCGCCCGGGCATTCGAACGGATGCCGCTGGGCGACGGGCCGGTCACCATCGCCGACTATGGCAGTGCGCAGGGGCGCAATTCGCTCGTTCCGATCGGCGCGGCGATAGCCGAAACCCGCGCCCGGCTGGGCGCCAGCTCGCCCGTCTCAGTCGTCCACACAGATCAGCCAGACAATGATTTCTCGACGCTGTTTTGCCTGCTGAGGGACAGCGAGGACAGCTATCTCGGCGCGCAGAACATTTTCACCTCAGCCGTCGGCCGCTCCTTTTACGAGCAGGTGCTGCCTGCCGGTTCCGTCACCTTTGGCTGGTGTTCCTACGCGATCCATTGGCTGAGCGCCGCCCCAATCGCGGGGGCCGGGCATATCTGGTGCCGTCTCACCACGGGAGACACCCGCCGGGCCTTCGAGCGACGCTCGGCCGACGACTGGCTGATATTCCTCACCCACCGCGCGGCGGAGCTTCGGCCCGGCGGTTGCCTGGTGGTGGTGCAGCCCAGTATGCCCGACGACGAACCGTCGACCTTTCCGGTCCTGATGGGATGGGCGCAGGCAGAGCTCGACGCCATGGCGGCCGACGGCACGCTGCGCGAGGCCGAAGCAGCGCGCATGACGGTGCTCTGCTACGAGCGCTACCCCGCCGACGTGCGCGCGCCATTCGCCAATGGCGATTTTTGCGGCCTCGTCCTGGCTGAGGACTTTCTCAACGACCTGCCCGATCCGTTCTGGGGACCCTATCAGGCCACTGGCGACGCGAAGACACTTGCCGACCAGTATGTCGGCTTCTTCCAGGCTCCGTTCCGGCCGTCACTGCTCGCCGCGCTCGATCCCGACCGCGACACGTCGTTCCGCAAAGCCTTTGCCGACCGGCTCGAATCCGGACTGCACCGCCGCGTGATTGCTGAGCCACAACCTTTGATGACACCGCTCGCCGTCCACGTCTCGCTGATCCAGAAGCGATAGACGACGCTGGCCAGGAGGGCTGCCCTCGGACAGCCGCGGTCCTGACGCCGCGCCGACTGCAACAGGACCGGCCAGCGCCAATGCCTCCTACCGATACCCGGTCGCATCAGCCGGCTTGCCGGCATCCTGCACCTCGACGACATACCGCCAGGCATCGGGCCGCGAACCGTCGAGATCGGTGAAGCCGTAGACCCTCGCCAAGCCGCCGCTCGACAGCGACTGGCCGTTCCAGCGGGCGCGCTCCGGATCGGAGGCGAGCGCCGCAATCGCACGGCCGACAAAACGCGGCGTCTCGGAGATGACGAAATGCGGCACGATCTTCGTCCCGTCGCGCCAGTTCTCCTCGCTCACGCCGTAGTGGCCCAACATCATTTCCGAACGCAGCCAGCCGGGCGTGATCGACACGGAAGTCGCGCCGTGCGGCGCCAGGTCCTTGGCATGCGCCCAGGCCAGGCGGTTCACCGAGACTTTCGCCAGATCATAGAAGGGCGACAGCCGGTAGTGATCGGCATTGTATTCCGCCGTGCCATCGGTCACCTCGACCAGCAGCCCGCCCGGCCGCTCGATCAGCAGCGGCAGGGCGAAATGCGCGGTGATCAGATGGGTATCGACACCGAGCCTGAGCAGCCGTAAGCCGTTTTCCAGGTTATGGTCCCAGACCGGCTTGTTCCACTCGAATAGCGTTTCGCCACCCCAGACATCGTTGACCAGCACGTCGAGCTGGCCTTGTTCGGCGCGGATGCGCGCCACCAACGCCTCGACCTCCTGCGGCACCAGATGATCGACACGAACGGCAATTCCCTTGCCGCCTGCTGCCGTGACAAGGTCCGCCGTTTCTTCGATCGTCTCCGGCCGCTTGTATTCCGACTGCCGGTCGCGGGTCGTGCGGCCGGTCACATAGACCGTCGCACCTGCCGCGCCGAGTTCCGTCGCGATGCCACGGCCGGCGCCGCGCGTCGCGCCGGCCACCAGGGCGACCTTGCCTTCCAGGGACTGTTTGCTCTCGCTTGCCATCGTTTTCTCCTGCATTCCGTTCGCCGCGGCTCTGGCCATCTCCACCAAAGTCATTTATAAATGATCGTTCGTTTATAAATTAGAGTCAAGATGCCTCGGAAAAAGACCAAACCGGATGGCGATGTGCTCGACGCCGCGCTTGAAATCATCCATCGCGACGGACCAGAGGCGCTGACCTTTTCCGCCCTTGCCAAAGCCAGCGGCCTTTCCGGTGCAACGCTGGTGCAGCGTTTCGGCGGCAAGGATCGGCTGAAGCAGGTCGCCCTGCTGAATGCCTGGGATGCGCTCGACGAAAAGACCGCGCGGCTCTCGGCGGAAATGCCGAAGACGCCGGAGGGCGCCGTCGCGCTGCTGGTCGCGCTGTCCGGCAGCTATGGCGGCATCGAAGCCTATGCCGAGGGACTGATGGTGTTGCGCGAGGATTTTCGCGACCCGGTTTTGCGCGCGCGGGGCGCCGCCTGGAAAGTCGCGTTGTGCAATGCGCTCGACGCTTGCTTCGCCGCGGCGCCCGGCGCTCCGCAAGACATCGGCCTGCTGCTCGCCTCGCACTGGCAAGGATCGCTGCTGTGGTGGGGATTTGGGCCGGAACAACCGGTGCAGGAGTTTGTCGCCGACAGTTTGCGGCGCTTCGTGGCGGCCGTGGCCGGGCCATCATCCTCGGGCGCTGATCGACCATAGGACGGCGGGCCTCGCCTTCGCTTCGCCGCCACCTTATGGTTTGCAGGACAGCAGCTGGCGGGGGACAAGCATGGGCGAGGAAATCGATCTTGTAAGGGCGCTGCTCACTTCGCAACCCAGGCCGGCGAGCCTGGCGGAGCGGCGGGAACGACTGGACGCGGTCGCATCGGCCTACGGCGTCGCGCCGGACATACGCTTCGAGCCGGTAAGCGTCGGCGGTTGCGAGGCGGAATGGTCGCTGGCGCTTGGCAGCGACCCATCAAAAGTCCTGTTCTATTTTCACGGCGGCGGCTATTGCTCGGGCTCGATCAAGAGCCATCGCGGCATGGTCGGCGAGACCGGGCGCGCGGCCAAAATCCGCACGCTGGCGCTGGCTTATCGGCTGGCGCCGGAAAACCCGTTCCCGGCAGCGCTGGACGACGCCACCGCCGCCTTCGAATTCCTGCTTGCCCAGGGCATCGACCCGAACCGCATCGCCATCGGCGGCGACAGCGCCGGCGGTGGCCTGTCGCTGGCGCTGATGCAGCGCCTGCGCGACGCGAAAAAGCCGCTGCCGGCCGCCGCGTGGCTGGTGTCACCCTGGGTCGACCTGCAAATGACCGGCGCCACCATCGACAGCAAGGCGGCCATCGATCCGCTTATCCATCGCGACTATCTGGAGCAGCTCACCGCCAACTATCTTGCCGGCCACGATCCGCGTGACCCGCTGGTTTCCCCACTGCATGCCGACCTTTCCGGCCTGCCGCCAGTTCTGGTGCAGGTCGGATCGGCGGAAACGCTGCTCGACGATGCCGTGCGGATCGCCGGAAAACTCGGCGCGTCTGATGTGCCGACAAGGCTGGAGGTCTGGCCGCACATGATCCATGCATGGCATCTGTGGTCGGCAAAGCTCACCGCAGGGCGTCAGGCCACGCAATCGGCCGGCCGTTTCATCGCCGAGGCGCTGGGCGGCTGACTTCCGCGCGGGTCCAAGCCGTCATGCGCAACGACCGTCAGACCGTGGGCGCGTTGCCCCGGCCTGCGGGCGGTTCGAGCCGATAAACCCAAGCGGGCGTCCGCGCGGCTCCGTCGCCAACATCCGCCACGGCATATTCCGCGACGGCTCGCAGGCGGCCGCGCGGCAGGTGGGCGCGGCCCGGATCACCGACGAGCACCGCGATGCCGGCCGCAAGACACCGGTCGAGAAAGACCAGCATTCGCGCGGCAACATCCTTGTCATAGAACACGTCTCCCGCCAGCACGATGTCGGCGGCGGGCGGCGCTCCGGCCAGCACATCGCCCTCGAACAGCTCGACCGCTGCGCCGTTTTCGGCCGCGTTGAGCCCGACGGCGATACGCGCATGGCTGTCCGTCTCGGCGGCGAACACCCGCGCCGCGCCGGCTTTCGCGGCGGCGATACCGACAAGACCCGACCCGGCACCCAGGTCGAGCACGCGTCGTCCGGCGACGATCTCGGCATGGTCGAGGACATACCGGGCAAGCACCAACCCGCCCGCCCAGGGATAGGCCCAATAGGGCGGGATGGCGGCGGCGCCTCTGCCTGCGAGTCGCCACAGCCCGCTTGCCGGCGTCGCCATGTGCAGGCGGATCTCCGGCAGCGATAGCACCGGGGCAAGCCGCAGGTTGGCGCGGATGAATTGCGAGGAATCGAACTGCATCCGCGCAAACTAGGTGTTTTCGATGCGCGAGCGAAGCGTCGCACATCATGCGCGTTGCTCGCCCGGTCCGGGCAATTCGCGATCGGGCCGTCCGCCGCGCCGCAGGCGGCCCGATCATGCAGCCCCCGCCCTTGTCAGACGAAGCGGAAATCGGAGGCGTCGACCAGCGCGGAATTGAAATTGAGGATTTCGACCGTTCCCTCGGCGAAGGTCAGCACGGTCGATTGTCCCTGTTGTTCGACCTCGATGTCGTCGAAACCCTCCACGTCGAGATAAGTTGCGATCTCGATGCGGTCCTTGCCGTTGTCGAAGTAGCGGATCAGGTCATCGCCGAACGGGCTCAACTCGAAAACGAAGACGTCCTTGGCCCCAGTCTTGCCGTAGAGCACATCGTCGCCCGCGCCGCCGGACATCCGCGCCCCGCCGCCGCCGGCCCAGACCCGATCGTCCCCCTCGCCTCCCTTGAGATCGTCGAAGCCATTGCCGCCGTAGAGCCTGTCATTGCCCTCGTCGCCGGAAAGCTCGTCCTTGCCGGCCCCACCGCCGAGGCGGTCGTTGCCTTCGCCCCCTTCGACCGTATCGTTGCCCTTGCCGCCGCAGAGCGTGTCGTTGCCCACCTCGCCAAAAATCTCGTCGTCACCGGAATCGCCATGGACGCGGTCGTTGCCGTCGCCCGCCTCGATCTGGTCGTCGCCGCCGCGACCGCGGATGAAATCGTTGCCGCTCAGTGCGATGAGCTGATCGTCGTCACGGTGCCCGATGAGCTGGTCGCGGCTGTCGGTGCCGACGCGCCGGCTGATGCCGATTTCCTCGACCAGGTCGTTCAGCTCATCCCGGCTGAGCCGCGAGTCGCCGACGGCCACGAAGGCGTCGTCGAAGTCGCCGTCGAAATCGTCGGTGCTCGCAAGCCCGTCCTCGAAACTGACGACAGAGGCGTCCTCATCGTCCTCGTCCTCATCATCCTCGTCGTCCTCCAGATCGGCCGCGCGGGCGTTTTCGCCGGCCACGGGATTGAGGAAATTGAAGCCGTCGCGGTTCCCGGCGGAATGGAACGCCCGGATCGGCAGCAGATTGCCGTCGGCGTCGGTGACGAGCGGCGCCAAGCCGTCAAAGATCGTGGCCGGGCCGGGCGTGTAGGTCGTGGCATTGCTGCCGTCATAAAGATGCGCGACATCACCCGTCTGGAAGTTGCGGAAAAACAGGCCGCCGCTCGCATAGTCCTCGAGATCGATGCCGAGGTTCTCGATGTCGGGGATGAGGAAGAGACCGAGCGACTGCCCTTCAGGGACGGTCAGCGTGGCTTTGGCGCCCGCCTTCGCGACCGACGTATCGGCAAAGAGGATGCGCGCCTCGCCGATCTCGCCCGTCGTCGGATCGAAAAAATAGGCGCCGATCGCGTTCCTGGTGTTCGCATCCTCGCCGAGGAAAGTGACTGTCTTTTTCGTTCCGTCTCCCGCAAAGGCAAGATCGTCCGGATCGACGGGCTCCGAGTTATCGACCTGGCGCTGGTTCTGCAGGCCGCTGGCAAGTTCGACCTCTTCGTCCGGCAGCGTGATCTCTTCCTCGAACACCTGGCCGATGCCCCGCGCAAAATATTTGAAAGCGCCTACGCCGGGCTCCAGGCCCGACGTGTCGAGAATCTTCACGACATTGTGGTAGGTGCCGAAGTCGGTGGTGATGGTCAGGCCGGTGGCGATCACCTCGCCCTCATCCTCCGCCACGCCGGGATAGAGTTCCTGAAAATAACTGTCGCCGACCTTCGGCGCCGCGCGCATGATCCAGCCCGGCGCCGCGCCGTCCACGCCGGTCTCCCACGACCCGTCGAAGTCCGTGCCGATGAAGTTGCCGTCATCGTCGTAGCGGTAATTCACGACGATCTCGCCGAGATACCAGACATTGCCGGTATCGTCCTGCGCGTACCAGTCGAGCGTGTCCTCGGCCAGCGCGCGGTCCGCATAGGCGGTGTCGCGAACGACGGTGGCCGTGACGCCCTCGATCAGCTTCGTCTCGAAGGTGGCGAAATGATCGTTGCGCTCGGTTTCCACCTCCCCCGTCTCGGGGTCGGTGATCGCTGCGCCGTAGCTGTTGATCGTGCCTTCGGGCAGCGGGAAGAACGGGTTGTCGATGTCGGTGGAATTGCTGAATTTGGCGGCGGCGAAGTTGGGCAGAATTGGCATGGCATGTCCTCCGGGGCGGGGTTGCGTTGCGGGCGGGTACGCGCCGCAACGGACCGAGCATGGAGTGGCTGGGAGCCTACCGAAATCCGGCAGGTGTTAGCCTGGAGAACCCTTCGCCTTTTCAATTGTTTGCACGGTTCATCCTACGGATGTGAGTGCTCCGGCGGGCCAGAACAACCAACGAGAGTACGGGAATACAGCCTTCTAATCGCGAGGCCGGACTCGACAAGCCAGGCAGCCTACCGGCCAAACTCTACCTCGCCGCTGAAATTGAACACCGCGCGAACGCTGAACATGTGAGCTTTTTCGTGTTCCGCATTCATCGCGAAGGTGTAGGCCGCGGCGAGTTGCCATGAGGTTTCAGCCAACGGCTTGTCGCCATCGGGCGAATAGAGCACCTCGAAATCGGCTAGGTGCTCGCTGGTATCCGGGCCGTCGGCGATCATGTTCACCTGCTGCGTGTAGCTCGCAATGTAGGTCAGGTCGTCCGCCTCGAGCGCGGCGGAACCTGTGACCATCAAGGCATCGTCCTCGCCCCCATCGAAATGCCGGAGAAAGGCCACCTCGCCCAGCAGCCTGAGTGTCATGTCGTCCAGTTCGAAACTCCTGGCCGCCGCCGCCAGGTAAGCCATTTCGTCGCCGGTTTTCACGCCGTCTTCGATGTCCTCCTCGGTCGGTTGCCCCGCCTTCTGGTAGCGAAAGCCCAACCTGTAGCCGAATTCGCCGTCCCAATAGCAATCCGCCGGTTCCGAACCTTCGCAGCCGTCAAGCGTGATCGAGAACGACGACAGGCCCTTGGTGTTGCCCGCGCCGCCTTCCGCCAAAGTGGTCCTGCCCCGGTTGGTGAAGAGCGATTCGCTGAGCACCGTGCGATCCGTGCTGAACAAGGTCGCCGCCAGCGCATGGTTCAAGCCGAGGCCTTCGAAGCCGAGGACAACTTCCCCACCCACATGCGCTCGTCCGCGTCGAAGTCGGACGCCAGATCGTCGGCGTTGATCCCCGGGGCCACTTCGCTGAAGAGACTGAAGATCGTGTCGAATTTTCCCAGCCGCGTTGTCGTGGGACCAGCCTCGACCATGGTGTACAATTCGGCCACATAGGTGCCGATGCCAGCAAAGACCGCATCCGCGCCCGGCGCCGGGTCCACGACCGGCTCGGTGATGATGGACGTTGCCAGTCGCAGATAGTCGGTCGGCGCCACCACCAGGTCGGCCGTGATGGTCGGCTGAAGCACATAGGATTTCAGGGCCGGTGGTGTGGCCGCGAACACCCGGTCGCCTTGAAGCTCGGTCGTAATTTCAAATTCCGCGCAGGGCGCCGTGCATTCCTCGACGATTTCGCTCAGCTCGTCTTCTTCGGCCTCGAC
Organism: Mesorhizobium sp. IMUNJ 23232; assembly: GCF_044326205.1. Classification (NCBI taxonomy): domain Bacteria; kingdom Pseudomonadati; phylum Pseudomonadota; class Alphaproteobacteria; order Hyphomicrobiales; family Phyllobacteriaceae; genus Mesorhizobium; species Mesorhizobium sp. IMUNJ 23232. The sequence continues at coordinate 161,564 of NZ_JBIRCY010000007.1, forward strand.
CGCCGTGGACAATGCCAGCGACAACAGGCCGCCAAGAAGCAAGCCCAGAATGCGCGCGGTTCGCGACCTCCCGCTGGATGTGCCGCAAACCTGTCCGGCGCCCATGGTCCGTTCGAAGAATCAGGACGACGGAAAACTGCCGCGCTCGGCCCGGTGCGATGCGGCGGTCAGCGCCTCCGACATCTCAGGGCGAGCGAGGCCACCGCCGGAGGCCAATGACGGCGGCACCGGGCGCGGCGGCAGCAGCAGCTCTTCAAGGAAATATGCGGACAGTGCCGCCCGGCCCGACAGCTCGGCCTTGTGGTAGAGCGTGGTCGCCTGCTGGCGGATGGTCGCCTCGCTCGCACCGCGAATGCGCGCGATCTCCTTGTGGCTGAAGCCCTTTATCAGCAGAAGCCCGACCTCCTGCTCTGCCTGCGTACAACCCCAGGCGGCAAACTGGCGCTGGATCGCGGCGCCGAGCTCCTGGAAATGGTCCGCCAGGCCGGAGCGCCATTGCGTGTCGCGCTCGCGCAGTCGCGCGATCTCGTCGCGCAGGTCGTAGCTATCGGCCTCCTGTTCGCGCAGGCGCGAAGACAGCAGCGCGACACAGGCCGAGCAACCGACGAGAAGCGCGATGCCCACGGCTTCCGTCAGAATATCCGCGACCGTGATGTCCTCCTCCTCCCGGAAAGCCTCCAGGCCGAGCAACAGGCAGAAAGTCCCCACTGCGCCTGCAATCAGGATCAGCCGGCCGCGCCCCTTGCTCCAGTCCATTGCTTGTCTCCCCGGGGGCCGGCAGCGGCCCCGCACGGTCGTCGCATGGCATGACTGCCGCCATTCTGCTCCGGCTGGCCGCGCGGCGCAACAATCGGCATCGAAGCTGTTGGTTGCGGCGTGCCAATTGGCGAGCCGACGGTCAGGGCTTAAGCCAGCGCTCGCTTACTTCGTCGCCAAATACCCCGGCAGTTCAGCGATCGAGTTCAGGACCACGTCGGCGATCGGCTCCAGGCTTTCGCGCGTGCCGGTGCCTGACAGCACTGCCACCGCAAGGCCAGCGCCGGCGGCGTGCGCCATTTCGAGGTCGTGGCGATTGTCGCCCACCATCGCGACCTGCGAAGGTTTTAGTCCAGTCAGGTCGCAGAAGGCGTGGACGGCGTCCGGCGCCGGTTTCGGATTGGCGACGCCGTCATAGCCGTAAGCCGCGTCGAACATCTGCGCGACACCCAGCGCCAGCAGCGTCTTTTCCGCGCCGCCGGTGGAATCGTTGGTCGCGACGCCCAGCCGGAACCCCGCCGCATGCAGCGCCGCGATAGCCTCCTGGCTGCCGGGCAGCGGCACGGATTGCGCCGCGCCCTCCTCGGCCGTGAACCGGTCGAAGCCGACGGTCATCTCCGCGCGTTCCGCCGGCGGCACTTGCGGATACCACAGCGCCACGATGTCCGCATTGGTGCCGGCTGCGAACACCGAATCCGCCCGAAAGCAGTGCCGCTCGAAATCGTAGCCGGCGATGGTCATCAGCGCATCGGCCTTGTCGCGGTCGCCGCTCGCGGCCTGCATCGCCAGCCTGTCGCCAATGGCGAACCACGTCGCCTGGAAGTCGACCAGCGTCCCGTCCTTGTCGAACAGGATTCCCCGAATGTCGTGCAAGATTGGCTGCCCCTACCCTTCCCGTCTCAGTGCCCGAATATGCGCCACCAGCCCTGCCGTCGAGGCGTCGCCGGCGGCATCCTTCTTCCCTTCCACGACAGGCAGCAGCGCGGTCGCCAGTTCCTTGCCGAGCTCGACGCCCCACTGGTCGAAGGAATTGATGTCAAACAGCGCTCCCTCGACGAAGACGCGGTGCTCGTAGAGCGCGATCAGCCGGCCCAGCGTGCGCGGGTCGAGGATCTTGTAGAGGATCGTCATCGAGGGCCGGTTGCCGGTGAAGACGCGGTGCGGCGCGATTTTTTCCACCTCGTCCGCCTTCATGCCCTTGCCCAGCATCTGGGCCTTGGCCTCCTCCAGTGTGCGGCCCTTCATCAGCGCTTCCGACTGCGCCAGCACATTGGCCAGCAGCAGATCGTGATGATGCTTCAGCTCCGGCTCGTGACCTTCCGCCGCCGCCAGGAATTCGACCGGAATGAAGTCCGTGCCCTGATGCAGCAACTGAAAGAAGGCGTGCTGGCCGTTGGTGCCGGGCTCGCCCCAGACCAGCGGGCCGGTCGGCGTCGTGGCCTTGGCGCCATCGAGCGTGACACCCTTGCCGTTGGATTCCATGTCGAGCTGCTGCAGATAGGCCGGCAGCCGCGACAAATGCTGGTCGTAGGGAATGACGGCGCGCGCCGGGTAGCCGCACACCACGCGATGCCAGTAGCCGACCAGCCCCATCACCGCCGGCAGGTTTTCAAGCAGCGGCGTGGTGCGGAAATGCTCGTCCATCTCATGCGCGCCGGCCAGAAACGCGCGAAAATTATCGGCGCCAATGGCGATCATGATCGGCAGGCCGATCGCCCCCCACAGCGAATAGCGGCCGCCGACCCAGTCCCAGAAGCCGAACACCCGGTCCGGCGCGATGCCGAAGGCCGCCACCTTCTCCAGCGCGGTCGACACGGCGCAAAAGTGTTTTGCCGTTGCCGCCTCGCCGAGGGCGGCCGCCATCCATTTGCGCGCCGTCTCGGCGTTGGTCATCGTTTCCACCGTGGTGAAGGTCTTGGACGCGATGATGAACAGCGTCGTTTCCGGCGACAGACCCTTCAGCGTGTCGTGCATATGCGCGCCGTCGATGTTCGACACGAAATGCGAGCGTGGCCCGTCGTGATAGGGCGCCAGCGCCAGCGTCGCCATCACCGGGCCGAGGTCCGAGCCGCCGATGCCGATATTCACCACGTCGGTGATCTTCTTGCCGGTCTCGCCACGCGACTCGCCGCTGCGCACCGCGTCGGAAAAACGCTGCATGGCGTCGAGCACGGCATGCACCTCGGGCATTACGTTTTCGCCGTCGACCATGACGGTCGTGCCCGGCGGGTTGCGCAGCGCCGTATGCAGCACGGCGCGATTCTCGGTGATGTTGATCTTCTCACCCGCAAACATCGCGGCGCGGCGTTCTTCCACCTTCGCCGCTCCAGCCAGCGCCGCCAGCAACCGCATCGTCTCGGCGTCGACCGCGCATTTCGACCAGTCGAGCAAAAGGTCGCCGTCGGTCAGCGAGAATTCTTGGAAACGCCCGGCATCGTCGGCAAAGGCCTTTCGCATGTCGGCGGGAGCCTTTTTGTGGTGGGCTTTCAGCGCGTCGAGCGCGGTCTTAACGGCGGTGCTGGTCACGGCGGTACTCCGGTTGCTCACGGGGTGCGGCGGAAATTTTACCAGACCTAGCACGCCTTGCGCCGCGAGGGGACAGTTTTGCGCGAACAGTTCAATCGATTAGCATCACACGCGCGCCTCCCGCCGCCACTGGCCCGGCGTCCAAGCATCACTGGCACAAATCCTAGGGATCAGAATTTTTGATTGGCGCAACCTATTGGACCAGGAATAGCATTCTCTGGTCCAGTAGCGACCGATGAAATCGATTCCAGCTTCGAGGAACGCCCGATGCCCCAGAGAAACGACGCGGCCATATGGTCCGGCCTGTTCCGCATCTCGGCCGAGTCCGGCCAGACCTTGCAGGCGCAGATCCGCCAGGCGATCGTCGCCGCCATTCTCGACCGCCAGATCGCAGCCTCCATGCCGCTTCCGTCCTGCCGCATCCTCGCGGAAAAACTCGGCGTGGCGCGCGGCACGGTGGTGCTCGCCTTCCAGCAACTGGTGGACCAGGGTTTTCTGGTCGCCCGCGAGCGGCGCGGCCATTTCGTCAATCCGGAAGTGCTCGCCACCCCGGCCAAGCCGCATCTGAAGCAGCCCGACACCACCAGCGAGGTGGACTGGAAGGCACTGCGCCAGTTCGCGCCGAGCGAGATGCCGCGCCCGGCCAAACATGAGAACTGGATCAAGTCGTCCTATCCGTTCGTATACGGCCAGTTCGACCCGGCGCTGTTCCCCACCGCCGAATGGCGCGAATGCAACCGCATGGCGCTGGCCGTTCTCGAAATCCGCAACTGGGCGGCCGACATGGTCGACCGTGACGACCCGCTGCTGATCGAGCAGATCCAGGCGCGGCTCCTGCCCCGGCGCGGCATCTTCGCCAATCCCGACGAGATCATTGTGACGCTCGGGGCTCAGAACGCGCTCTACATGCTGTCGACGCTCTTGATGACGAAAGGCACGAAGGTGGCGATGGAGGATCCCGGCTACCCCGACGCCCGCTCGATCTTCCGGCTGGCCGGCGCCGACATCGCGCCGGTGCCGGTCGACCGCTCGGGTATCGTCACGTCCTCGATCCCCGACGACGCCAATTTCGTCTTCGTCACCCCCAGCCACCATTGCCCGACCATGGTGCCGATGAGCGCCGAGCGCCGCCAGGACCTCCTGGCGCGCGCCAGCCGCAACGACCAGATCGTCATCGAGGACGGCTATGATAGCCAGCTCATCGACGAGGCGCCGCAGCAGGCGCTGAAGAGCCTCGACCGCTCCGGGCGCGTCATCTATGTCGGCTCAATGTCGAAGACGTTGGCGCCCGGCCTGCGCATGGGCTACATCGTCGCCCCTGCCCCGCTGATCGCCGAGTTGCGCGCGCTGCGCCGCTTCATGCTGCGCCATCCGCCGGCCAACAACCAGCGCGCCGTGGCGCTGTTCCTGTCGCTCGGCCATCACGAGGCGCTGGTGCGCCGGCTGTCGGCCGCCTTCGAGGAGCGCCGCAAGCGCCTGTCGCATGCCATCTCCGCCTTCCTGCCGGAATGGCGCTCGACGGATTCGGCCGGCGGCACATCGCTGTGGCTCGAAGGCCCGCGCGGCATCGATTCGCGCGGCCTCGCCGAAGCCGCGTCGGCGCGCAGCGTCATCATCGAGCCGGGCGACCGCTTCTTCGACCAGACGCCGAAGCCGACGCGCTTCATGCGGCTCGGCATCTCGTCGATCGCGCTGCAGCACATCGAACCCGGCATCCGCGAGTTGGCGACAGCAGCGGGGAGACGGCCGGCGGCGGCGTAAGCGGCGGTTGCGAAGCAGGCCGGGCTGACAGATGGCCCGGCCAATGCGGTTCGACGTCGGGCGTCGGATCGCAAACGTAGGCTCCGTGAAACGTCACCTGCTCTCACGAAGGCTTCAATTTCCAACTGTCCAAGCCACCTCAACTGCCTGTTGGCATCTTCTCCCCGTGAAGAACAGCTATGGCGTTCACGCAGTTTGATATTGACGGACGGCGGCGCGAGCCAATTACCCTGAGGGGCTCTGGCTTCAGTCCCGAAGGGCTCTGGCTTCAGTGATGTCGAGGCATGGATTCCCGACCTGGCCTTTGGAAGTGCGGATCGTAGCCATCGCCTGGGTGCCTGCAGCACTGGCAGCCCTGACCGCAATGGTTCTTCTCAGAGGTTCTATCATTAGTCTTATTGTACTTTGCGCTGCGGCATTCTACCTTCGGTAACCTAGTTAGAGTATGACCGTGGCGGACAGCCCAACCATTGCAGCGTTAATTTCTGGCGGCGTCTTCGGCGTGCTCGGTTTTGCGGCCAAGAGCGTCTGGGACCGCTATTTTGCTAATTACGATGACGTGCGGCTAAACGCTTGGAAGATACGTGCGGACTACTTGGAGCGCCGACTGTCGCAGTTCTATTGGCCCATCTACATCCGCTTACAGCGAGATAACGTGGTTTGGGAGCGGATACTAGAGAGGACCAACAGGAAGGAGGGTGACAAGAGCACACTAGGCTATGAGATCGACAAAAATGTGCTGCTGCCGAATAACCTCGAAATCGCGAAAATCATACAGGCGAACATTCATTTGGCGGATATGGATGAAGACCTGGAAAAGAAACTCATGGAATTTCTGCGCCACGTCGATGTCTATATGTCGCTACGCTCCGCCGGGATTGTCGACAAGGACCCTTACGATTTCGGCGAGCCTTTCCCATGGTGGCTTTTTGACGCGATCAAGACCCGGCTAGTGAAATATCAGGCCGAATATGATGAGTTAATAAGGGACCATGGCCTGTTTGATAGAACGCAGGTGAAGACAATTCGGGAAAGAATCTGGCCAGCATCACCGGCAGCATGAACTGACAACCTCACTCATCCAGGAACATATTCCTGCCCTGATTTTCTGCCGAGGGCAATGCCCGCCCGGTGGATTAAATGGGCAACCTCTTAGATATGGAATGATAGAACGGACGAGCGAAGAGCACTCAAGCTGGTGCAATAATCCTTTAGTCCTTCGGAAACGTCCTTAGACCACGGTAGAGATTGTCGCAACCGGTCATTCGGGCGCAGCGGCGATCGTGAGCGCAATCACAACTGCCGAAATCGCCACTACCACCGGAAGCGAATACCGCCATTTTTGCAACCATGGCACCGCCATCATTGCCGTGACATCCGCAACCAGTTGAACAAGAAAGCCCACTGTCGTTTAGCCCGCCTTGCGCTGCTTTTGGTACTTCGGTGGCAGTGCCTTCGCAATCTTCTTCACGATCCTGTCGAGCCACTCTTCCGAGTCGTCCGCCCTTGCTCGAAGGGGCTGGGCAGTTGGTCCGTTTGAAATTCGAGGCTTGCCAAGATAGCCTGGCGACACTTCCAATGAGAGGCAAGCATGCCAAGATTCACGCTTCATGCTCCCGGAGCCTGGGGCGAAAAGAGTGCCAGGGACTACAACTATTCGATGGCGATGGAAGTCGACGGCAGGGTCGAACTGTCCGGCCAGGGCGGCTGGCATCCCGATACGCTCGATTTCCCGGTCGGCGTTCCGATCGAGACGGAGATCAACCAGGCCTTCGACAATGTGGCCTTCATGCTGAAACAGGTCGGGCTCGGCTGGGCCGATGTCGCGCACGTCAATTCCTACCATACGCCGGAACCGGACGGGACGATCCTTGCCGCCACGGCGGAGATGGCGCGGCAGTTCCGCCTGCGCATGCCGGCCCACAAGCCGATATGGACCTGCCTGGGCGTTGCGGTGCTCGGCGACCCGAAGATGCACGTCGAAATCCGCGTCACCGCTTTCAGGGGCTGACAACAACCCGCTTGCGGCTGCTTCCAATTGCTCGGATGCCCTCTCGAGGCGGCGGTGGACTTGATAGGTGGAAGTCCGGCAATCAAGAAGACTCGGGAGGCGCTGCAGGATATTCTGGTCATGCCCGTCGCCATGGCGGATGCTCGTCGCCGTGGGGGAGATGGATGCTGGCTGAGCGCTGTGTCCCATTTTGATCGGTGTGTCCCGACCGCCGCTTTATCGGCCACTTGGTCATGCTTGTTCCGCAATAATCCACGCGGGTTGCCGACAACTCCCTGATTCTGCTTGGCTTTACAGGCATGACATTCTTTTTCGAACGGCCCTATGCCTAGGCCGGGAGGCCCCTGAGGCACGCCGTCGTCTTTCGAAAACTCCAATCTTTTCAAAGCGTTGTGCAGGCGGAGTGACGGAAGCCTCGCAGTGGCGCGGTAGTGAAGGATTATTTTCTTAGGAGCATTGCATATGTTCCCTATATGTTCCATATTGAATGCTGGCCTTGTCCGGAGGAGGCATCAGTGGAGTTTGGAGACGCGAGTACGACAATCGAGCGATACCGGGAAGCGTTGAAGCATATTCTGTTGATGCTCGTCGGCATGGCCGAGATGGGTTTTGGCAGGCCGCTGTCGCTGGTGCTTGGCGAAGCCGCTGTCGCTCCGAGATTGGGACGGGCCGGAAAGCCAGGGAGAAACAAGCCACCGGCGGCGCTCTGCCTGCCGCGCCATCTCTACCGCGCCATTCTTCTGCTGCTGCGTCCGGCCGAATCCGCCGCCCGGCGGCTGATCATCGCGGCGGCGCAAGGCATCGTGGTGACGCTGCCGCCGTTTCGTCCGCGAAAGCTCAAGCCGAAGATTGCCGACACGGTGGCCGCCATGCGCCGCCTCGGCCTTGCCGTCACCCTGTCGAGAGAAGACTTTGCCCGCTATCAAGCCGAGCGGAAAGCCGCCGAACGGCGCGCTGCCAGGCCGCGTGGACAAAACCTGTCGCTGCTCGATGCGCTGAAATATCCCTTCCGCATCCGCCGCAAATATGTGCCGGCGCATGCCGTGCCGCGCATCCGGTCGCTCGACGACGACGCGCCACGCATATCCCTGCCGCCGCCGCCGTCGCAGAACGATCCGATCAATGCGGCAAAACTGACGCTCAGGCTGGAGGCGCTGGGTCAGGCACTCGACGATCTTCCGGGACAGGCGCAGCGTTTCGCCCGCTGGAAGGCGCGCAACGATGCAGGTCTTGCACGCGACAAAGCGGCTCGCGACGCGGCGGCCGCGCAGGGCAAGCCGGGCCCGATCCGCTTCCGGCGTTTTTCGCCGCTGAGGCGCGGACGGCCGCCGGGCGGAAGATTGCCGCGCTTCGATCCGGATGCTCCGAAACGGAAGAACATCCGCGAGGTCGACGAGATCCTGGCGCACGCCAACGCGATGGCGCACTACGCGCTGGAGCCGCCAAGGCGGGATACGTCATGACGGGGCCGGCCGAGCAGGCGAGCCGCAGAAAGCAAAGTATCTCAACGACTTAGCGGCCAAACGAAACAAGAATCCGGGCGTGGCGGCGAAGACGGCTGAATGCAGGGGACAGTTTACTTTTCCGCAGAAGGGCGCAGCCGCTTCAAGGCTAGCGCAGCCGGAAAAGTAAACTGTCCCCGGGCGCTTGCGCCGGTCCGGCCGCCACGGCCGGCGCAAATTTTTCCGGAGCCCCCGGCGGCGAAGCCACCCCGAACTCGTGGCTGCCAATAGCCCCGCACATTGGGGCGCCACCCGCGCCCCTTCCGCGTTTCAAGCCGCTTCGAGCGAGGCCATGTCGATCACAAAACGGTAGCGCACGTCGGCGCGCTCCATGCGTTCGAACGCCGCGTTGATGTCCTGCATGGCGATCATCTCGCAATCCGGCAGGATGTTGTGGCGGGCGCAGAAGTTGAGCATCTCCTGCGTCTCGGCGATGCCGCCGATCGGCGAGCCCGACAGCCGGCGCCGGCCCATCAGCAGCGGCAGCGTGCTCTGTTCCTCGATCAGCCCGAGCTGGCCGACGATCACCAGCGTGGCGTCGACGTCGAGCAGCGGCATGTAGGGCGACACGTCGTGGCGCACCGGGATGGTGTCGATGATCAGGTCGAAGCTGCTGGCCGCGGCGGCCATCGCGGCCTCGTCGGTCGAAATCAGCACCCGGTCGGCGCCGAGCGCCAGTGCGTCGGCGGTCTTGCCAGCGCTGCGGCTGATGACGGTCACGTCGGCGCCGAGCCCCACCGCCAGTTTTACAGCCATATGGCCGAGCCCGCCCAGTCCGATCACGCCGACCCGGCTGCCCGGCCCGGCATTCCAGGTGCGCAGCGGCGAATAGGTGGTGATGCCGGCGCAGAGCAGAGGCGCCGCCCGCGCCATGTCGAGCCCGTCCGGCAGCGACAGCACGAACTCCTCGCGCACCACGATGTTTTTGGAATAGCCGCCATAGGTCGGCTCGCCGGTGATGCGGTCGCGGCCGTTATAGGTCTGCGTCACCACCTCGCGGCACAACTGCTCCTCCCGCTTCAGGCACTGGTCGCACCTGCCGCAACTGTCGACGATGCAGCCGACCGCCACCGCATCGCCCGCCTTGTAGCGGGTTACGTCCTTGCCGACGGCGGTCACCCTGCCGACGATCTCGTGGCCCGGAACGATCGGATAGGTCGAAAAGCCCCAGTCGTTGCGCGCCTGGTGCAGGTCGCTGTGGCAGACGCCGCAATAGAGGATCTCGATCGATACGTCATTGGCGCGCAGGTCGCGCCGGTTGAATTCGAAACGGGCAAGGGGAACGGTGGCGTCGGTCGCTGCATATCCGGTCGTCTTCATGATAAACCCTCTCTATCTGGATGGATGCCGGTTTTCCGGGTGGATGTTCGGCGCCGGTCAGAACCGCTCGCCGACCATGTCTTCGCTCTTCGCCCACAGCGCCCTGGCGTTGTCGGGATCGAGCGCATAGGACCTGACGCCGGCGCGCGCCGACACGTCGTCGATCCGGGCCACGTGGCAGTCCAGGCAATAATGCCCGCCGACCTCGCCCGCCGGCGCGACCACGGCCGCCCAGACGGATGTCGCCGCACCTTGTGGAACCGTCTTCAGTTGCATCGGCGGCTCGCCGTCGGGTGGCGCGGTCACCATCGCTTTCATCAGCCCGTCCAACTCCTCCTGGCTCATATGTCGGGTCAGCTCGGTAAGAATGCCGCCGGGATGCACAGCCGTGGCGCGCACGCCCTTTTCCTTGTGACGGCGGTCGAACTCGACAGCAAACAGGATGTTGGCGGTCTTGGAGCGGCCATAGGCGACGAAGGGTTCATAGGGCGTATGGTCAAAATTCGGATCGTCGAGATCGACATCGGAATAGCGGTGGCCCGCCGACGACAGGTTCACCAATCTCCCGCCTGGCTTCAGCAGCGGCGCGATGCGGTTGACCAGCACGAAATGACCGAGATGGTTGGTCCCGAACTGCGTCTCGAAACCGTCCACCGTCCTGCCTTGCGGCGCGGCCATGACGCCGGCGTTGCAGATGATGACGTCGAAGGCTCGGCCATCGGCGAGCAGCGCATCCGCGCAGGCCCGCACGCTCGCCAGCGAGGCGAGATCGAGCGCGACCAGTTCAAAACTGCCGCCGCTTGCGGTCGCAGCCGATCGAACGATTTCGGTGGCTGCCCGCGCCTTGCCGAGATCGCGCGCCGCCCCGACGACCCTGGCGCCATGCGCCGCCAGCGCCCGCGCCGTCTCGACGCCGAGCCCAGCGGATACACCGGTCACGAGGATGCGCTTGCCGGAAAGGTCCACGCCCTTCAACACGTCATCCGTCGTCGATTCCGCTCCGAAAGCGTTCGTCATCATCCTGTCTCCTTGGATGGTCTGCGGTGCCCGTGGGCAGGAAGGATGGGCATCGGGACGCGACGAGGCGCGCCGTTGCCTCCATATTTGGGCAATCGATCGCGCCGGGCCGCGCCCGATCGTGTCGATCTCTTGCCTATTTCTATCAAACCACGCGGCCGGCGGGTTGGCCCGACTTGCCGAAGCCTACACGCGACGCCACCTATCGGTCATGCAGCACCTGTTGACGGAAATGAGCGAACTGGCCAGGCGGCACGCAGGCGATGCGGGCCTGGTGCGGATCACCCCGAATGTCTCAATCATGATCGCTGGGTCGGTTACAAAGCCGACGCCGACCGTCTACGAGCCGATGCTGTGCCTCGTCCTGCAAGGCGCCAAGCATGTGATGATCGGCGACCAGGTGCTGCGATACGACCCGGCTTCCTTCTTCATCGCTTCGGTCGAATTGCCGGTCTCCGGCCAGATCGTCGAGGCGAGCGCCGACCGGCCCTATATCTGCGCCAGCCTGCGGCTGGACCGCGAGGAGCTGGCGGCGCTCATTCCCTCCGTGCCGGAGCAGCCCGACGGCCAGACCGCCGGCTTCGGGGTCAGCCCGGTCACGCACAAGATGCTCGACCCGTGGGCGCGGCTGCTGGCGCTGCTCGACGCACCGGAGGACGTTCCGGTGCTGGCGCCGATGCTGCAACGCGAAATCCTCTACAGATTACTGCAGGGTCCGCAGGGCGGCGTGCTGCGCCAGATCGCGCGGGCCGACAGCCGCCTGTCGCAGGTCCGCCAGGCGCTGCTGTGGATCCGCGCGCATTTCGATGAGGCGATCCGCGTCGAGGCGTTGGCCGAAATCGCCGGCATGAGCCCCGCCTCGTTCCACCGCCACTTCAAGGCGGCGACCGCGATGAGCCCGTTGCAATATCAGAAGATGCTGCGGCTCCAGGAGGCACGGCGGCTGATGGTCGTCAGCGCCAGCACGACCCAGGCCGCCTACCGCGTCGGCTATGAAAGCGCCTCGCAGTTCAGCCGCGAATATGCCCGCATGTTCGGCGTGTCGCCATCGCGCGACGCCGAGCGCTTGCGCGGCGAGCGCATCGATCTTCGGGAAGCAAGCAGCGCCGCCTGACATCCTGCTTCCCTTGAGGCAGCTATCTCAGGAGGTTTTCTGGCCCATCCGGCCGTAGCGGCTGGTCCATCCGCGCGAAAACGCGGCGCGGCATAGTCTTCCGTGAAGGGGCAATCGAGGTTGCGAATCCGGCTTGCAAAAAACTTAGCCGGCGCCTCGAATCGAGAGAAAAAACATGTCTGTCACCGCAGAATTGCAGACTTCCGGCCAGGATTCGGGAGCCGACGGGCGTTCGCGCCGCTCCGGCGGCCGTGAGGCGCGACGAGCGTTGCGCTCGGCGCCGCTGGCCGACGACATCAGGCCGATCCGGCCGGGACTGGAGGGCGGCAGGTACAAACCATTGGTCCAGCAGGACCTGGAAAAGATTCATGGTGCCGTGCTGCATCTGCTCGAAACCGTCGGCTTCGCCAATGCCATCCCGAGCTGCATCGAGGCGCTGACGCGCGCCGGCGCGACGCTCGGCGAAGACGGACGCCTGCGCTTTCCGCGCGCCCTGATCGAAAATACGATCAAGACCGCGGCGCGCAATTTCACCCTGCACGGCCAGGACCCGAAATACGACATGCTGATCCAGGGCAGCCGCGTGCATTACGGCACGGCGGGCGCGGCTGTGCACCTCGTAGACGTGGAGAAACGCGAATATCGCGAGTCGCTGCTGCAGGATATTTATGACGCCGCCCGCCTCGTCGAGGGGCTGGACAACATTCATTTCTTCCAGCGCCCGATGGTTCCGCGCGATGTACCCGATCCGCTGGAGATGGATTTCAACACGCTCTACGCCTGCGTGATGGGCACGTCGAAACATGTCGGCACCTCCTTCACCGTGCGCGAGAACGTGAAGCCGGCACTGGAGATGCTTTACGCCATCGCCGGCGGTGAGGAGAATTTTCGCGCAAGGCCGTTCGTGTCGAACTCCAACTGCTTTGTCGTGCCGCCGATGAAATTCGCTGAAGACGCCTGCGGCGTGCTGGAGGCCTGCGTCGAGGGCGGCATTCCGATCCTGCTGCTCTCGGCCGGCCAGGCCGGGGCGACCGCGCCGGCGGCGATCGCCGGCGCGGTGGTGCAGGCGGTGTCTGAGGTGCTGGTCGGCCTGGTCTATGTCAACGCCATAAAACCCGGCCACCCCTGCATCTTCGGCACCTGGCCGTTCGTGTCGGACCTCAGGACCGGCGCCATGTCCGGCGGTTCGGCCGAACAGGCGCTGCTGACCGCCGCCTGCGCGCAGATGGCACAGTTCTACGACCTGCCGGGCGGGTCGGCGGCGGGAATGGCGGATTCGAAACTGCCCGACATCCAGTCGGGCTATGAAAAGGGCATCACCAACGTCATGGCCGGGCTTTCCGGCCTCAATCTCGTCTATGAGTCCGCCGGCATGCACGCCTCGCTGCTCGGCTTCTGCCTGGAAAGCCTGATCATCGACAACGACATGCTCGGCCATTGCCAGCGCTGCGTGCGCGGCATCGAGGTGTCGGACGCAGCCCTCTCGCTCGACACCATCGCCGAAGTCTGCCTCAACGGTCCCGGCCACTATCTCGGCAACGAGCAGACGCTGCGCCTCATGCAGACCGAATATTTTTACCCCGCCATCGGTGACCGGTTCTCGCCTAAGGAATGGAACGAGAAGGGCAAGCCCGACATCCTTTCACGCGCCATCGCCGAGAAGAAGCGCGTGCTGGCCGAGCGCTTCCCCCGCCACGTGCCGAAGGTTCTGGACGACCGCCTGCGCGCAAAATTCGGCGACCTCATCAAGCTACCCCGCGGTGGCATGGGGCTGTAGCCCAGCCGCGACCGGACCAGGACTCGTCAAAGCGCGAGCGCCGAAACGTCGAGCAGCAGGTCGTCGCGGTTGGCTATCGCATCGGCTCGCTTTTGAAGGCCCGGGCGAGGAAATCGATGAATGTCCGCACGGCCGGCAACAGCCCGCGGCGCGTTGGAAACACGGCATGGGTTATGCCTTGCGGCGATTTCCATGCCGGCAGCACGATTTCCAGCAAACCTTGCCGGACCTCGTTCTCGACCAGGAGATATGGCAGTTGGGCTGCCCCGACGCCTTGCAGGGCGGCTTGCCTCAGGGTGAACATTTCGCTGCTGATGAGCCGCGGCCGGTGAACGACGGATTGCAACCGGCCCTGATCGTCTGAAAGAGCCCAGGAATGCTCTGACGAACGCGACGGCAGACTGGCGCTCGGCCAGCCTGCCAATTGCTCCGGGTGTTCGGGCCGTCCCTGGCGTTCCAGAAACCTGGGACTGGCCACCAGCGCCAGCCTGCCTTGCCCGAGCTTGCGGATGACTAGGTTGCTGTCCTCCAATGGCGGCTGGCGGACACGCACCGCGACGTCGAAGCGTTCCTCGATCACGTCGACGCGACGGTCGGTGGCTTCGAGATGCATTGTAACGAGCGGATATCTTGCCAGAAACTCCCCGGCGATCGCCCCCACCTTGACCTGCACGAGGGATACGGGACAGGCGACCCGCAGGAGGCCGCGCGGCTCCGCGCGAAACTGTCCGATCGTGTCCATCGCCGCCTCGGCGTCGACAACCATCGCCTGGCAATGCTGGTAGAAACTTAGTCCGACATCCGTCACCACGAATTGTCGGGTGGTCCGGTGGATCAGGTGGACGCCGAGCCGGTCCTCGATCAGTGCGACACGCCGGCTCAGTTTGGATTTCGGAATGCCGAGCGCGCGGCCGGCGGGCGCGAAACCGCCGTGTTCGACGACCGCGGCGAAATAATAGAGGTCGTTCAGGTCTTCCATCGTCGCTGCCATTCGTCGTCCCAGGAATAGGACGAAGAGTTGCAGCTTTGCCGGCTACTCGCAACATCGTTCCAAAAGTAGTGCATCGCTCCGAAAACGTGGCCCGGCAATCCCGCTGGCGCCCCAACCTGTTTCAGGAGAACTTCGATGCCTACCCCTTCCTTCTTCGGCCCGGAAATCCTGGTCAATACGACCATCTCGGGATTTCAAGGCACTCCCTCCATCGCCGGTCTCGCCGGCGGCAAATTCGTCGCGGTGTGGGAGGACCTGTCCGAACCCGGCGGCTTCTTGAACATTCGCGTGCAGCTCTTCAATGCGGACGGCAGCAAGCTCGGCGGCGAGTTTGTCGTCAACGGCAACGAGGTCTCCGCCGCCGGTCAGCCGACGGTGACTGCACTTGAGGACGGCCGCTACGTGGTCGCCTGGACCAACGCGTCGCCCACCGATGCGGGCGACGGCTCCGGGTCGAGCGTCAAGGCGCGCGTCTTCAACGCCGACGGCTCGCCGGCCGGAAATGAATTCTTCCTCAATTCCGAGACACGACTCGACCAAACCGAGATCTCGATCTCGGCCCTGGCCGATGGTGGGTTTGCCGCCTCCTGGTCGCATGACCATGGCGTTGGTGACCTGGACATCCGCGGCCGTGTCTTCAATGCCGACGGAACGCCACGCACCGGCGCCGAGTTCGCCATCGACGGCAGCATCGGGCTTGAAGTGAGCTCGGCGACCGCCGGCCTGGCCGGCGGCGGCTTCGTCTCGGTCTGGGTGGACTCCGGCGGTGACGGCGAGACCGACGGCTCGGGCTCGCATATCCGCGCCCAGAGATTCGACGCCAACGGCGCGGATGTCGGCGACGAGTTCGTCGTCAATTCCACGACCCTCAACGACCAGTCCGAACCGACGGTCACGGCGCTGGCGAATGGCGGCTTCGCGGTCGCCTGGACCCATAGGTTCGACGCCGACGACACGGACGTGATCCTGCGCATCTTCAACGCCAACGGACTGCCGGTGACGAGTGATGTGTTCATCGACGGCGACTTCAACATCAATGAGAACAGTGTGTCGATGGTCGGCCTCCCCGACGGCCATTTGTTCGTCACGTGGACCGACGCGGACAGCACCGGCGAGGGCGACGGCTCACTCTCCCACATCCGCGGCCAAGTCATCAGCGGTGGCGACGGCAGCGCGTTGAGCGGCCCGTTCATCATCAACACGACTGCTCCGCTGGAGCAACTGGATCCATCGGTAACGGTGCTGGCCGATGGCCGGGTGGCGGTCTCATGGATGGATGGAAGCCAGAGCAGTGGCGCCACCGGTTTCGACGTCCGGGCCCAGATCATCGACCCGCGCACGGCGGCGGTGAACCTCACCGGCAGCGACGCGGTGGACGACTGGGACGGCACCGCTTTCGCCGACACGCTGAACGGCAAGGGCGGCGCCGACAGGATGGCGGGTGCCGCCGGCAACGACACCTATTTCGTCGACAATGCCAAGGATGTGATCGTCGAGGCTGCAGGCAAGGGCAATGACACCGTGGCGGCGAACACCAGCTATGTGCTGGCGGCCGGAGCGGACGTCGAGACGCTGCGCACCACCTCCAACGGCGGCACGTCGGCGATCAATCTGACCGGCAACGACTTCGCCCAGACCATCATCGGCAATGCCGGCGCCAATGTCCTCAAGGGCGGCGGCGGCGCGGACACCATGCAGGGCCTCGGCGGCAACGACGTCTATTCCGTCGACAACGCCAAGGATGTCGTCATCGAAGGCGCCGGCCAGGGCAAAGATGTCGTCTCGGCCTCCTTCAGCTACACGCTCGGCGCGGATGCACAGATCGAGACGCTGCGGACCAGTTCGAACGCCGGCACCGCGGCGATCGACCTGACCGGCAACAACTTCCCCCAGACGGTGGTCGGCAATGCCGGGGCCAACACGCTGCGCGGCCTCGGCGGCAACGACGACCTTCAGGGGCTTGCCGGCAACGACAAGCTGCTCGGCGGCGACGGAGACGACGATCTTTTCGGTGGGCTAGGCTTCGACAAGATGGGCGGCGGCGGCGGCAAGGACGAGTTCGTCTTCTCTGCGCTTGCTGAATCCGGCATCGGCGCGGCCAAGGCGGACCAGATCACCGACTTCTCCGCCGGCGACAAGATCGACGTCGCGGCGATCGACGCCATCGCGGGCGGCAGCTTCAACGCCTTCAAGCTCGACGCGGGTGGCGCCTTCTCCGCCGGCGAGATACGCCAGACGGTGTCGGGCGGCAATCTCGTGCTGGACTTCAATGTCGACGCCGACACTGCGGCGGAAATGTCTGTGGTGCTGATCGGCCAGACGGCGCCGCTGTCGGTAGGCGATTTCGTGCTGTTGTCCTGAGCCGGCTCAGCCGCCGGCACCCGATCTTTCACGCAAAGACGCGCGGCGAATCTCACCGCGCGTCTTTGCGTTTCAGCTCTTTGCGGGCCGGACCTCGACAGGTGCAGCCTACTCCTTCACCGCACCGGTCATCGACGACACGTAGTGCTCGACGAAGAACGAATACAAAATCACCACCGGCAGCGAGCCGATCAGCGCGCCGGCCATCAGCGCACCCCACTCATAGACGTCGGAGCGCACCAGTTCGGTCAGGACGCCGACCGGCACGGTCTTGTTCTCCGACGACTGGATGAAGGTCAGCGCATAGATGAACTCGTTCCACGACAGGGTGAAGGCGAAGATGCCGGCCGAGATCAGCCCCGGCACCGACAGCGGCAGCACGATTTTTGTCAAAATCTGCCAGCGGCTGGCACCGTCGATCAGCGCGCATTCCTCCAGCTCGAACGGGATCGAGCGGAAGTAACCCATCAGCAGCCAGGTGCAGAACGGCACGAGGAAGGTCGGATAGGTGAGAATCAGCGCGAACGGCGTGTCGTAAAGGCCGAGGTTGAACACCATCAGCGAAAGCGGGATGAACAGGATCGACGGCGGCACGAGGTAGGCGAGGAAGATCGCCAGCCCGACCTGCCGCGACCCTGAAAAGCGCAGCCGCTCGATCGCATAAGCGGCGAACACAGCGGCCAGCAGCGACAGGAAGGTGGCGGCGGTAGAGATGACGACCGTGTTCAGCAGCCAACCGGGATAGGAGGTCTCAAACAGCAGGTAGCGGATATGCTCGAGCGTCGGATGCACGACCCAGAACGGGCTGAAATCGTTGAAATTGGTCATCTCCTCGTTCGGCTTCACGGCGGTGATCGCCATCCAGTAGAACGGGAACAGAAGCACAATGACGAAGATCAGCAGCGGCAGGTAGATCGTAACCACGCGGCGCGGCAGGCTTTGCAGGTAGCCCATGCCGCCTTCGTCGCCGGCGACGGTGTTGCGGGTTTCAGAGACAGCCATGTCAGTCGCCTCCGCCCTGCTGCCATTTTCGCCGCTGCAAGCCGAAATAGCTGAACAGGATCGCCGCCAGCAGGAACGGGATCATGGCTACCGCGATCGCCGCGCCCTCGCCTAGTTGGCCGCCGGAAATGCCGCGCTGGAAGGAGAGCGTGGCCATCAGGTGCGTGGCATTCACCGGCCCGCCGCGCGTCAGCACGTAGATCAACTGGAAGTCGGTGAAGGTGAACAGCACCGAAAACGTCATGGTGATAGCGATGATCGGGGTCAGTAGCGGCAGCGTCACATAGCGGAAAAGTTGCCAGCGCCCGGCGCCGTCGAGCGTGGCCGCCTCATAGAGCGACTGCGGGATGGTCTGCAGGCCGGCGAGCAGCGTGATCGCCACGAAGGGGATGCCGCGCCAGACGTTTGCCGCGATGACCGAGGCGCGTGCATTGGTCGGATCGCCCAAAAAATTGATGCGGTGGTCGATGATGCCGAGTTCCATCAGCGCCCAGGAGATGATCGAGAACTGCGAGTCGTAGATCCACCAGAAGGCGATGGCCGACAGCACGGTCGGCACCACCCAGGGCAGCAATACGATGGCGCGGAAGAAGGATTTTAGCGGCAGGTTCTCGTTGAGCAGCAGGGCCAGCCACAGGCCGAGAACGAATTTCAGGATCGAGGCCGATATCGTGTAGAGCAGCGTGTTGAACACCGAGAGCCAGAAAATGGCGTCGTCCCAGAGATATTCGTAATTCTCCAGCCCGATGAAGATGCCGGCCCGGCCGACGCGCGTGTCGGTGAAACCGAGCCAGACACCAAGGCCCAGCGGATAGGTCAAAAACACCAGCAGCAGCACTGCTGCCGGCAGCATGAACCATGCGCTGAGAAAACCCTTGCTCTCGCTAAGGTTGGAGCGGATCGCGGATTGCGGTGGCGCGGTGGTGGTGACGGAGGCCATTCAGCTTTTCCTGAAAATCCCCCTCTCCGTCCGCTTCGCGGACTCCTCTCCCCCACTTCGTGAGGGGAGAGGATGGGCGTCCAGCTTGGTACCCATCCTCTCCCCCGGAACGGGGGAGAGGTGTCACGCGAAGCGTGACGGAGAGGGGGTAGTCTCGTTGCTACACCCGGTAATACCGGTTCGCCCGCTTCTCGGCCTTCTCCATTGCCTCCTGCGGAGTCGCCGCCCCCGTGACGGCCTCGGCGTACATGTCGACCAGCACGTAGTCGGCCATGGTCGCCGCCGAGGCATAACCCAGCGGGCCGGCATAACCGTTGGGCCGCAGCGTCTCGGACGCCCTGGAATAGGCCGCGGCGTTCGGATCTGCCGACCAGACCGGATTGTTGGCAAAACCCTTCAACGTCTGGCAGCAGTAGCCGAGCGACTTCTCGATCCAGTTGGCCATCTGCTCCTGCTCGAACATGAACTGCAGATAGGCCTTCGCCGCATTGGGATAGGGCGTGTAGTTGAAGATGACGCCGACCGTCGTCTGGTGCAGTTCGACGGACTGGCCGACCGGGCCGATCGGCAAGTTCGTCGTGCGGATGTCCTTGGCGATCTCGGCCAGTTTCGGATCGTTGTCCTTGTTGATCTGCGCGGTCCGGTAGGCCGAGATGCCGTTGGCGATGACGCCGAGCTCGCCGGCGAGGAAAGCGCGGTTGTTGTTGACGTCGAGCCAGCTCTCGGTACCCGGGATGAAGGTCTTGTAGAGCTCCATCGCATATTCGATGGACTTCATCGTCTCCGGGCTGTTGATGACGACCTTGCCGCTCTCGTCGACCATTTTGCCGCCATGGCTCCACAGCAGCCAGTGGGCATAATTGTTGCCGTCGCCGACGCCGTGGCCATGGGTGAAGCCGGCGGGATGGCCGATCTTCTGCAGCGCCTTGCAGAGTTCCAGGAAGCCCGCCGTGTCCTTCGGGAATTCGGAGAAGCCGGCTTCCTTGACCCAGCTATCGCGATAGACGATCGCATTGCCGATGCAGGCGACCGGCAGGCCGATGAACTTGCCGTCGCGTGTGGCGTAGCCCTTCGGGCCGTCATACCAGCCGCCATATTTGTTGCCGAGATATTCGCCGAGGTCGGAGACGTCGAGCAGCTTGTCCGGATATTGATGCGCGTCGTCGAACCAGACCAGCATCAGGTCCGGGCCGGAACCGACATTGGCGGCCACCGCGGCCTTCGGGCGGATGTCTTCCCAGCTCTCCTTGTCGACGCGGACTTCGACGCCTGTGGCCTCGGTGAATTTTTTTGTGTTGGCGAGCCAGGAATCCTCATCGCCCTGCACAAAAGGCGACCAGCGTAGCATGCGCAGCTTGGCACCCTCTTCGGGCGTATATTTCGGGGCGTCCTGGGCGAAGGCCGGCCGGCCGAGCAACTGGCCGCCGACAATGCCGGCGGCGGCGCCCGCCGTGGTGCGGATAACGTCACGTCTGGTGAATTTCATCGTCATTTCCTCCTTTGTGCGTTCCTTGCAGGTCTTCTCGTTTTCCCGCGGTCGATCCGGCTCATCCCGTCAGTCGCTGCCCCGTCTCGCCGTTGAAAAGGTGGATGAGGTCGGCTGCCAGCCGCACGGTCTGGCCGGGCTCGAAATCGTGGCGGTCGCGGAAATTGGCGACGACGTCCTCGCCGCCCGGCGTGCGCCCGATGATCTGCACTTCGGCGCCTGTCGGCTCGACGACGCTGATGTTCACCGGAAAACCGCTGTCGGAAAGCTTCAGGTGCTCCGGCCTTATGCCGAGCACGACTTGCGTGCCGTTAGCCGCACTTCGCGCGCCATTGAGCGGCACCGATATGCCGCCGGCGCCCTGGAAGGCGGGAGCGCCCTCGCCGCCGATCGCGCCCTTCAGCAGGTTCATCGCGGGAGAACCGATGAAACTCGCCACGAAAAGATTGTTCGGCCGGTCGTAGAGCTCCAGCGGCTTGCCGATCTGCTCGACGATGCCGTCATGCATCACCACGATCTTGTCGGCCATGGTCATCGCCTCGATCTGGTCGTGGGTCACGTAGATCGTCGTCGTCTTCAGGCGCTGGTGGAGTTCCTTGATCTCGGCACGCATCTGCACGCGCAGCTTTGCGTCGAGGTTGGACAGCGGCTCGTCGAACAGGAAAACCTGCGGGTCGCGGACGATGGCGCGGCCCATGGCAACGCGCTGGCGCTGGCCACCGGAAAGCTGGCGCGGATAGCGGTCGAGCAGCGGTGTCAGGCTGAGGATTTCGGCCGCGCGGTTGACGCGGGCATCGCTGTCGGCCTTGGCCGTGTTCTTCAGCATCAGCGAGAACGCCATGTTCTCACGCACCGTCATATGCGGATAGAGCGCGTAATTCTGGAACACCATGGCGATGTCGCGCTCTTTCGGCGCGACGGTGTTGACGACTCGGTCGGCAATCGCGATCTGCCCGCGCGAAATGCCTTCGAGACCGGCAATCATCCTGAGCAAGGTCGACTTGCCGCAGCCGGACGGCCCGACAAGCGTGACGAACTCGCCGTCCTCGATGTCGATGCTCACGCCATGCAGGATTTCGACTGAGCCGAAGGATTTGTAGACATCGCGGATCGCGACGGACGCCATCGGCACCTCCCGATTGGTGTTTTCCGGACGCCCAGGCGAGCGCGCTCATGGTGCGCGCCTCCGGTCTCCTCCCGTCAACCCGCAGGCCAAGTGGTAGCGCTACCAAACCAGCCTGTAAAGTGCGATACATTTGCTGACATCACAGCCTTTCGTCGCATGCGGAAGCAGGCGGCGCATCCGATGCGGCCGGATAAACCACGAGACGAGAGACCGCGTCATGCTCACGCGGAGTACGCGTCAGGCCCATGCTGTATTTTCGGTTACCCGGTCGTCCATCGCGTTGAAATCTCCCGATCTTCCGGGCGTGATACACATTTGGGGGCGCCTTGACAAAAATGTATAAGCGTCGGTGCATATGCCTCTCTTTCATAAATTGAATCAGACATTTAACCGAAACGTGCCGGTTTTTGTCCACCCGTCCAGCACTTTCGTTCGGATAGACAGCGCGCGCTCTCTCGACTAGGTCTTTTTCAACACCAGCGGAGGTTTATATGGCGCTCATCATCGAAGGCGAGGAAACCATCGCCGCCCCGATCGGCAAGGTCTGGGAGGCGCTCAACGACCCGGCGATCCTGAAGGAATGCATCCCCGGGTGCCAGAGCCTGGAGAAAAAATCCGACACCGAAATGGCGGCAACCGTGGTGCTGAAAGTCGGGCCGATCAAGGCCACCTTCGCCGGCGAGGTAACCCTGAAAAACCTCAACCCGCCGCATTCCTACACGATCGCAGGCGAGGGCAAGGGCGGCATCGCCGGCTTCGCCAAGGGCGGTGCCGACGTGACGCTCACCGAAGCAGGGCCGAACGAGACGGTGCTGAAATACGAGGCCAAAGCCGATGTCGGCGGCAAGATCGCCCAGCTCGGCAGCCGGCTCATCAGCTCGACGTCGAAGAAGCTTGCCGGCGAGTTTTTTTCGACGTTCGGGGACAAGGTGGGCGGCTAACCCTTCCCCTTAAGGGGGTCCGAAGGACGGCCGCGAAGCGGCCGGGTGGGGTCGCCGATGAAGTGCTCCATCCTGAAGCGACCCCACCCCGTCTCGTGATCTTCGCTTCGCTTCGACCGCTCGCCGACCCTCCCCGCAAGGGGAGGGTAAGCGGCGCACCTCATTCGAACACGATCGCTGGTGTCGCCGAGGCAGCGCCTGCCTGTTCTTCCTTTAATCGTTCCAAAACCTTGGCGGCGATGCCGCGATAGATTGTGGCCTGTGGCCCTTCCGGCTCCGACACGACGACCGGCGAGCCGGCATCCGAGCTTTCACGGATAACCATTTCAAGCGGCACCTCGCCGAGGAACGTCACGCCCAGCCGTTCCGCTTCCCTTCTCGCTCCGCCATGGCCAAAAATGTCGTAGCGCTTGCCGGTGTCGGGGGCGAGGAAGTAGCTCATGTTCTCGACGATGCCGAGCAGCGGCACGTCGACTTTCTTGAACATGTTCAATCCCTTGCGGGCGTCGATCAGGGCCAGGTCCTGCGGCGTTGAGACAATTACTGCGCCGGCCAGCGGCACCTGTTGCGCCATCGTCAATTGCGCGTCGCCGGTGCCGGGCGGCATGTCGACGACCAGTACGTCGAGCTTGCCCCACTCGACCTCGCGCAGCATCTGCGTCAGCGCCGACATCACCATCGGCCCGCGCCAGATCATCGGCGTCTCCTCGTCGACGAGGAAACCCATCGACATCACCTTCAGCCCGTAATTCTCCATGGGAATCAGGATCTTGCCGTCGATGGTCTGCGGCCTGCCGTGGATGTTGAGCAGGCGCGGCACCGACGGCCCGTAGATATCCGCATCCAGCAGCCCAACCTTGAGGCCGAGGGCGGACAAGCCAAGCGCCAGGTTGACGGCGGTGGTCGATTTGCCGACACCGCCCTTTCCCGACGCGACCGCGATGATCGCCTCGATACCGGGCACGCCGCGCTTTCCCGAACTGTGCGAGGCTGGAGCCTGCGGTGCGGGCCTCGCGGCCGGGGCCGGACGCTGCGCCGGCACGGCCGGAGCGGGCGCAGGACGCTTCACCGGCGCCTCCATGCCGCCGCCCTTCTTCTCGGCGGTCAGCGCCACCACCGCGCCGGCGACACCCGGAATACCTTTCACCGCCCGCTCGGCCGCGGCGCGCAGCGGCTCCAGTTCCTGGGCGCGGGCGGCCGGAACCGTGATCGAAAAGAACACCTTGCTATCCGCGATGAAGATTTCCGAGACCAGCCCGAGCGAGACGATGTCGCCCTCGAAATCCGGACCCTTGATGGTCTTCAGCTTGTCGATGACGATTTCGCGGGTGACGGACATGGCATTCTTCTCGGCTTTCGGTTGCGCCCCAGATAATGCGTTTCGCCGCGAACACCAAGGTGTCCGTGCGACACGCCCGCCGATGGCGGCGACCCGGACGGCGCCGGATTTACAAAAATTCATGCGCCGGAGTCGGAACGGCGCTTGCCAATCCGTCTTCATGACAAGTCGGCGCCGGGCGACGGTGAGCGGCAAGCTCGCGAAAAAGGAGAAATCATGCACAAGATCACCACATGCCTGTGGTTCGAGACCCAGGCCAGGGAAGCAGCGCAGTTCTACGCGTCGGTGTTCCGCAACGCTGAGGTCGGCGAGGTCGTCAAGGCTCCGGGCGGCGGCGAGCCGTACACCAGCGAAGGCCAGGTACTGACCGCCGAGGTCACCATCGAAGGCCATACTTTCGTCTGCCTCAACGGCGGACCGCACCCGGGAGCCGTGCCGAACGACGCGGTCTCCTTCCAGATCCTGTGCAAGGACCAAAAGGAGGTCGACGAATACTGGACGAAGCTCACGGCCGATGGCGGCAAGGAGGTCCAGTGCGGCTGGCTCAAGGACAAATACGGCTTCTCCTGGCAGATCGTGCCAGAGGTCCTGCCGCGACTGTTCAAGGATCCGGACCGGGAAAAGGCAAAGCGCGTGACCGCCGCGATGATGCAGATGGTGAAGCTCGATGTAGCCAAACTGGAAGAGGCGGCGAGGGGGTGATCGGTCTCACACGTTCCGACTCGATCGGTGAAGCCTGGCGCTCCGCACCACTTGGTGCTTGGGATATTTCGGGAGATTGACTTGCTCCCCGGGGCAAGATCAGATTCGCCCCGAGATTTGGCGGATGTCTTCTGGGCGGCTCCGCGGTTGACGATCGGAAGGGGGAAGAAATGGCCGAGTTGACGCGCCGAGCCGCGCTGGCTGGGTTGCTTGGCGTTGCAGGGCAGGCGGCAGTCGCGAAACGGGCCGCCGCCGCTTCGCCAGTGACGATAATCGAGCCTTTTGGTCCCAATTCATCCACCGACGACGCGGCCGCGCTGCTGCGCCCGGCGCTGACCCGGCTGCTTGAGGCCCCTATTTCGGTCAGACAGGTTTCCGGCGATGCCGGCGGGCGCGCCCTGGATGAGGTCTCCAAAAGCCCCCCGGACGGGAGCACCCTGTTGGTGGCACAACTGTTGAGCCCGTTCATCGACCCGCAGGCCGAGGCGCCGGAACGTCCCAGCTTTCGCAAGATGACGCCGATCGCCCAACTGACGACCGGCATCTCCGCCGCGCTGGTGGTGTCTCACGCGTCCCCAATTGCCGACTGGAAATCCTTCGAACAGCGCGTCAAAGCCGGCAGGCTGCGCATGGCACACAATCCGAGCCTGCTGTTCGCGCTGCCGCTCGCCATGATCGAGGCCCAGTTCGGTCAGCGTTTCAACGATGTGCTGGCAAGCACGCGCGTCGAAGTCATCGCAGCACTTGACGGAGGCAAGGCCGATGTGGGTTTCCTGCCGACCATCAGCCTGCTCACGGCGGACGACCGCCCGCCGCTCCGGCCGATCGCCACCTTCGGCGGCGCGCGCAATCCATGGTTCGCGGGCGTTCCGACCTATCGCGAAGTTGGACAAGGTCTGCGGACGGCGATCACCGGACCGATCGTCATGTTCGGTCCGGGCGGGATGGCATCCGGCAAACAACCGGCGCTTGCAGAATCCGTCCGCACGGCAGGAAACGATCCCGAAGTCCGCAAGGCCGCCGCCGCTCTGCGCTACCCGTTGCAGGTCGGAGGGCCGGATTTGCTGCTGGAATCGATGGGACGCTGCACGCGCGTTCTGCGCGACATGCGGCCATATCTGCGCACGCCGGTCTGGAAGACTTGACTCTGGCCGGAACTATTCAAGGCTGACGGCGACCCGAGCCACCATCTGCATCCGGGCGGCTTCAAGATAGCGGCATTGCTGGCGGATATCCGCGGCTCGGGCTAGAAAGCCTGTGCATGATCGACAAGCTCGAATTCTTCCTGGCGCTCGCCAAGGCGCAGCATTTCGGCCGGGCGGCCGAGGATCTCGGCATCACCCAGCCGACGCTGTCGGCGGCGATCAAGCAGCTTGAGGACCAGCTCGGCGTCATGCTGGTCATACGCGGTTCGCGCTTCCAGGGCCTGACGCCGGAGGGCGAGCAGGTGCTGGTGTGGGCGCGGCGCATCGCCGGCGACGCCCGCACCATGAAGGAGGAGATGCGCGCCGCCCGCCACGGCCTGTCGGGGCGCATCCGCATCGCCGCGGTGCCGACCACGCTCGCCATGGTGCCGCGGCTCACCACGCCCTTCCGCGAAAAGCACCCGGGCGTCACCTTCTCCATCCTGTCGCGCACATCGATTGAGGTGCTGACGCTGCTCGGCAATTTCGACATCGACGCCGGCATCACCTATCTCGACAACGAGCCGCTGGGCAACGTCATCAGCGTGCCGCTCTATTCCGAGCGCTACCAGTTGATCACCGCCGCCGGTACCCCCCATTCGGACCGGCAGAAGGTGACATGGGCGGAGGTTGCAAAACTGCCGCTCTGCCTGCTGACGCCCGACATGCAGAACCGCCGCATCATCGACCATCACCTGGCCGAGGCCGGAGCTGTGGTGCGGCCGACGCTGGAATCCAACTCGATGATCGTGCTGTTCTCCCATATCCGCACGGGAAAATGGTCGTCGATCATGCCGCTCAACCTCGCGGAAACATTCGGTTTCGCCGAGCCGATCCGGGCCATTCCGATCGTCGAGCCGGACGCCAGCCATCTGGTGGGCCTCGTCGCGACCCGCCGCGAGCCGCACACGCCGCTGGTCTCGGCGCTGTTGAGCGAGGCGATGACGCTGGCGGGCAATTTTGGCACGACGCGCTGAACTAACCTCCGTCATGAGACGAGCTTGATAGAAGATTTCTATCAAGCCACGAGACCGCTTTATTGATTTCCGCGGTTTTGTCTGGTTTTGTAGATGCTTAGCGTCGTCTCGACGCGAAAAGCCGATCAGGGAGGGCGCTGCATCATGATGCAGCCTGCAAGTACCCAGGCCCCGCCGGACGTCGTCGCAAGGACGACTTCCGTCATTGCGGAAGCGAGTGGACTGGAAGGTCCGCTGCTGCCGATCCTGCACGGCATCCAGGAGGAGTTCGGCTTCGTGCCGACCGAATCGCTGCCGGTGATCGCCGAGGCGCTCAACATCTCCAAGGCGGAAGTCCACGGCGTCGTCACCTTCTACCACGACTATCGCCGCGCGCCGGCGGGGCGCCATGTGCTGAAACTTTGCCGCGCCGAGGCCTGCCAGTCGATGGGCGGCGACGCCATCGCGGCAAAGATCCAGCAATTGCTCGGCATCGGCTTCCACGAAACCACGGCGAACGGTTCGGTTACGCTGGAGCCGGTCTATTGTCTCGGGCTCTGCGCCTGTTCGCCCTCGGCCATGCTCGACGGCGAAGTCATCGGTCGGCTCGACGCCGAAAAAATCGACGAGATCGTCGCGGAGGTGCGCTCGTGACCCCCGTCATCTACATACCCGGCGATTCCGGCGCGCTGGCGCTCGGCGCCGACAAGGTGGCGAAGGCCATCGAAGCCGAGTTGAAAGCGCGCGGCAAGGAAGCGCGCATCGTTCGCAACGGCTCGCGCGGTGCCTATTTCCTCGAGCCGATGGTGGAAGTGCAGACGGAAAAGGGCCGCATCGCCTACGGCCCGGTAAAACCATCCGACGTCAAGTCGATGTTTGACGCCGGCCTGCTGACCGGCGGCTATCACAAGCGCTGGCTGGGCGCGCCGGACAAGATCCCGTTCTTCGCCAAACAGACCCGCCTCACCTTTGCACGCTGTGGCGTCATCGATCCGCTGTCGCTCGACGCCTACCGCATGAATGGCGGCCTCGCCGGCCTCAAGAAGGCGGTGGCGATGACGCCCGCCGAGATCGTCAAGACCGTCACCGACTCCGGCCTGCGCGGCCGCGGCGGCGCCGGTTTCCCGACCGGCATCAAGTGGAAGACGGTGCTGGATACGGCGGGCGAGCGCAAATACATCGTCTGCAACGCCGACGAGGGCGACAGCGCCACCTTCGCCGACAGGATGATCATGGAGGGCGATCCCTTCGTGCTGATCGAGGGCATGGCGATCGCCGGCGTCGCTACCGGCGCCACCAAAGGCTTCGTCTATATCCGCTCGGAATATCCGCATGCCGTCGACAAGATGCGCCGCGCCATCGAGATCGCCCGCAAGGGTGGCGTGCTCGGCGCGACCGTGCTCGGTTCGCCGAACGCCTTCGACATGGAGGTGCGGGTCGGCGCCGGCGCCTATGTCTGCGGCGAGGAGACCTCGCTGCTGAACTCGCTGGAAGGCAAGCGCGGAGTGGTGCGGGCGAAGCCGCCGCTGCCCGCCATCCAGGGTCTTTTCGGCAAGCCGACGGTCATCAACAACGTCATCAGCCTGGCCTCCGTGCCGATCATCCTCGACAAGGGAGCGGCCTTCTACAAGGATTTCGGCATGGGCCGCTCGCGCGGCACGATCCCGATCCAGATTGCCGGCAACGTCAAACATGGCGGCCTGTTCGAGATCGCCTTCGGCCTGACGCTCGGCGAGATCGTTGACGACATCGGCGGCGGCACGGCTACCGGCCGGCCGGTGAAAGCCGTGCAGGTCGGCGGCCCGCTCGGCGCATACTTCCCACGCGCCCTGTTCGACACGCCGTTCGATTACGAAGCCTTCGCGGCCAAGGACGGGCTGATCGGCCATGCCGGCATCGCGGTGTTCGACGACAGCGCCGACATGCTGAAGATGGCGCGGTTTGCGATGGAATTCTGCGCCATCGAATCCTGCGGAAAATGCACGCCCTGCCGCATCGGCTCGACCCGCGGGGTGGAGACGATCGACAAGCTTGCCGCCGGCATTGAACCGGCGAAGCAGATCGAACTCGTCACCGACCTCTGCAACACCATGAAGTTTGGATCGCTTTGCGCTCTTGGGGGTTTTACCCCTTATCCGGTGATGAGCGCGATCAATCATTTTCCGGATGATTTTCGCCCATCGCCCATAGCCGAAGCCGCGGAATAGGAGCGGACGATCATGAACGCCTTGCCCGAGTTCAAAACGCTCATCGAGGAAATCGACTACGGCACACCGGCCTCCAAGGCGGAGAAGCAGGTGACGCTGACCGTCGACGGCCGCCCGATCACCGTGCCCGAGGGCACGTCGATCATGCGCGCCTCGATGGAGGCCGGCGTCGAAATCCCGAAACTCTGCGCCACCGACATGATGGACGCCTTCGGCTCCTGCCGCGTCTGCCTGGTCGAGATCGAGGGCCGCGGCGGCACGCCGGCGTCCTGCACGACGCCGGTCGGCGAAGGCATGGTGGTCCACACGCAGTCGGACAGGCTGAGCGCGATCCGGCGCGGGGTGATGGAACTCTACATCTCCGACCACCCGAGCGCCTGGGGCGGACCGGCCGGAACCGGCGCAAGCGAGTTCGACCAGGTCGCAAAATCCGTCGGCCTGAGCGAGAACCGCTACGGCATCGATGGCCGCAACCACGTCGCGCCCGGCAATGGTTCGCTGACCATCGACTACATGGTGCGCGACGAATCGAACCCCTATTTCACCTATGACCCGGCTCAGTGCATCGTCTGCTCGCGTTGCGTGCGCGCCTGCGAGGAGGTGCAGGGCACCTTCGCGCTGACCATCGAGGGCCGCGGTTTCGAGAGCCGCATGGCGGCGGGCATGCATCAGCCCTTCCTGGAGAGCGAATGCGTGTCCTGCGGCGCCTGCGTGCAGGCCTGTCCGACAGACGCGCTGCGGGAGAAATCCGTGCTCGCCAAGGGCATGCCGGAGCATTCGGTGGTCACCACCTGCGCCTATTGCGGCGTCGGGTGCTCGTTCAAGGCCGAGATGCGCGGCGAAGAGCTCGTCCGCATGGTGCCCTGGAAGGACGGCAAGGCCAATCGCGGCCATTCCTGCGTCAAGGGCCGCTTCGCCTACGGCTATACGACCCACAAGGACCGCATCCTCAACCCGATGATCCGCGAGAAGATCTCGGATCCGTGGCGCGAAGTGAGCTGGGAAGAGGCGCTCGCCTATACGGCGAAGGAATTTCGCCGCCTCCAGTATCAATACGGGCGTGGCGCGGTCGGCGGCATCACCTCGTCGCGCTGCACGAATGAGGAGACCTATCTTGTGCAGAAACTGGTCCGCCAGGGTTTTGCCAACAACAATGTCGACACCTGCGCCCGCGTCTGCCACTCGCCGACCGGCTACGGCCTCGGCCAGACCTACGGCACATCGGCCGGCACCCAGGACTTCGATTCCGTCGAGGATACCGACGTCATCATGGTGATCGGCGCCAACCCGTCCGCCGCGCACCCCGTCTTCGCCTCGCGCATGAAGAAGCGCATCCGCCAGGGCGCAAAACTGATCGTGCTCGACCCGCGCGTTACCGAGACCGTGGATTCAGTGCACGCCAAGGCCGACTATCACCTGCCGCTGAAGCCGGGCACCAATGTCGCCGTCGTCACGGCGCTGGCCCATGTGATCGTCACCGAGGGTCTGTTCGACGAAAAATTCATCCGCGAGCGCTGCGACTGGTCGGAATTCGAGGACTACGCTTCCTTCGTCGCCGAGGAGCGCCACGGCCCCGAAGAAGTCGAAAAACTGTCCGGCGTGCCGGCCGAGCTCATCCGCGACGCGGCGCGGCTCTATGCCAAGGGCGGCAATGGCGCGATCTATTACGGCCTGGGCGTCACCGAGCACAGCCAGGGCTCGACCACCGTCATCGCCATCGCCAACCTCGCCATGCTCACCGGCAATATCGGCCGGCGCGGCGTCGGCGTGAACCCGCTGCGCGGCCAGAACAACGTGCAGGGCTCCTGCGACATGGGTTCCTTCCCGCACGAGCTGCCGGGCTACCGGCACATCTCCGGCGATGCGGTGCGCGACATCTATGAGAGCCTGTGGGGCGTCAAGCTCGACAACGAGCCCGGCCTGCGCATCCCCAATATGCTGGACGCCGCCGTCGAGGGTACGTTCAAGGGCCTGTACATACAGGGCGAGGACATCCTGCAGTCCGACCCGGACACCAAGCACGTTTCGGCCGGCCTAGCCGCGATGGAATGCGTCGTCGTGCACGACCTCTTCCTCAACGAGACGGCCAACTACGCGCATGTCTTCCTGCCGGGCTCCACCTTCCTCGAGAAAGACGGGACCTT
This sequence comes from Mesorhizobium sp. IMUNJ 23232, assembly GCF_044326205.1. Classification (NCBI taxonomy): domain Bacteria; kingdom Pseudomonadati; phylum Pseudomonadota; class Alphaproteobacteria; order Hyphomicrobiales; family Phyllobacteriaceae; genus Mesorhizobium; species Mesorhizobium sp. IMUNJ 23232. The sequence continues at coordinate 192,727 of NZ_JBIRCY010000007.1, forward strand.
CACCAATGCCGAGCGCCGTATCAACCGCGTGCGCAAGGTCATGGCTCCCAAGAACGGCTTTGCCGACTGGGAGGTGACGCAGAAGATGGCGCAGGCCATGGGCCTGAACTGGAACTACGCGCATCCGTCGCAGATCATGGACGAGATCGCGCAGACGACGCCATCCTTCGCTTATGTCAGCTACGACCTGCTGGACGAAAAGGGCTCGGTGCAGTGGCCCTGCAACGAGAAGGCGCCGGAAGGCACGCCGATCATGCACATCGGCGGTTTCGTGCGCGGCAAGGGCAAGTTCATCCGCACCGAATATGTGGCGACCGACGAAAAGACCGGGCCGCGCTTCCCGCTGCTTTTGACCACCGGCCGTATCCTCAGCCAGTACAATGTCGGCGCGCAGACGCGGCGCACCGACAATGTCATGTGGCACTCGGAGGACCGGCTGGAGATCCATCCGCACGACGCCGAGAATCGTGGCCTGCGCGACGGCGACTGGGTCCGGCTCAGCAGCCGCGCCGGCGAGACGACGCTGCGCGCGCTGATCACCGAACGCGTATCGCCCGGCGTGGTCTATACGACGTTCCACCACCCCGACACGCAGGCCAACGTCATCACCACCGATTTCTCCGACTGGGCGACCAACTGCCCGGAATACAAGGTGACCGCGGTGCAGGTGTCGCCATCGAATGGCCCCAGCCAATGGCAGGAGGAGTATGACGAACTTTCACGCCGCTCGCGCCGGATCGAAGGGCATCTGGAGGCGGCGGAGTGAGGAGCGATCCGCGAAGCGGACGAAAAGCCAACGATTTGGCTTTTCGAGCGAGGAACGCCCGGAGCCATAGCGGAGGGCTGGTGCCGACGTCTTTCCCTTCCTCTTGGTCGCAGGCGGCCCGAACAACGCCGGGATAGAGAGGCGCACCGCGTGACAAAGGTGGAGGCCTATACCCAGCTCAAGCGACTGGTTGAACAGCACGGCGCGGAATTCAATCAGTTTCTGGCCGACGTCGAGGGCCATCTTTCCGATGCGGACTTCAAGCAGCTTCGGCTGATCGTCGGCGGCGTCATGGGACAGGGCCACTACGAAGCGCTGGTCGCCATTTCGAACGAAATGCCGGAGCTTACCCCGCAATGGCTGGAGCGAATCCGATAGTCAGGCCCCCTGCCCTTTTCCGGATCAACCGGCTTACGCACCGGACCGTCGGTGACAGGTGGGCCGACCGTATGGTGCCGGAGGAAACCCCGGTGGCGCTCAGCTATGCCGGCACGACGCATGCCGTGATGATGGCCTCGCCCGCCGATTTCGACGATTTTGCGCTGGGCTTCTCGCTGACCGAAGGCATCATCGCCTCGCCCGAAGAAATAGAGTCGATCGAGGTCGAAGATCTGGGCGCCGGCATCGACATCCAGATCCGGCTGAAGGATTCCGCCAACACCCGCTTCCAGGCGCGGCGGCGGCGGCTGGCCGGTCCGGTCGGCTGCGGGCTGTGCGGCATCGAGTCGATCGATGAGGCGATGCGGTCGGTGGATCATGTCGATAAGTCGCCGCTTACGCTTGCCCCCGACGACATCGTCGGTTCGGTGCGGTTGCTGTCGAAACTCCAGCCGCTGCATGCCGAGACTGGAGCGGTGCATGCCGCCGGTTTCTACGTTCCCGGCAGAGGCATCGTCGCCGCGCGCGAGGATGTCGGCCGCCACAACGCGTTGGACAAGCTCGCCGGCGCCCTGGTGAAGGCCGGGATCGACGGGGCAAGCGGCGCGGTTGTCGTGACGTCCCGCGTCTCCGTCGAAATGGTGCAGAAGACAGCGGCCATCGGCGCTTCCTTCATCATAGCCGTTTCCGCCCCCACCGCGCTCGCCATCCGTACGGCGGAAGAGGCCGGCATGACATTGGTCGCGCTGGTGCGCGGCGACGATTTTGATATCTTCACACACCCCGGACGGGTTTCAGCCGGAGCCGCAAGACATGTCGCATGATGAAACGCACGCCGCCACGGGCATCGAGAAAATCGTCCGCATGGCCAACCAGATTGGCACCTTCTTCGAATCGAAGGAAGATCGGGTTGAAGGTGTGCACGGCGTCGCCGAGCACATCAACAAGTTCTGGGAGCCGCGCATGCGCCGACACTTCTTCGAGGTGGTGGATTCAGGCGGCGAAGGGCTGAAGCCGATCGTGATCGAGGCGGCTGCCCAGATCAGGCGGCCGACCCAACACGTGACCGCCGAGCAGGCGGCCGAAGCGGCCGCGACCGAGAGCGGCTGACATCCCCCCTTGAGGGCGGAGCAGTTCGACACTGCACTCCAGTTTGCTTCGTCAACGACCTCACCTCCCGCCCGGGGAGAGCAGGGGCCGGCGCCGTTTGCCGGTCAAGGCGCCGATCGAAACAGACCGTTCACAGACGATGCCCTTGGTTCCGACCCCGACAGCCCATAGATAGCGCGCATGAAAAAAATTGGTTTTCTCTCCTTCGGGCATTGGACGCCCTCGTCCCAGTCGCAAACGCGCTCGGCCTCCGATGCGCTGCTGCAATCCATCGATCTCGCGATGGCCGTGGAAGAGTTGGGTGCGGACGGGGCGTATTTCCGCGTGCACCATTTTGCCCGCCAACTCGGCTCGCCCTTTCCTCTGCTTGCGGCTGTGGGCGCCAAGACAAAACGCATCGAGATCGGCACGGCGGTCATCGACATGCGCTACGAGAACCCGCTCTACATGGCCGAGGACGCCGGTGCCGCCGACCTGATCGCCGGCGGGCGCTTGCAGCTCGGCATCAGCCGCGGCTCGCCGGAGCAGGTGATCGATGGCTGGCGTTATTTCGGCTACGTGCCGGAGGACGGCAAGAGCGACGCCGACATGGCGCGGCGGCATTCGGAAGTGTTTCTGGACATCCTGCGCGGAAACGGCTTCGCCCAGCCCAATCCACGCCCGATGTTTCCCAATCCGCCCGGCCTGTTGCGCCTCGAGCCGCATTCGGAAGGCCTGCGCGAGCGCATCTGGTGGGGTGCCGCAACCAATGCGACGGCCGAATGGGCGGCAAAACTCGGCATGAACCTGCAAAGCTCCACCCTGAAATTCGACGAGAGCGGAAAACCCTTCCACATCCAGCAGGCCGAACAGATCCGCGCCTTTCGCGCGGCGTGGAAAGAAGCCGGCCACAGCCGAGAGCCGCGCGTATCGGTCAGCCGCAGCATCTTCGCCCTGGTTGACGACCGCGACCGGGCGTATTTTGGCCGTGGCGACAGCGAGGATCATTTCGGCTATATCGAGCCGGAGAAGCTCGCCGTTTTCGGCCGCAGCTACGCCGCCGAACCGGACGTGCTGGTCGAGCAGTTGAAGACCGACGAGGCCATCGCCGAGGCAGACACGCTGTTGCTGACGGTGCCCAACCAGCTCGGCGTCGACTACAACGCCCATGTCGTCGAGGCGATCCTGAAACACGTCGCGCCAGCGCTGGGCTGGCGCTGACGCCTGTCCGGAACGGGTCGGCAAGGCCAATCTGGTCCGGCCAGATTGGCCTAAAACTGCTAGCCTCGCATCGACTTCAGCGCCTCGGCCCAGCGATGCAGTTCGTCGAGCATCGTCTTGGCGCCGGAGGCAATCAGGTCGTTCGGACGGAAAATACCGTCCTCGCCGACATATTGGCCAACCATTTGAACCGCCACGCCTTCCGGGATCGGCATGATGCGCTGGCTGGTCAGCAACTGCTTCTCCGACTGCGCCGCCCGCAGCCCGCCTGACACGCCGCCATAGCTCAGAAGCCCTGCCGGCTTGTAGGCCCACTCTTTCGACAGATAGGTGATGGCGTTGATCAGCGCCGGCGGCGCGAAATAATTGTATTCCGGGGTCACGAAGACGAAGGCGTCAGCCGAGGCCACGCTCTCGGCCCAGCGCTTCGTATGGGCATGTTCGTATTCCTGAAGGCGCGGATGTTTCGGCTCGTCAAAGACCGGCAGTTCGAAATCGGCGAGATCGACGAGAACAGCACCGAACTTGCCGTTTTCCCGCGCGAATTCGTGAAACCACGCCGCCACTTTCGGGCCGATGCGGCCCGGCCGTGTGCTGCCGATGATGATATTGAGCCTGAGCGCCAAGGTAAAACTCCGCCTGCGAGAAAATTTTCGTCCGCAGATAGGATGTTAGCGTCAGGCCGGGCAAGACGGCACCTGGAGGTTAGTCGGTTACGCCTTGGTCACTGGTTCAGGGCGGCACCTACCTCTTCCCTGCCCGCTTCCAACCGTCGCGGATATGGACAAAACCCTCCTTGTAGACGGCTTCCGGACTTTCGGCGAAGTCGCGCCAGACTTTTGTCGCAGCCGCCAGATCCTTGAGTCCACGGCCAAAAGCCTCAATAGTCAGCCAACCGTCGTAACCGCTGTCGCGGATGACTGAAAACGTCTTTTTCCACGGGATGTTGCCGCGTCCGGGCACGCCGCGGTCGTTTTCCGAAATATGAACGTGGACGATGTGGCGCAGGCTTTTCGTGAAAGCGCCGATCGGGTCCTGCTCCTCGATGTTGCAGTGGAACGTGTCGTACATCGCCTTGATGTTGGGATGGTCGACCTCGTCGAGATGGGCGCAGAGATCGTCCATCGTGTTGAAAAGATAACATTCGAAGCGGTTCAGCGCCTCCAGCCCGATGATGACGTTTTTCATCGCCGCATGGTCGCCGATGGCGCGCTGCGAGGAAACGGAGCGCTTCTTCTCCGCCGCCGTCGGCCCGACACCGGAGAAATGCCCAAGCGTCGAATGCATCGGCCCCGACATCTTGTCGGCGCCCAACGCATTGGCGCAGTCGATCGCCCATTTCATGTATTTGATGCCGGCCTTGCGCGCCGCCGCGTCGCCGATCAGGTTCAGCGCCGGGTCGCCCATGGCGGTCACCGAGGTGCGCTCCAGGCCGATCCTGTCCAGCAGGTCGCCGAGCCGCTTGTAGTCGTCCGGCGTGCCCTCGAAGATCGGAATCTCGACCCCGTCGTAGCCCGTGGCCTTGATGTCGCGCAGCAATTTCTCATGTTTTCCCGTGACATGACTGGTCCACAGGAACATGCAGAAGCCGATTTTCATGAAGCCCTCCCCATCGTTTTGTGGAGGAGCCTAGCTGGAAAAATCTGGTAGGACCAGATACTTCGCCTGCAAAAGACGAGCATCGGCCGGATATTTTCCGGGCCGGCAGTGGTCACGGCCGGCGTCGAAACGCCGGCCGTGGGAAAGTCGTCAGTAGACCAGGAAACTGGCGTTGGTCAGCGCCAGGTTGGCTGCCAGCGATGCGAACTGAACTGCATCGGCCGCGCCGGTTCCGTCGCTGTCGTAATAAAGAAAGCCGTTATCGGTGTCGTAGATGATGCGGTCGCTGGCATCCGCGGCCAGGCCCGTCGTGTTGGCGCGGAAGGCCGCGGCGGCAAGCGTGCCCGTCGTCGTCAGCGCGGTGAAGATCGCGTTCTCCAGCCGGATCTGGTCCTCCCCCACCACAAACCCGTTGATCGTGTCGACATTGGCGAGCGAATCCAGCGCGGTGTTGAAGTGGAGGCGGTCGATGCCGGTGCCGCCGTTCAGCGTGTCGTTGCCGAGGCCACCGTAGAGAGTATCGACGCCGTCGTCGCCCTGAAGATTGTCGTTGCCACTGCCACCTTGCAGGACATCGGTATCGGCGCCGCCGTAGAGATAGTCGTTGCCGTTTCCGCCAAGCAAATCGTCGTCGCCGGACTCACCCGAGAGATTGTCGTTGCCCGTGCCGCCGTCGAGCGTGTCGTCACCTTCCTCACCGTAAAGCGAGTCGCCCCCGTCCTGGCCGTAGAGCTTGTCGTTGCTGAAGTCGACGACGGACGTGCCGTCACCGCCGTAAAGGATATCGTTGCCCTCTCCTCCGAGGAGCGTATCGACCTCCACACCGCCGTACATGTAGTCGGCGCCTTCGCCACCGTTCAGCTTGTCGTTTCCGACTTCGCCGCGAAGGCTGTCATTGCCGCCGTAGCCGGCGAGGGTGTCATTGCCGGCATTGCCGAAGATGCTGTCGATGCCCTCGCCGCCATAGATCGTGTCGGCGCCGGCGCCGGCGCGGTAGGTCATCTGCTCGATGTTGATCGCGGTGCTGCCGTCATTGCCGGCCGCGTCATTGAGCTTTAACACCTGCCCGGCAGAGGTGGCGCTGCGGTCGAGATCGAGCTGATCGTAGCCGGTGCCCCCGTCGATGGTTTTCTTGTTGATGGTTCCGTAGATGCGGTCGTCGCCGTCGCCGCCGTTCATCACATCGGTGCCGATATCGCCGTAGAGGTAGTCGTTGCCGGTGCCGCCGGCCATGGTGTCGTTGCCGCTCTCGCCGTAGAGCGTATCGTCGCCGCCACCGCCGTCGAGCGTATCGTTGCCTTCCTCGCCCTGGATGTAATCGTTACCCTCGCCGCCATAAAGGGAGTCGTTGCTGGTCTCGACGGTCGAATTGCCGAAACCGCCATAGATGACGTCGTTGCCGTCCTGGCCGAACAGCTTGTCGGCCTGGGCGCCACCATAGAGATAGTCGTTGCTGCCGCCGCCATAGCCTGTGTCGGTGCCGTCGCCGCCCTGGATATTGTCGGCGCCGTCATACCCCTTGAGGATGTCGTTGCCGCCGTTCCCGTAGAGCAGGTCGTCGCCGGCTGCGCCGGAAATATCGTCCGCGCCGCTGCCGGCGCGATAGATCAGGCGTTCGATGTCGACGGCGGTGCTGCCGTCGCTGCCTGCCGCGCCGCCAAGCGCGAAAACATGGCCGGCCGCGCTGGTCGTGCGGTCGAAATCGAGCGTGTCAAAACCGGTGCCGCCATTGATCGTTTTCTTGCCGAGACCGGCATAAAAGTTATCGTCACCCGTGCCGCCGGTGAGCGAGTCCGTACCGCTGCCGGCGTAGAGGTTGTCCGAGCCGGAACCGCCGTTCATCTTGTCGTTGCCGTCGTCGCCGCGAAGCGTATCGTCGCCGTCGCGGCCGAAGAGGATGTCATCGCCTCCCTCGCCGTAGAGGTAGTCGTTGCCGTCGCCGCCATCCAGCGTGTCGTCGCTGGGTTCGACGGTGCTGTTGCCGTAGCCGCCATAGACGATGTCGTCGCCGTCGCCGCCGTTCAGCGTGTCGGCCCCGCCCTTCCCATAGATATAGTCGCCCACGGGCGAGCCGTTGATGGTGTTAGGGCTGTCGTTTCCGTTGAAAGTGGGCATGCTTCAATCCTTTCCACAAAACAGTGTCTCCAACCGGCTGGGTTCAACCGATTGGTGCATGGCAGATATGACACCCGTTTGTCAGGATTAATCCAAGACAATGGACGGGCTTTTGTTTGCTAATGTGTTGTGCGTGAACTGTCCGTTAGATCAGACATAACTTGGAGATTTCGATAGAAAACTCCGTCAGTCTGCATTGTTGCTTTCACGCCAACGGCGATCCACGCGGCTGCGCGGTGCCATCGGGATTGGCAAGCACTTCGACGGCAGCACTTCTGCCGTTGTTTCCGGCACTGGCGAGCATTGCTTCATCTCCTCGATTCCATAAACGCCGGCCCCAAATTCCAGGATGGAGCATTCATGCCGAGGTGCGACATCCCCAACGGCGACATCGATGACACGCATGCAAAAAGCCAGGCTCGCTGTTGCGATGCCCGCTGACAGGATTTTTGTTGTTGTTGGTGATGGTTTTTCATCATCCAGCCAATACATAAGCACCACACGCGCGGTGATTGACCACACGTCCGGTGCTCAGGCCGGATGAACTGCCTCCGCGGAGGCCCACGTACTTCTGAGCAAGCTGATTATGCCGCAGATGCGGCCAGCCGGCAAGAAAAATCAATTTCGAATCAATTCCAAGTAGCCACACGAGCGCAGGAGTTGTGCCGTCGGACCCTGCACGGGCCGTTGTTTTTCTCACGAACGACCAACCGCTGGCGCGCCCATCGGAACATCCTGCCGGACCGAAGCGCAGTCAAACAACGCGCATCCGGTCCTGCCAGATGCGCGTTGCGAACTATCCAGGCACGCCGCCGGACAGACGGCACGCCGCCGTCTTCCTGGCGAAAAGACTCAATAGATGAGGAAGTTGGCGCTCGTCAGCGCCAGGCCGGAATCCAGCGTGGCGAAGTGGACCGACGCGCCGACGCCGCTGCCATCCGCGTCGTAGAACAGTTTTCCGGTGTCCGTCTCGTAGATGATGCGGTCGCTGGCGTCGGTGGCTGCCCCGAGCGCATTGGCGGCGAAGGCGGAGGCGGTCAGCGTGCCGGCCGGGCCGATGGCGGTGAAGATCGCGTCGTCGAGGCGGATCTGATCCTGCGCCGCCGTAAAGTCGGTGATCTCGTCGACATTGTCGACGGCGCTCAGCGCGGTGTTGAAGACGAAGCGGTCGATATCGGCGCCGCCGGTCAGCGTATCGTTGCCGAGCCCGCCATAGAGCGTGTCGAGGCCTTCGTCGCCCTTCAGCGTGTCGTTGCCGTTGCCGCCCTGAAGGATATCCTTGTCGGTGCCGCCATTGAGCGTATCGGCCCCGTTGCCGCCGGCCAGCGTATCGTCGCCGCTCTCGCCGGAGAGATTGTCGTTGCCGCTGCCGCCGTCGAGCGTGTCGTTGCCTTCCTCGCCATAGAGGTAGTCGTTGCCCTCGAGGCCGTAGAGCGTGTCGTTGCTCAGTTCGGCGGTGGAACTACCGAAGCCGCCATAAAGCACGTCGTTACCTTCGCCGCCGATCAGCGTATCGGCATCGCCGTCGCCGTAGAGATAGTCGTTGCCCTCGCCGCCGTTCAGCTTGTCGATGCCGGCGTCGCCGCGCAGCGTGTCGTTGCCGCCGTAACCGACCAGTTGGTCGTTGCCGGCACCGCCGTGGACGGTGTCGACGCCTTCGCCGCCCGAGATGCGGTCGTCGCCGGCGCCGGCCCTGTAGAGCATCTGCTCGATGTTGATCGCGGTCGAGCCGTCGGTGCCGGCGGCGCCGTTCAGCCTGAACAATTGGGCGTCGGACTGGCCGGAACGGTCGATTTCCAGATAATCGAAGCCGGTGCCGCCATCGATGGTCTTCTTGCCGTGGGTGGCGTAAATGCGGTCTTCGCCCTCGCCGGCATTGACCGTGTCCTCGCCGAGGTCGGCGTAGATGTAGTCGTTGCCGTTGCCGCCGTTCAGCGTGTCGTTGCCGATCTCGCCGTAAAGCGTGTCGCTACCGCTGCCGCCGTCGAGCGTGTCGTCGCCTTCCTCGCCATTGAGATAGTCGTCGCCCTCGCCGCCGAAGAGGCGGTCGTTGTTGTTATCGGCGGTCGCATTTCCCAAGCCGCCGTAAAGCGTGTCGTTGCCGTCGTCGCCATAGAGCGTGTCGGCCTCGGTGCCGCCGTAGAGCTGGTCGCGGCTGGCGCCGCCATAGAGCTTGTCGACGCCTTGGCCGCCCATGAGGTCGTCCTCGCCGCCATTGCCCTTCAGCGTGTCGTTGCCGTCATTGCCGTAGATGGTGTCGTCGCCGTCGGCGCCCGAAATCGTGTCGCCCGCCGAACCGGCGCGGTAGATCATCTCCTCGATGCCGGTGGTGCTGGAATTGTCGTTGCTCGCGCCGTTCAGGGCAAAGACATGCGCCGTGGTGCTGGCGGAACGGTCGAAGTCCAGCACGTCGAAACCGGTGCCGCCGTCGACGATCTTGCGGCCCAGCCCGAGATAGAACCGATCGTCGCCGCTGCCGCCGATCAGCTTGTCGGTGCCGTTGCCGCTGTAGAGATAGTCGGCGCCCGTGCCGCCGTTCAACTGGTCGTTGCCATCCTCGCCATAAAGCGCGTCGTCACCGTCGCCGCCAAGCAGCACGTCGTTACCTTCCTCGCCATAAAGGTAGTCGTCACCGTCGCCGCCATCCAGCGTGTCATTGCTGTTGTCGACAGTGCTGTTGCTGTATCCGCCGTAGATATAGTCGTTGCCGTCACCACCTTTAAGATTATCGGCGCCACCATATCCGTAGATGGAGTCGCCAATCCCAGAACCGGCAATCGTATTGTCGGAATTGTTACCCGTGTAAGTCGGCATTCCTGCTCCTCTTTACTTTCCGATTCGGCGATCCGAACCGGAGGTCGAGAGGAATAGGACGCGTTCCCGTCCGGCGCATGCCGCCGGTGAGAAGCTGATTGTATCCGCCGAGACCCGGCCGTTACACGGCGGTTACATCAGCCTCAGCGCGTCAGCATGGGAAATGATATCGGGCATGCAGGTACGCCGGAAAGTGGAAGAAGCGCCGGCATTGGCCCGCTCGGTCGGAGAGTTACCGGCCGACATTGATGACCGGGTTGGACTCTTTTTCGGAGGTCATGACGACCAGCAGGCTGTTGATCAGGTCTGCCTTCTTGTCGTCCGAGATCTCGACGCCTTCCTGCTTGTCGAAATGCACCATCACCTCGTCGATGATGGCGAGCGCGTTTTCGACCATGTAGCGGCGCGCCTGGAAGATGGCCACCGCCTGCTGGCGCTTGAGCATGGCGCCGGCGATCTCCGAGGCGTAGGCGAGGTGGCTGAGCCGCGTCTCCTCGACATGGATGCCGGCGACGGCGAGCTTGCCCTGCAGCATGGTCTGCAACTGCGCGGCGACCTCGTCGATGTTGCCGCGTAACGACGTCTCTGATTCCGAATCATACGGGTAGTGAGCAGCCAGCGTGCGAATGGCGATGTCGCTCTGGTTGGCGACGAAGGTCTTGTAGTCGTCGATGTTGAATGACGCTTGCGCGGCGTCGGTGACCCGCCAGACGACGACAGCGCCGATCTCGATCGGATTGCCGTTGCGGTCGTTCACCTTGAGATGATCGGTGACGAAGTTGATCAGCTTCAGCGGCACGCGCGTCTTGGAACTGAACGGAACGGTGTAGAGAAAACCGTTCTTGCGCAGCGTGCCGACATAGCGGCCGAAGAAGGTGACGACACGCGCCTCGTTGGGCTGGATGATCGTAAAACCGCTGGCGAACAGCACGCCGATCACCGCGATTGGGATGATCAGCGGCCACAGCAGCAGAGCCGCCGCCCCCATCAGTGCCAGCCACAGGAAGAGCAGCGGAAAGCCGCCGACGCTCCATGCTTCATGATCGCTGACCGCTTGCATGCTGCCCCTCCCGCTTGTCTCGATTACCGACCGCGACGGCCGGGAATCCTTCGGCAAAAGACTACGCGCAAAATTTTGGCGCCGCTACGACCGGGTCGCTGCCTGCCCTGGCTCCCTTGGTCATGCTTGTTACGCTGAAATCCACCAATCTTGCGCATAACTCTATGATTCTGCTGCCCTTTACAGGCATGGCCTCCTCCCCGCCGAGCCTCGCGTCCAGTCGGGAGGGTGCCCGGGGCAGGAAAACGCCTCTCGAAAAGTCAAACTTTTCAAGACGTTGTGCATAGGGCATCATATATCAAGGTTTATTTTCCTAGGATTATTTACATAGACCTTGATACATGCCATACTCCCGCCGGCCTGTGTTTGAAAGGAAGGCGGCGGTGGAGTTTGGAGACGCGAGTACGACAATCGAGCGATACCGGCAGGCGCTGAAGCATATCCTGCTGATGCTCGTCGGCATGGCCGAGATGGGGTTTTGCAAGGCGGGCGCTGGAGAGCCAGGCGCTGGGGGACAGTTAACTTTCTTTCCGCAGAAGGGCGCGACAGCTCAGAACGAAGTGCGGGCGGAAAAAAGTAAACTGTCCCCGGCACTTACGCTTCCTCGCCATCTCTACCGCGCCATCCTGCTGCTTTTGCGCCCGGCCGAATCCGCCGCCCGGCGGCTGATCATCGCGGCGGCGCAAGGCATCGTGGTGACGCTTCCGCCGTTTCGCCCGCGAAAGCTCAAGCCAAAAATTTCCGACACGGTGGCCGCCATGCGCCGCCTGGGCCTCGCCGTCACCCTGTCGAGAGAAGACTTTGCCCGCTATGAAGCCGAGCGGAAAGCCGCCGAACGGCGCGCCTCCAGGCCGCGCAGACTAAACCTTTCGCTGCTCGATGCTCTGAAATACCCGTTCCGCATCCGCCGCAAATATGTGCCGGCGCATGCCGTGCCGCGCATCCGGTCGATCGACGACGATGCGCCACGCATCCCCCTGCCGCCGCCGCCGTCGCAGAACGATCCGATCAATGCGGCGAAACTGACGCTCAGGCTGAACGCGCTGGGTGAGGCACTCGACGATCTTCCGGGCCAGGCGCAGCGTTTCGCCCGCTGGAAGGCGCGCAACGACGCCGCACTCACGCGAGACAGGGCGGCCCGCGACGCGGCGGCCGCAGGCGGCAAGCCGGTTCCGGTCCGGTTCCGGCGTTTTTCGCCGCTGAGGCGCGGTCGTCCGCCCGGCGGAAGATTGCCGCGCTTCGATCCGGATGCTCCGAAACGCAAGAACATCCGCGAAGTCGACGAGATTCTCGCGCACGCCAATGCGATGGCGCACTACGCGCTGGAGCCGCCGCGCAGGAATACGTCGTGACGCAGGTCTTGCCACGCCGGTGGACCTTGAAAAGCAA
>NZ_JBIRCY010000074.1:0-31861 GCF_044326205.1 Mesorhizobium sp. IMUNJ 23232
GCACGTCCATCACCTGCGCACGGGTGATACGCGGCATCAGTTCCATCGCGAAACCGGTGACGCCCGCCCGCGCCATCTCGGCAAGCGCCGCATCGTTGCCGTAAGGATCCATGATGGCCAGCACCGCGGCGCCGGCCTTGTAGCCCTTCAGCTCCGCGTCGGTCGGCCGGCGCACCTTCAGCACCACATCGGCCCGGCCCGCATCGGCGGCTTTGCCAATGACCGCCCCGGCAGCCTGGAAATCCGTATCGATGATACGAGAGGCCAAACCGGCGCCAGTCTCGACGACCACCTCAAAACCAAACCCCGCCAGCCGCTTCACCGTCTCCGGCGATGCCGCGACACGTGTCTCGGATGCGTCGACTTCCTTAGGAACGAAAATGACTTGTCCCACCGCCTCTATCCCTCCGGTTGGAACGTTGCGCCTCTTCATACGGCCGAAATGATCGGCCGCAGAACGAAATCGTCAGGCGGGACGGTTTTGTCAGGTAATATGCGCAGGTATGTCGCGCAGCACGTATCCGCCGCCGGCCACGACAACGATGAACAGAACCAGCGCCGAGAAGAAGCCGCCGGCAAAAAAGCCGAACGCCATTGCCACAAGCAGCGCGGCGCAAATGATCGTACCCCATTTCGCGAATTGCACGAACATCCTGTAGGTCTTTTCGTGCTCGGAATATTCCATGTCGGCGCCCAGCTCGAGCGGTCCGGTCGGGGTGTGGTCGGCCATGCGGGTACCTCCGAAAGTCGTATTCGGCACATAGCGAAATCATGCCGCGAGGGCAATGCTTCGATTGGCCATGCGGCTGCGACAAGAGCGACGCAATTTTCTTGAAAATCGAATGCGGACGCAACCTAAGGGGCCGGCGAGAGAGTGGCTATGGCCTGGCGGATGGTTTCGCGCGAGAAGGGCTTTTCGACGACCGGCCGTCCGGCCTGTTCAAGGAACCGCGCCGCAGAACTCCCGAGTGTGTCGCCGGTGACGAAGACGAAGCGGTCGGCGGCTTGCGGCACCGTGTCCCGCACCCACTCGTACAAGGCCGGGCCGTCTGTGTGCGGCATTCTCAGGTCGCAGAAGACCGCGTCGAATGTGGTCGTAGCCAGGGCCTGCTTGGCGCTGGCGCCATCCGCGACGGTGGTGACGGTAAACCCCTCTGTCTCCAGGAACAGGGCAACCATCTCGCCGACGTCAGGTTCGTCGTCCACGACAAGGGCCGTGCGGCCGACGCCGCCTTTGGCAACCTGCGTCTGGCCTCGCTCCGGCTGGGCGACGGCCGCGGCCTCGACCGGCAGCCGCAAGCGGAAATGCGCCCCGCCGGCATTGTCGAGAAGATCCAGCCTTCCCTTGTGAGCCTGGACGACGCCCAGCGAAAACGCCAGCCCGATGCCGGTGCCCACGCCCTGCGGCTTGGTGGTGAAGAACGGCTCGAATATCCGGTTCCGGATATCCGGCGGCACTCCGGGCCCGTTGTCCGAGAGGAGGATCTCGATCTCGCTGCCGACGAGCGAGGTCTCGACCACGATGCGCCGCGGCTCGGGAACGTCCTGCAGCGCCTGCTGGGCATTGACGACCAGGTTGAACAGCACCTGGTGCATCTGGTCGGGGTCGACCTGCAACGGCGGGAGACCGTCGGCGAACCGGGTGCCGACTTCGATGCCGGCGGTCCGAAGGCCGTAGCTCGCTATGTCGAGAGCGGCGCGGATCAGGTCGTTGGCATCGACGCTGCGGCGCTGGGGAGGGCGTTCACGCGCCATGGCGAGGAAAGTCTGGACGATGCGGGCGCAGCGTTCCGCCGCGCGCTTGATCCTGGCCGCGCGGTCGGCGTTTTCCGTGCCGGCCAGCAGTTCCTCCAGCACCATCGCCTGCCCGACCACCACCGCCAGCGGATTGTTGAGCTCGTGCGAGACGCCGGCAAGCAGCGAGCCGAGCGCATTGAGCCGCTCGCTCTGGGCCAACGCCTCGCGCGAACGCGCCAGCGCCGCCTCGGCTGCCTTGGTCGCGGTAAGGTCGAGGATACTGCCGACGATCACCTGCTGGCCGTCCCACTCGACATGGCGCCAACTGAGCGAGGCCGGGAAAACCGACCCGTCGAGGCGGCGGAAATGCGCCTCCACCCCGTCGACCCGCGACAGTTCGCGCGACAGCGCGTTGATGCGGCGGTAGTCTTCGCGAGTCGCGAACCAGCGGTGCTTCAGGAACCGTTCCTCATCGCCGGCGCCGACCCCCATCATCTCGCGGAACGCCGGATTGGCGACGATCAACTGGTTGCGCGGGTCGATGAAGACCACCGGCACCGGATGGTGATGGGTCACGGCGCGGAAGCGCCGCTCGCTCTCCGCCAGCCGCTCGGCGGAACGCTTCAATTCGGTGATATCGATGTCGAAGCCGCCGATCCGCGCTTGCTCCTGGTCTTCCCAGACCGGAAAGCGCACCACCAGGCTCCAGGCATAATCAAGCGCTTCGCTGAGAAATTCCTCGACGGCGACCACCTGCCCCGTCTCGAGGACGCGCCGGTCGTTCTCGGCGATCATCGCGACTTCCTCGGGGCTGAATATATCGGCGGCCGAAAGCCCGATCGACTGCTCGGCCGGCCGGCCGAACACCTTCGCCATTTCAGGATTGGCCATCAGGTAACGACCGTCGGTGTCCTTCAGGTACATGCCAATGGGCGCATGCTTCATGAACGCCTCCAGCCGCGCCTGGCTGGCGAGCAGCGCGGCGTCGGCGGCGCGGCGTTCGGAAAGGTCGCGCAGGCAGGCGGTGAAGAACCGCCGGCTGCCGCTCCACGCCTCGGTGATCGCCAGTTCCACCGGAAATTCGCTGCCGTCTGCATGCATCGCCGTCTGTTCGACGCGGCGGCCGAGCAGGCTCGGCAAGCCGCCTGCGGGATAGGCGCCGCTCGCGTCCCCGCCACGCAGGCGCGGCGGAATAATGAGTTCGGAGATTTCCGCGCCGATGGCGGCGGCCCGCGAATAACCGAAGGTCGATTCCGCCGCCGGATTGAACTCGACGACGCGCCCCGCCTCGTCGGTGACGATGATGCAGTCCAGCGACGAACGGATCACCGAGGCGAGGATTGCGTCAGCGCAAGCGGCGTCAAACTGTTCCAAGCGAAGCTCCTGCCCGAAAGCTCCCACGCATCGATTCCTGGATCAACGCCCTCCGTCGCTATCGGTAGCCTGTCACTCGCATATTTGCGGCGCGCACGCAAAATCAACCGGAGCGATCGACTCGGCAAGCGGCATGCTTTCTGAAAGCCTCTAGCCCCCAAAGGCTGCGGCAAATTCGAGCGCTCCGCTCGGCGCTATGTCCCGCAGGACAAGGCTTTGGACATATCTTCTGTCGAGGTCCTTGTATCTCAGCAGACCATCGCTGACGAAGCCGGCGCGGCTGTAGACCTCCGGATCGCCGATGAGCACGCAACCCTTTGCCCCGCGCTCCTTCAGCAAATCCAATCCTTGTGCGATCAGCGCCTTGCCGATGCCCTGCCGCTGCCTCTCAAGCCGGACCGAAATCGGGCCAAGACCGAACCAGCCATCGTGCAGACCATCGATCGTCACCGGCGAAAAGGCGACATGCCCCAGGGTCTCACCTTCTTCCTCTGCGACGAGTGAAATCGTCAGGTCGCCTGCCGCGCGCAGCCGCCGGATAATGTCGGCTTCCGTGCCGTCGCTGAAGGGCATCGGCCCGAACACGATCAGGGTGAGGTCGTGAATTGCATCGGCATCTGCCGCCGTTTCGGGTCGGATGAGCATCGTCAACTCCGTGAACCCGACAGCCTCGCGGCACCGCCCTTTACGACAGCCACCTCTTCCTGCGCTTGTAATGCTTCACATCGCGGAACGATTTTCGCCCCTCGCCGCCGACGCCGAGGTAAAACTCCTTGACATCCTCGTTCTGCCTGAGCGCTGACGCCGCGCCGTCGAGCACGATGCGGCCGGATTCCAAGATGTAGCCGTATTTTGCATAGCGCAGCGCGATGTTGGTGTTCTGCTCGGCGAGCAGGAAGGAAACGCCCTGCTCCTCATTGAGCTTCCGCACGATCTCGAAAATCTCCTCGACCAGTTGCGGCGCCAGCCCCATCGACGGCTCATCGAGCAGGATCATTTTGGGGCGGCTCATCAGCGCCCGGCCGATCGCCGTCATCTGCTGCTCGCCGCCCGACGTGTAGCCAGCCTGACTGGACCGCCTTACCTTGAGGCGCGGAAAATATTCGTAGACGAGGTCGAGATCGGCGCGGATGGCGGCATTGCCGTCGCGCCGCGTGAACGCGCCGGTCAGCAGATTGTCTTCCACCGACAGATGCCCAAAACAGTGGCGTCCCTCCATCACCTGGATGCAGCCGCGCCGCACCAGCTCATTCGGCGAGCGCGCCTGCACCTCTTCGCCCTCGAAGACGATCGTGCCCTTGGTCACCTCTCCCCGCTCGCCATGCAGCAGATTGGAGATCGCCTTCAACGTCGTCGTCTTGCCGGCACCGTTGGCGCCCAGCAGCGCCGTAATGCCGCCGGCCGGCACCGACAGCGACACGCCTTTCAGCACCAGGATGACATGGTCGTAGATCACCTCGATGTTATTCACCGAGAGGATGGGGGTGGAGGATTCGACAGCTTGCACGTTGCTCATCGGACCGTTTCGCGGTGGGAGGCGCCGGCATCGCAACAGAGTCCTTCTCCCCGTTTACGGGGAGAAGATGCCGGCAGGCAGATGAAGGGCAGGAGTGCGCCTTCAAAGTTTGGCGCTGCCCCTCATCCGGCTCTTCGAGCCACCTTCTCCCCGCAAGCGGGGAGAAGGAAAGAGGCGCTACATCTTGCACTCTTCGTTGATCGGCCAGGGTGCGTTGGACTCGGCGTATTTCTTCGCCCCTTCAAGCACCAGCGGTTCGATCATGCTCTGGTCCGCCTCCAGACGGTCAGAGACCTTTACGAATTTTGCGCCGTCCCATTGCAGCATCCAGGCGCCGGAATGGCCGGAATGGTTGGAGCAGGAGGTCGAGAACGGCGGCACCATGCCCTCCATGCCGATCTCCTTGAGACGCGCTTCGGTCAGCTTCAGGTTTTCCAGGCCCCAGCGCAACTGCTCGGCATTCACCACCTTGGTATTGAAATGCTTTTGCGCCTCCTTGATGCCCTCGACCACGAACATCGAGATCACCACGCCGCGCTGATAGAAGACGTAGTCGAACTCTTCGCGCGGCAGCAGTGAATTGCCCGCCTCGACGACGAGCTGCTTGATGTCCTTCATCACCTTGGAGTCGGAAACCGGAAAGCTCCACGAGATCGACCGGTAGCCCTTGCCGGCTTCGCCGACCGACTTCATGTCGCCGTCGTGGCCCGACCACCAGATGCCGACGAACTTGTCCATCGGGAATTTCGTCTTGGCCGCCTCGGCCAGCGCGCCGGCATTCATCGCGCCCCAGCCCCACATCAGCACGAAATCAGGACGCTCCCGCCGGATCTGCAGCCACTGCGCCGACTGGTTCTGCATCTCCTTCACGCCGACCGGGATCGGCAGGAAGGTGAAGCCCAACTTCTCGGCATAGGCATGGAGCAGCGGGATCGGCTCCTTGCCGTAGGGTGCGTCGAGGTGCAGCAGCACGATCTTCTTGCCCTTGAGGCTCTCCAGATTGCCATCCGAAATGGCCTTCAAAATCATCGAGGCGCCGTCCCAGTAGCTGGCCGGCGGGTTGAACGCCCACTGGAACACCTTTCCGTCGGCCATCGGCGAGAAACCGTAGCCGGGCGCCAGAACCGGCACCTTGTCGACATTGGTCTTCGGTAGCACCTGCAGCGTGATGCCGGTCGACCACGGCTGGGTGACGATCGAGGTCGCCTTGGTCTTCTCATAACACTCGGCGCCCTTCTCGGTGTTGTAGCCGGTCTCGCATTCCTCATAGATCAGCTTGACGCCGTTCACTCCGCCGTCGCGCTCGTTGAGCATGGTGATGTAGTCGCGCTGCCCATTCATCAGTGGCGTCCCCGTCGCCGCGAACGGCCCGGTCCGGTAGGACAGGTTGGCGACCGTAATTGCGTCCTCGGCGAAGGCTTGCCCGGCCAGCGTCAGCCCGGCCAGAAGGCCTGCCGCCAGCAAGGTCTTGGAAATCAGGCGTGTCATGCGGTTCCTCCAGTTTCGTTTCTCGTTCACGCCGGCAGGTGACCCCGCCGCCCAAGCGGCCCGGGCGGCCGCTATTCCCGTTATCTTAGTGCGGAAAAGGCCACATGATGAGCTTTTCCCGAATGATTGCCCAGAAGCGCGCCAGCCCGTGCGGCTCGACGATCAGGAACAGGATGATGAGCGCGCCGATGATCATCGTGTTCAGATGCTCGACCATCGCCGAGCTCAGCGGCAGGCCGGCCGAGGCAGGCAGCGTGCTGATGATCACCGGCAGAGCGACGATCAGGATCGCGCCAAGATAATTGCCGAGCACCGAACCCAGCCCGCCTATGATGGCGATGAACAGGACGCGGAAGGACAGCGGTATGTCGAAGGCCACCGGCTCTGCCGCGCCGCGCCACAGGAATACGAACAGCGCGCCCGCCACGCCGACAATATAGGACGACACCGCGAAGGCCGAGAGTTTCGCCTTCATCAGATTGATGCCGACCAGTTCGGCGGCGATGTCCATGTCGCGCACCGCCTTCCACATGCGCCCAATGCGGCCCCGCGTGATGTTGATCGCCAGCCAAGTGATGCCCGTCACGATCACCAGCACCACATAATACTGGACGATGGCCGTGGCGTTCGGCCCGGCCACAGGATGGCCAAAGACGGAAATCGTCGGCACCTGGATCGAGCCCGAGGAATTGTCGTTGTAGAGCCACGACCATTTCTCGAACAGCCACACCAGGAAGAATTGCGCGGCGAGCGTCGCGATGGCGAGGTAGAAGCCCTTGATCCTGAGCGACGGCAGGCCGAAGGCGACGCCGATCGCCGCCGAAAAGAAACCCGACAGCAGGATCGCAATTATCAGGTTGAGCTCCGGGAAGATGGTCACCAGCTTGTAGCAGGCATAGGCGCCGACGCCCATGAAGGCTCCGGTGCCGAGCGACAACTGCCCGGCATAGCCGGTGAGGATGTTCAGACCCAGTGCTGCCAGCGCGTAGATCAGCACCGGCGTCAGCAGCGCGCGGAACACGAATTCGTTTGCCGTCATCGGGAAGACGACGAAGGCGAAGAGCAGGATGAAGCCGAGCAGCCATGCATCCTGCCTGATCGGAAACAGCGCGTGATCGGCGCGGTAGGATGTCTTGAACTGGCCGGCGGTGCGGTAGAGCATCTATCACACCCGCTCGATGATGCGTTCGCCGAACAGGCCCTGCGGCCGGAACAGCAGCACGATCAGCGCCAGCACGAAGGCGAACCAGGTCTCGGTGTTGCCGCCCAGCAGCGGCTGGCCCCAATAGATCTCGAACAGCTTTTCCAGGATGCCGATGGCGATGCCGCCGATGATGGCGCCCGACACAGACTCCAGCCCGCCCAGCATCAGCACCGGCAGCGCCTTGTAGGCGATGACCTCCAGCGCGAAGGACACGCCCGCGCGGGCTCCCCACACAATTCCCGTGGCGAGCGCGATGATGCCGGCGATGAACCACACCAGCACCCAGATGGTCGACAGCGATATGCCGACCGACAACGCCGCCTGATGATTGTCGCCCAGCGCGCGGATGGCCCGGCCCATCTTGGAGCGGTTGAGGAAAACCAGCAGCACGACGACCAGCACCACCGCGCCGATCACGGCGGTAAGGTCCTTCTGCTCGATCGACACGAACCCACCGAACGGCTCGAAGGTGTAGCTGCCGGTCGGAATATGAAGCTGCTCGGTGATCATCACCTTGTTCTCACCGCCGAAAATGATCTCGCCAAAGCCGATGAGGAACAGCGTGATGCCGATGGTGGCCATGAACAGGATGATGTCGGGCTGGTTGACCAGCGGCCTGAGCACCACCCGCTCGATGGCGACGGCGAGCACGAACATGACCGCCAGCGTCAGCGGCACGGCGAGCAGCGCCGGCACGCCGTGTTCGTGGAAACCGATCAGGGTCAGCGCGGCGAACACCACCATGATGCCCTGCGCGAAGTTGAAGATGCGTGAGGATTTGTAGATGAGCACAAAGCCCAGCGCGATCAGCGCATAGAGCACGCCGGCGACCAGCCCTTCCCACAGCACCTGCAGCAGAAAGTCCGGCGCAGCGATCATGTCCGCGAAGGGTTTTAGGAAGATGGCGTCGAGCAGGTCCATCCGTAAATCTCACCCCGCCAGTTGCGGAAACAGCCCCAGCAGGCCGATAATGATCAGATACAGCGCCACGATGTAGTTCAGCAGACGCGGCACGATCAGGATGAGCACGCCGGCGATCAGCGACACAAGCGGAGTGATGGCGATGGTGGTGAGGTCCATGGAAAATTCCTTTCAGTGCGCGACGCCAAGATAGGCGTCGATGACGGCCTGGTTTGACTTGACGGCATCGGGAACGCCGTCGGCGATCTTCTTGCCGTAGTCGAGAACGACGACCCGGTCGGAAAGGTCCATGACCACGCCCATGTCGTGCTCGATCAGCGCAATCGTGGTGCCGCGCTGGCGGTTGACGTCGATGATGTAGCGGCTCATATCCTCCTTCTCCTCGAGGTTCATGCCCGCCATCGGCTCGTCGAGCAGCAGCAGCGACGGCTCCATCGCCAGTGCCCGCCCGAGTTCCACCCGCTTCTGCAGCCCGTACGGCAGTTTGCCCACCGGTGTGCGGCGGATGTGCTGGATCTCGAGGAAGTCGATGATCTCCTCGATCTTTTCGCGATGCTCGATTTCTTCCGCGAGCGCCGGCCCGTGCCACAGCATCTGCCAGAACAGGTTCCTGTTCATATGCACCGAGCGGCCCGCCATGATGTTGTCCAGCGTCGACATGCCCTTGAACAGCGCCACATTCTGGAAGGTGCGGGCGATGCCCTGCCGCACGGCATGGTGCGGTTTCATCCCGCGCCGCGTCTTTCCGCGGAAGACGATCTCGCCCTTCTGCGGCGTGTAGAACCCGTTGATGACATTGAGCATCGAGGTTTTTCCGGCGCCGTTCGGCCCGATGATCGCCCTGATCTCGCCCTGGCGGATGTCGAAGGAGATATCGGTGATCGCCTTCACCCCGCCGAAGGACAGCGAGACGTTTTTCACTTCCATCAGCATCTCGCCCGTCCTGGCGTCATCTGCCCGGGCGACCGGCGTGGCGTCGACGGGGGCATTCATGCGGCTAGGTCTCGCTGGCCGGCGAGGAGCTGAAAAGTCTTCGCCTCGGCGATCTTCACCGTCGCGCTGATCCGGCCCTTCCGGCCATCCTCGTAGGTGACCTCCGTTTCCACGAACCTTTCCGTCGAACCGTCATAGAGCGCCTCGATCAACGGCCGGTAGCGCTCGGCGACGAAGGCGCGGCGCACTTTCTGCGTGCGCGTCAGCTCACCGTCGTCGGCGTCGAGTTCCTTGTGCAGGATGAGAAAACGCCTGATCTGCGCGCCCGCCATCACCGGCTCGCGCGACAGCCGCCGATTGGTCTCATCGACATGGCCGGCGATGATTTTGTAGACCTCCGGATGGCTCGCCAGTTCCTGATAGGAGGCATAGGCGATGTTGTTGCGCTCGGCCCAGTTGCCGACCGCCTGCAGGTCGATGTTCAAAAACACGCCGACGAAGTCGTGCCCGTGGCCGAAAGCCACCGCCTCCTTGATGTTCGGGAAAAACTTCAGCGTGTTCTCGATGTATTTCGGCGCGAACAGCGCGCCGGACGTCAGCTTGCCGACATCCTTGGCGCGGTCGACGATCTTCAACTGCCCTGAAGCATCGAAAAAGCCGGCATCGCCGGTCTTCACAAAACCGTCCTCGGTGACCGTCTCGGCTGTTGTCTCCGCCTGCTTGAAATAGCCCGAAAACTGGCCGGGCGAGCGGAACTGCACCTCGCCGGCGTCGGTGATGCGGATATCGACGTTCGGCGCTGCCGGCCCCACCGTGTCGGCGCGCACCGCGCTGTCGTTCTGGCAGGTCACGTAGAGAAAGGCCTCCGTCTGCCCGTAGAGCTGCTTCAAATTGATCCCGAGCGAACGGAAGAAGGAAAAAAGATCCTGGCCGATCGCCTCGCCGGCCGTGTAGGCGATACGAATGTTGGAGAGGCCGAGCACGTTGCGCAGCGGCTGGTAGATCAGGAATTTTCCGAGCGCATAGTCGAGCCGCGCCAGCAGCGGCACCGGCCGGCCTTCAAGGATCGCCTCGCCATATTTGCCGGCGACGCCGATCCAGCGCTTGTAGATCCAGCGTTTCAGCCGGCCGGCGTCCTCCATGCGGATGGTGACGCTGGTCAGCAAGGATTCGAACACGCGCGGCGGCGCAAAATAGAAGGTCGGCGCGATCTCGCGCAGATCCTGCGCCACGGTCTCGCTGCTTTCCGGGCAGTTCATGCAGAAGCCCGAGACATAACCCTGCGCATAGTTGAGATAATGGTCGCCGACCCAGGCGAGCGGCAGGTAGGCAAGCACGCTGTCCGCCTCGCTCAACCGGTCGAAGGCGGCGGTGTCGCGTGCCGCGTTGACCGAGCCACGCGCCGGGATCATGACGCCCTTGGAACGCCCGGTCGTGCCGGAGGTGTAGAGCATCACCGATGTGTCGTCGCCTGATGCCGTGCGAATGCCGTCCTCCCAGACCTTCCCACTTTGCGGATCGCCGGACAGGACTTCTTCGCCACGCTGCTGCACGCTTTCGAACGATTGCAGCATCTCCTGCCGGTAGTCGCGCAGTCCGCGCGGTTCGTCGTAGACGACCGCTTCGAGCGACGGGATGCGCTCGATCGTGCCCAAAATCTTGTCGACCTGCTCCTGGTCCTGCACCACCGCGAAGCGCGCGCCGGCATGGTCGAGCACATAGGCCATCTCGTCGGCCACGGCGTCGCCATAGACCGGCACAGGCACCGCGCCCAGCGACTGCGCTGCGGTAAACGTCCAGTAGAGGCGGGGCCGGTTTGACCCGATGATGGCGATGTTGTCGCCTGGCTTCAGCCCGAGCGCCTTCAGCCCGATCGCGAATTTGCGGATTTCGGCGAGCTGCTCAGCCCAGTTCCAGCTTTGCCAGATGCCGAAATCCTTGTGGCGCATGGCAGGCTTGTCGCCGAACCGTGCGGCGTTCAGCAGCAGATATTTTGGAAACGTGTCGAGGTCTGAGGCGGCGGCGGAGGCCGTCGATGCCATGACCATGCTCCTCCCGATCCGCTTTGCGCGTTGTTCGGCCATAGTGCCGATACAATCGGCCAATGCAACACGACGTTAGCCTAATATCGGGATCGGCGCGGGAATTTCCCGGCCGGTCCTGGAAGGCAGCACATGATGGATCGGCGAAGCGAGGCGAAAGCGGTGCGTTACAGGCACCGAAGCGCAACATGCCTCAATTGTGGGAGCATCGAAGCGAGGCAAACGGCGTTTGCCGCCCGGCCTCATTCATTTTCGGAGGCTCTCTCAGGCCGCGTCCTTGAAATATTTCGCCGTCGGCAGGATCGTCAAGGGCACCAGCTCTCCCCGCCCCGGCCGCGCAAACAGCATCCGCTGCTCCATCGGCGTGGATCGGAAAAAAGGATAGCGGGTGAACGATCTTTCGCGGATCGCCGCGACCGTTGCCCGATAGAGGAGGCCGGAGGAATGCAGCCCAGGGTAATGACGCTTTTCACCGATCTGCTCGGAGCGGAACACCCGCTTGTAAAAGCCCGCATGCTCGTCCTTTATCGTCGAGATGCAATACGGCGCATCGAAATGGAAACAGGCCACTCCCGCCAGCCGGAGCGTCAGATAAGGTATTTGGGGATAGAAGCGCGACCATTCCGGATCCGCGGCAAGACGGCTCGGGTCGATGAAACTTTCGCCGGCCGCCAGATAGGGTTCAAGGATATCGCTGTAAAGCATCATGGAGGGCGAGAACGGCTGCTCGCTCGTGACATGATGGATCCGAAGCGTACTGACCAGCGCCCCGTCTATGTAGATGCCGAACTTGTAGCAGTTGGCTGTCTCGTCAAGCGCATCATGGATCATCTGGTCCGCTTTTTCCGGAACCATGTCCGACAGCCGATAGGATTTGTAGCGAAGCCGATAGATGTCCTCCAGGTCCTCCCCCTTGTCGCAGCGCCGGTACTCCGTACGCTCGAGAAGTTCGGACACCTTCCTCGAAAACTCGGAAATTTCAGGCACGGCAACTGCCGCGGCGTCGGCGGATACGCCCGACACCAATCGCTGCTCAATCATTCAATGGCCCCTGTCCCGCAATGACAAGCCTGAACCGCCGCCATCAGCCTGTAAAGCGGAAAACTCGACACGTCCTGTTTACCAAGCATTAACCTTAAGAAATCGTTAAGGTAAGCCTTAACCCGGCCGATAAAAGGCGTTCCTGCCTCTTTGTCGCAGGCGAAGTCGGAACGGAGTTCGCGAAGCAGGCCGCATGCCGATGCCATGCGGCGGACGAAAAGCAAGAAATCAAAAAGCCTGTTTCACCAGCTCTTTTAACGGCGCGACTTGCGCTTGACGCCGGGTTGATCCGGCGCGAACGGCCAGACGGTCGTCGACATCGTCTCGATGCCGGCCGCCGAGAGGGCCGAGCCGAACAGAAAACCCTGCAGCAGGTCGGGTTTCACCTCATTCGCCAGGATCTTGAGCTGGTCGAAGGTCTCGACCCCCTCTATCGTCACGGTCAGCCCAAGCGGACGCGACAGGTTGACGATGCCCTTCAGCAGTTCCAGCGAGCGCGGGTTGCGGGTCACGTCGAGCAGGAAGCTGCGGTCGATCTTGATCTTGTCGAGCGGCAGCGTGTGCAGATAGCTCAGGCTGGAATAGCCGGTGCCGAAATCGTCGAGCGCGATGCGCACGCCGATCTGGCGCATCTCCTCGATGAACTTGCGCGTCAGCGCCTTGTCGTCGAGCAGCGCGGTTTCCGTGACCTCGATCTCCAGCCGCTGCGCCGGCAGCCCGGCGGCGGCGAGAGCTTCGCGCACCTTCTCGACGATGTCGCGGTTGCGGAAGTCGCGCGCCGAGAGGTTGACCGAAACGCCGATCGGCTCGGGCCATTTTGCGCATTCGCGGCAGGCCGAGTCCAGCATGAAGGTGCTGATGTCGGAGATGATGCCCATCTCCTCCGCCAGCGGGATGAAGATGCCCGGCGAGATCGGGCCGAGGTCCGGATGGTCCCAGCGGCAGAGCGCTTCGCAGCTTGCGATCCGCATCGTTCCCATCGAGACGATCGGCTGATAGACAACGCGCAGCGACCGCGTCTCGATCGCCGTGCGCAGATCGGCTTTCATCAGTTGCTTGTTGCGGAAAGCGGCATCCATCGCCGATTCGAACAGGCGCCAGTCGTTCTTGCCGAGTTCCTTAGCCTTGTAGAGCGCGAGGTCGGCCTTGACGATCATCGCGTCAACGTCGGTGTCCTTCACCCGCGACAGCACCGCGCCGCCGCTGACCTGCACGCGTAGCGCATGGCCGGCGACGTCGACCTCGCCCTGCAGGCCGGCGAAAATGCGGTCGAGCATCGACGCCAGATGGCTCTCGTCCTCGACCCGGTCGAAGAACACCATGAACTCGTCGCCGCCGAAACGGCTGACCTTGGTGGTTTCGCTGGCGAAGGCGGCGAGTTTTTCGGCGACCGCGTAGATCAGCCCGTCGCCGATCGGATGCCCCAGTGTATCGTTGACGCTCTTGAAGTCGTCGAGGTCGAGCACCGCGATGCCGCAGATCCGGTTACGATCTCCGCCGGCCAGCGCCTCCGCGACGATCTCGTGGAAATAGGCGCGATTGGGCAGGCCGGTCAGGCTGTCGTAGCGCGCCATCGAGCGGATTTTTTCCTCCGCCTCGACGCGCGCCGTCACATCCTCGAAGGTGATGACGCCCAGTTCCTGGCTGCCTTCGCGCGCCGAGAACTCGTAGTGCTGGCCGTTGGTGAAGGACACCAGCACCTTGCGGTTTCGCCCTTCGCGCAGCGCCCGCGTCAATTGCGCCTCGACGAAGCGGCAGTCCTTGGCGTCGAGCAGCCCGCCGGCCACGCCGCGCATCAGCAGCGAATGGATGGAGCGGCCGAGCAGCGCCTCGGTGGTCTTGAGCGACATCAGATGCGCCGCCTCGGCATTGGCGACCACCACCTTGCCGTCCGGCCCCAGCATGACTAGGCCGTGCGACATGGTGTTCAGCGCCCGGTTGAAGCGCTGGGCAAGACTGTTGGCCTTCTTCTCTTCCGACAGCGCGGTGAAGAGCACTTCGCGCACGAGATCGGCAAACCGCTTGATGGCGAAGAAGAACGGCGCCGAAAGCGTGCCCAGGATGACGTGGTAGATGTCGCCGCGCAGGATGAACGCCAGCGAGATCGGCCAGGTGGTGGTCACGATGAAGATCATGACCATGCGCGGCGAACCGTAGTTACGGCCCGCGATCGACGTGATGGAAGCCAGCGTCACGCATACCGCGGCGATTTCGGCGAAGCTGTCGGTGGTCAGATAGATGGCTACGAAGCAGAAAATCCCCAGCATGAGGCCATGCATGGAACCGTAGAGGATATAGTCGTTCTCGCGCTGTCGTGCCTCTTCCCAATCCACCGGCTTTGGCGCGTTGCGGTACTTGTTCATATTGCCGAGCCGCAGCACGGCAACGGCCATCAGCCCGGCGGCGACATAGAGATAAAGCGGGTTTTCGGTTTTCCAGTAGCAGAGAACGACGAGAAGCGTTTGCGCCGCGAAGCCAATGCTCAGCGTCAGCCCGTCGCGGAAAAGCGTTTCCACGAACGGGATGTAGATATCGACCGGATAGTCGCTCTTTCGCCTGATTGACACGCCGTGTTCCCGGCCCTGATACCCCCGACCAGTGGCACAATCCGCTTAAGAAAGGCTTAGGCGAGCACGATCCGTCGCAGGGCAGGAAAATTATAGAAACATAAAAGCTGCCTTGAAATCCGCGCCGAAACGGCGGGAAAAGCCAGGAACTGAATGCCAGGGTAGCGTTGCCCGACTGCCTGCTACTCGGCCGCGCGGACCATCGGCTCGGCTTCCGGCTGGTCGAGCCGCGCAAGCAGCCGGTCGCGCTCGGCATCGGCCTTCGCGACGCTCGCCTGCTTGACGTGGCCGTAACCGCGAATCAGGTGCGGCAGGGAAGCGAGCGCCACGGCCGCCTCGATGCGGCGCGGCTCCAGGACGGACATGATGCGATCCGTATCCTCCTGGTAACGCTTGAGCAGCATGCGCTCCATCCGCCGCTCGTCGGCATAGGAGAACGGATCGAACGCCGTCCCGCGTACCCCGCGCAACGCCGCAAGGACTTTGAACCCCTTCATCATCCACCCGGAGAATCTGGATTTGAGCGGTTTGCCGTCGGCGTCGCGGCGTCCGAGGATCGGCGGGGCGAGATGGAATTCGAGCCGGTCGAAACTCTGGAATTCCTGGCTCAACTGTCGCTGGAACGAGCCATCCGTATAGAGCCGCGCCACCTCGTATTCGTCCTTGATGGCCATCAGCTTGAACAGGTTGCGGGCGATCGCCTCCGTCAATTCCGTCGAGCCTGGCACCGCCTTGGCCTCAGCCACACGCACGGCGGCGACACGGTCGAGATAGCGCTTCGCATAGGCCGCGTTCTGGTAGCCGGCCAGGAAGGCGGCGCGGCGCGATATCACCTCGTCCAGCGACTGCGACGGCGCCGCAATCTGCGCCACTCCCAATCCGGCTGCCAGCTTGCGCACGAATTCCGGATCGTGCGCGGCGCGGCGGCCCCAACGGAACGCGGCGACGTTCATCGCCACCGCCTCGCCGTTCAGTTCGATCGCCCGCTCCACGGCTTCCGCCGACAGCGGCAGCGCGCCGGTCTGATGGCTGAAGCCGAGCATGAACATGTTGGCGCCGATCGAATTGCCGAACAGCGCGCTGGCCGCCCGCGTCGCGTCGAAGAAATGCGTCCGCTCGTCGCCGGCGGCCTTGCGGATCGCCCGTTTCAGCCGCTCGGTCGGCAGCGAGAAATCGGCAACGCGGGTGAAATCGCCCGGCATGATCTCCGCCGTATTCGCAACGAAAGTCGTGTGCCCTTCACGCACCGCCGCCAGCACCTTTCGCGAGCCGGAGACGACGAGATCGCAGCCGAGGATCAGGTCGGCCTTCCCAGCCGAAACCCGGATCGCGTGGATTTCCTCCGGCGACCTTGCGATGCGGACGTGCGTGAACACCGCGCCGCCCTTCTGCGCCAGCCCGGCCATGTCGATCATGCCGCAGCCCTTGCCCTCCAGATGCGCCGCCATGCCGAGGATTGCGCCGATGGTAACGACGCCCGTGCCGCCAACGCCGTCGATAATGGCCGACCAGCCGTCGCCGCCGAGCGCGAACGGCCGAGGCTCCGGCACGCCATCGAGCGGGTTCACCGATCCCGCCAGGCCCCCGGCCTTCCTGATCTTGGCGCCATGCACCGTCACGAAGGACGGGCAGAACCCGTTGACGCAGGAAAAATCCTTGTTGCAGCTCGACTGGTCGATGCGCCGCTTGCGGCCGAACTCGGTCTCCACCGGCTGCACCGACACGCAGTTCGACTTCACCCCGCAGTCGCCGCAACCCTCGCACACCAGCTCGTTGATGATCACCCGCTTGTCGGGGTCGGGAAACGTACCGCGCTTGCGCCGCCTGCGCTTTTCCGCCGCGCAGGTCTGGTCGTAGATCAGCACCGACACGCCCTTGACCTCACGCAGCTCGCGCTGCACCCGGTCCATGTCGTCGCGGTGGTTGACCGTCGTGCCGGTCGGAAAGTTCGCGGGGCCATATTTGTCCGGCTCGTCGCTGACCACGGCAATGCGCTCGATGCCCTCGGCGCGCACCTGCTCGGCGATGGCGAACACCGTCAGCCCACCCTCATGCGGCTGGCCGCCGGTCATGGCCACGGCGTCGTTGTAGAGGATCTTGTAGGTGATGTTGGCGCCCGACGCCTTTGCGAAACGCATCGCCAGGCTGCCGGAATGGTTGTAGGTGCCGTCGCCGAGATTCTGGAAGATGTGCTCGCGCGTCGTGAACGGCGCCTGCCCGACCCACTGCGCGCCCTCGCCGCCCATGGCGGTGAAACCCGAGGTCGAGCGGTCCATCCACAGCGCCATGAAATGGCAGCCTATGCCGGCGGCCGCCACCGAGCCTTCCGGCACCTTGGTCGAGCTGTTGTGCGGGCAGCCCGAGCAGAAATATGGCGTGCGCTGGCCGATGTCTTTTGTGTCGGCCAGCATCGCCTGGAACTGGCGCAGCCGCGCCGCCCGCGCCGCCACCTCCTCCGAATGCCCGATGGTGCGCAGGATGCGGTCAGCCAGCGCGATGGCGATCTCGTTCGGATCGAGCGCCCCCTTCGCCGGGAACAGCCAGCTCCCGCGCTCGTCGGTCTTCCCGACCACCAACGGCCGATGAGCGGTATTGTAGAGCGCTTCCTTGACCTGCACCTCGATCAGCGAGCGTTTTTCCTCGACGACGACGATCGTTTCCAGCCCGTCGGCGAATTCGGCGATGTGCTCGAAATCGAGCGGCCAGGGCGCGCCGACCTTGAACAGCCGGATGCCCAGCCGGTTGGCCGCCGCCTCGTCGATGCCGAGATCGTCCAGCGCCTGACGCACGTCGAGATAACTCTTGCCGACAGTGATGATGCCGAGTTTTGCCCCGCGTCCGCCCGAATAGACGATGCGGTTGATGCCATTGACGCGGATGAAGGCAGCGACCGCCGCCCGCTTGTATTCATGCAGCCGCGCTTCCTGTCCTAGCTGGTCGAGCTCGTTGCGGATGCCGATCCCGCCCGGCGGCATGTCGACCTCCGGCAGCACGATCTTCACCCTGTCCAGCGAAGCGTCGACGGAGGCCGTCGATTCGATGTTGTCCTTGACGCATTTGATCGCGGTCCAGGTGCTTGAGAACCGCGACAGCGCGTAGCCGTAGAGCCCATAGTCGATCAGTTCCTGCACGCCCGCCGGATTGAGCACCGGGATCATCGCGTCGACGAAGGCGAACTCGGTCGCATGGGCGTTGGTGGACGACTCCGCCATATGGTCGTCGCCCATCAGCGCCAGCACGCCGCCATGCTTCGACGTGCCCGCAAGGTTGGCGTGGCGGAACACGTCGCCGGAACGGTCGACGCCCGGCCCCTTGCCGTACCACAGGCCGAACACCCCGTCGTGGCGGCCCTCGCCGGCCAGCTCCGCCTGCTGCGTGCCCCAGCAGGCGGTCGCCGCCAGTTCCTCGTTGAGGCCGGGCTGGAAGACGATGCTGGCGTCGCCGAGCTGTTTTCGCGCCTTCCACAGCTGCATGTCCAGCCCGCCCAGCGGCGAGCCGCGATACCCAGAGACGAAACCTGCGGTATTCAGCCCGGCCAGCCGGTCGCGCTCGCGCTGCATCAGAAGCATGCGCACGATCGCCTGGGCACCGGAAAGGAAGACGCGCTCCTTCGACAGGTCGAACTTGTCGTCGAGCGCGACGTCGTGAAGGGTCATGCGTTAATGCCTGTCCGGGAGCCTGCCCGAGTCGGGCAGCCCTCGTGGGTTCGTTGCGGCGGACTCTTTCGTTCCTTGAACCCCGCGTCAAACAAATTTGCATGAAAGCCCGGTAACATCGGGTCACCTTACATCCGATGTCGCTCAGGTCCCTGCCGGGGTTCAAGGGATGCGATAGACGGATACATGCGAACGCGAATCAGCGGTGAACGCGGACCCGGCCCAATCCGCATGCCGGCTCTCCAGCTCGAACCCCGCCAACTCGGCCATGAGGTCGAGTTCCGCCGGCCAGATGTAGCGATGTGGTGAGCGCATCAGCCGGGCCTCTCGGCCCTCGCCAAAGCGGAAATGGTGCGACACCACCTGCTGCCGCAGCACATCGTATGTGTCCAGCCCGATATAGCCGCCTTCGACCTGCCAGACG
Organism: Mesorhizobium sp. IMUNJ 23232; assembly: GCF_044326205.1. NCBI lineage: Bacteria > Pseudomonadati > Pseudomonadota > Alphaproteobacteria > Hyphomicrobiales > Phyllobacteriaceae > Mesorhizobium > Mesorhizobium sp. IMUNJ 23232. The sequence continues at coordinate 18,904 of NZ_JBIRCY010000074.1, forward strand.
ACCGCCTGCTGGCCCGGCGGCAGCTTTCGCAATTCGGGAACCCAAAGCTCGATCACGAATCGGCCACCGGGCGTCAGATGGCGCGCCGCGTTGCGGAAGCACGCCACCTGCTCGGCCTGCGTCAGCAGGTTCGATATCGTGTTGAAGACGAGGTAGACGAGCGCAAACCTCCCCGGAGCCGCCGCCGTGGCCATGTCGCCGATGACAACCGGGATCGTCGCCTCGTCCACCTTTTCCCGTAACCGCGCAACCATCGGAGCCGACATTTCGATGCCGGCAACAGGCACTCCGCGTTCGCTCAGCGGAACGGCCACCCTGCCGGTCCCGATCGCGAATTCCAGCGCCCGACCGCCGCCGGCGAGTTCGGCAAGGCGATCGACTGCCGGCCCCAATATCTCGGGCGCGAACATGCCGGTGCCCGGCGTGTCGTAGCTGCCGGCCGCCTCCTCGCCCCAGATGTCTTCATAGCTCATGATGCGAACTATGTGGCCCGCCGTACCGGCTGTCCAGCGATCCGCTCCGGCTGCCGCTCAACTAGCCCTGGCCGGACAAGGCGGCTTGTCTGCGCCGGGCAGCTTGCCGTCCGGATGCCCGGCGAGTTCGGGGTTCGGTTCATAGAGCGGGCCGACGACCAGCGGCCGGTCCGGCAAAATATCCTGGTCCTCGCTGGAGGTGATCGTCGTCTCGATGGTCTGCTTCACCGTCCCGCCGACGTCCTCGATCCGGATCGAGACCGCATAGGGGCGGTCCTTGACCACGCAGCGCAGCGGCGGGCTGGTGATCGTCGTCTTCGCCAGCTTCGGCCAGATCTTTTCCCGAACGACGATCGGCGCGCCACCCGCCGGATCCTCGAAACTGACGACCGCCGTCTCGCCTTCCTCCGGCGGCTTCACCGGTGCGATGTTGACCAGATAGGTCGCCGTTGCGATCCGGTAGTTGAATACGAATATCTTGCCGTCGAGCCGGTAGTATTCGCCCTCGCCTCCGCTATCACGGCAGGAGGCGACCGCAAGACCGGCCGCCAGCAGGACAACGATTTGCACCAGGCGGCCCAATTCACGCATCGGCGTCCTCCAAAACCTTCCGCCGCCGGTAATGCCGCTGCGCCTTCCGCCGGTTGCCGCACACCGTCATGTCGCACCAGATACGGCTGCGGTTGCGGCTCTCGTCGAGGAACAGCCAGCGGCAATTGGCGCAAATCCTGATCCGTTCCGCCCGCGCCGGCGGCAGCAGCGACAGCGCCGAGACCGACAGCGCCGCCTCGAAGGCGATCGGCTGGCCCGGCTCGCCCGGCATCGGCCTTCCCGTCCCGATCCGCCCGCCATGCCCGGCAAGGCCGTCGGCGCAAGCGGAGAGGAACGAGGCCAGGTCGTCCGTTTCGACACCACCATGCAGCACCCCGCGTCGGAACAGACGGTCCGTAGCCTCACGCAGCACCAGCACTTTCGGCGCAATCGCTCGTGGGTCGGCCACGGCGAGCGAGCGTGATCCCAGTTCGGCGGCCCGCTGCACCGTCGCCGCCTCGGCAAACCGACCGATTTCCCCAACATCGTCGAAGCGGTCGAACGACCGCGCCGTGTCGCCGCGCAGCACGACGGTGTTGGCAACATCGAGCGCCAAAACGCCGCCGGAGAAGCGATGCGGTATCCATGAAACAGCCATACCGGATAATCTAACTGGTAAACGTCATTTGACAAGTTAGATTCATCGTCGCAATCTTCAGCCAAGGCCGTGCCTCCGCGCGGTGGACGGACGCATGCTCTATTTCCTGCAACAGCTTCTGAACGGCCTGCACATCGGCGCGATCTATGCGCTGCTGGCGTTCGGCTACGCGCTGATTAACGGTGTGCTCCACCGCACCAACCTTTCGCACGGCGCCATCTTCGGCTTTGCCGGCCAGATTTTGATCCTTGCCGCCGTATTCGGATGGCAGGTCCTGTGGCTCACCCTTCCCGCAACGCTGCTGCTCGGCACGCTGGCGGCATTGGCTTATGGAGCCCTCGTCTCCGCCATTTTAGCGCGCAGCGTCTTCCAGCCGCTGGCCGACCGTTCGCCCAACACCATCGTGGCGGCCACCCTCGGCGTCTCGCTGGTGCTGATGGAAATGGTGCGCATCGCCGCCGACACTCGCGACTTCTGGCTGCCGCCGCTTCTCTCCGAGCCCGTTGTCTTCGCCTCGCAAAACGGCTTCCGGCTGACACTGACGGTATTGCAAGTCATCAACTGCGGCGTCGCGGCTTTGCTGCTCGTCGCCTCGTCGCGGGCGCTGGCCGGCAGCCGCTTCGGCCGGGAATGGCGCGCCGTCAGCGACGACCCGCTCGCGGCCGCCTTCTGCGGCGTCGATACGAAAAAAGTGTTCCGCCAGGCCGTCGTCCTAGGCGGTCTCGCCGCCAGCGTCGCCGGCATCCTCGCCGCGCTCTATTATGGCAACATCAGCTTCGGCAGCGGCCTGATCTTCGGGCTCAAGATCCTGTTCGTGACGGCGGTCGGCGGCTACCTTTCGCCGGCCCGCGCCGCGCTCGGTGGCGGCGCCTACGGCATCGCCGAATCGCTGTGGTCGGGTTATTTCCCGATCGAATGGCGGGACGGCTGGATGCTCGGCCTGCTCGTCGCGCTTCTGGTGCTGAGGCCGGAGCGCTCGCAGCCCGACAGGGTCGGCGCGCCGGGATAAGACATTCGTCGAATGTCGCGCCAGACCCGCGCCGTTCCGCAAGGGCAGTTGGCATAATCTTCGGCTCTATCTGCACCATGCCGTGTTGACGCGCCGCCCCGGTTCTGATTACCGATGGACGAAAGGGCGACAAGAATCCCGAGCCAACCATCCGCGAAGCGGCGAACAAAGAGGGAGGACACCGTGGAAGCGGCATTGGCGATCACGCGGGTGATCGATGAACTGAACCGCCGAATCGGCATCATCGCCATCTATCTGGTCCTTTTCGCCTCGCTCGTCAGCGCCTTCAACGCCGTCTTCCGCTATTCGACCAACGGTCTGATCTGGCTTGAGCATTCGGTCGGAGGGGGCGTCTTCGGCGGCATCATCGACCTTTACCGGCAGAACTCGAACGCGCTGACCGAACTGCAATGGTACATGTTCGCCGGCATGGTGATGCTGGGCGGCGCCTGGACGCTCAAGGTGAACGAGCACGTCCGCGTCGACCTTGTCTACGGGGCGGTCAGCGAGCGCACCCGCACCTGGATCGACCTGCTGGGCGGCATCTTCTTCCTGCTGCCGATGTGCGCGCTGATGATCTATTTCACCTGGCCGTGGTTCATGCAGGCTTGGATTACCAATGAAGGGTCCAATCAGGCCGGCGGGCTGGTGCGATGGCCATTCAAGCTCGTCGTGCCCATCGGCTTTTTCCTGGTTGGCCTCCAGGGCGTTTCGGAAATCATCAAATGCTTGCTCGCGCTGACGACGAACTACGTCCGCGAATACGCCTATGAGAAGCCGGTGCAATGATCGACCTTCTCATCCACTACATGGCCCCATTGATGTTTTTCGGGCTGATCCTCTTCATGGTGATCGGCTATCCGGCGGCTTTCTCGCTCGCCGCCGTGGGGTTGTTCTTCGGGCTGATCGCCATTGAACTCGGTCTGATCGCGCCCGATTTCCTCGGCAATCTGGTCTACCAGCTATCCGGCACGCTCGAAAATCAGCTACTGCTGGCCATTCCGTTCTTCACCTTCATGGGCGTGATTCTGGAGCGGTGCGGCCTCGCCGAGGACCTCCTCGAAGGTTTTGGTCAGCTCTTCGGCGGCGTGCGCGGCGGTCTTTCTTATGCAGTCATCCTGGTCGGCGCCGTTCTGGGCGCCATCACCGGCACGGTGGCGGCCTCGGTCATCGCCATGGGTCTCATCTCGCTGCCGGTGATGATGCGCTACGGCTACAACGTCCGTCACGCGACCGGTGTCATCGCCGCATCCGGCACGATCACCCAGCTCATCCCGCCCTCGCTGGTGCTGATCGTGCTCGCCGACCAGCTCGGCAAGTCGCCGGGCGACATGTATATCGGCGCCACCGGCGCCAGCATCGTGCAGGTTCTGCTGTTCGCTGGCTGGGTGTTCATTCTGTCGATCATCCGTCCGCATTATGTGCCGGCCCTGCCGCCGGAGGCCCGTACGCTGCGCGGCTGGCCGCTGCTGTGGAAATGCGTCAAGGGCATGGTGCCTTCGCTGGCGCTGATCTTCATCGTGCTCGGCACCATCTTCATGGGGCTTGCGACTCCCACCGAGGCCGGGGCGATGGGCGTCGTCGGCGCCATGCTGCTCGCCTGGATGAACCGCCGCTTGACCTGGAAGCTGGTCTATCAAGGCATGGACATCACCATGCGGCTCACCGCCATGGTCGTCTGGATCCTGCTCGGCGCCCGTGTCTTCAGCCTGGTCTTCCAGGGTGTCGGCGGCAGCCACTGGATCGAGGGCATGCTGACCGGCCTTCCGGGTGGCGTTGTCGGCTTCCTGATCTTCACCCAGCTCTTCATCTTCGTGATCGCCTTCTTCCTCGATTTCTTCGAGATCGCCTTCATCATCATCCCGCTGCTGGCGCCGGCCGCGAGTGCGCTCGGCATCGACCTGATCTGGTTCGGTGTGCTGGTCTGCGCCAATCTGCAGACCAGCTTCATGCATCCGCCCTTCGGCTTCGCGCTGTTCTATCTTCGCGGCATTGCGCCGCGCGAAACCGTGCGAACCCGCGACATCTACATGGGCGCCATACCCTGGCTCGTCCTGCAGCTCATTCTCGTCGCCCTGCTGATCGCATTCCCCGAGATGGTCACCTATTTCCTCGACCCTGTAAGCTTGCAGGACCTCGACAAGTTCGAAATGCAGGTGCCCGGCGGCCCGGGCGCGGGCGGCGGCGACTTGAGTTCTCCTCCGGCCATGGACCTGAATACGCCGCCGAGCTTTGGCGACGCACCGCCCGCGCAGCAGACCCCGCCGCCGGCGAACGATCTGTCGAAGCCACCGGCTTTCGACTGATGGCGCCTGAAGCAAAAAAGCTCCCGAGGGATGCCCCGGGAGCTTTTCGTTTCTAAACCCGGCAAACTAAAGCTTGTTGCCCCGCTGCTGAAGCATCATGAAGGTGTCGAAGGTATATTCCGAAACCTGCGCCCAGAGATAAGCGTCCTTGCGGAACGCCGTCTGGCTATCCCAGATCTTCTTGAAGGCCGGATTTGAAGCGGTGATGTCCGCATAGGTCGCATTCGCGGCGTCGAAGCAAGCCTGCAGGATTTCCTGGCTGAACGGCCTCAGTTGCGCCCCACCGGCAACCAGGCGTTTCAGCGCGGCCGGGTTCTTCTGGTCATAGCTCGCCATCATGTCGCAGTTGGCCGCCTCGCAGGCCGAGCGCAGCACAGCCTGATAATTCTTCGGCAACTCGTTCCATTTCGCCATGTTGACCAGCGTGTGCAGAACCGGCCCGCCTTCCCAGAAACCGGGATAGTAGTAATACGGCGCGACCTTGGCGAAACCCAGCTTGTCGTCATCGTAGGGTCCAACCCACTCGGCCGCGTCGATAGTGCCTTTTTCCAGCGCCTGATAGATCTCGCCGCCGGCGATCTGCTGCGGGATGACGCCAAGCTTTTCGACGACTTTTCCGGCAAATCCTCCGATGCGCATCTTGACGCCCTGGAGGTCGGCAAGCGTGTTGATCTCCTTGCGGAACCAACCGCCCATCTGGGCGCCCGTATTGCCGCAGGCGAGACCATAAAGGCCCTGGGTGGCATAGAATTCGTTGAGAAGGTCGTTGCCGCCGCCATAATACATCCAGGCGTTCATCTGGCGCACATTCAGGCTGAACGGCACGGCGGTCGCCAAGGCATAGGTGGGATCCTTACCCCAGTAATAATAAGACGCCGTATGGCACGCTTCGACGGTGCCCGCCGAGGCCGCGTCGGCCGCCTGCAGGCCGGGGACGATCTCGCCCGACGCGAAGACCTGAATGTCGAAATTTCCATCCGTGGAGTCACGGACAAAATTGGCCATCGTCACGGCGGCGCCGAAGATCGTGTCGAGCGCCTTCGGAAACGACGATGTGCAACGCCAACTGATCTTGGGCATCGATTGCGCGATGGCCGGGGCCGCGAGCGTGGCGACCGCACCGGCGGCGCCCGCGCCGGCAAGTCCTGCTTTGGTCAGAAAGGCACGTCGATCCATGAATATCCTCCCAAGGAAAGCGCCTCTCGACCGGTTGTGTTCTTCTCGGTCCTGGGCGCCGCGGCAATTCATGCATCCCGATAGGCTTTCGTCCAGTGCCTCATTGTGCCTTGGTCCAGACCGTGCCGAAACCAAACAAAAACCCCGGAGCGTCGCCGCTCCGGGGTTTCGGTGGAACAGGCAGTGACGATCAGAGCTTGGCGCCGCGCTGCTGGATCATCATGAAGGTGTCGTAGTTGTATTCGGCGATCTGCATGTTGAGGTAGTAGTCCTTGCGGAACGCCTTGATCGATTCCCAGATCTTCTTGAACGTCGGATTGGCGGCTTCCATTTCCGCGTAGACCTGGTTGGAGGCGTCGAAGCAGGCTGCCAGGATTTCCGGGCTGAACGGACGCAATTGCGCGCCGCCGGCGACCAGGCTCTTCACCGCCTTCGGATTCAGATAGTCGTATTTCTGCAGCATGTTGGCGTCGGCCGCCTGTGCCGCCGTGCGCACCAGCGATTTGTAATTGGCCGGAAGCTCGTCATACTTCGCCTTGTTGAACATCAGGTGGACGGTCGGGCCGCCTTCCCACCAGCCGGGATAATAATAGAACGGCGCCACCTTCTGGAAGCCGAGCTTCTCGTCGTCGTAAGGTCCGACCCATTCGGCGGCGTCGATCGTACCCTTCTCCAGCGCCTGGTAGATTTCACCACCGGCGATCTGTTGCGGGATGACGCCGAGCTTTTCCACGACCTTGCCGGCGAAGCCGCCGATACGCATCTTCAGGCCCTGCATGTCGGCGACGGTCTTGATCTCCTTGCGGAACCAGCCGCCCATCTGCACGCCGGTGTTGCCTCCGGGGAAGCCGACGATGTTCTGCGTGGCGAGGAACTCGTTGAACATGTCGATGCCACCGCCATGGTACATCCAGGCGTTCATGCCGCGCGCGTTGAGCGCGAAGGGAACCGCGGAGCCGAGCGCCCAGGCCGGGTCCTTGCCCCAGTAATAATATGCCACCGTATGGCAGGCTTCGACCGTGCCGGCCGACGTCGCGTCGGCGGCCTGCAGGCCGGGGACGATTTCATTGGCGGCGAAGACCTGGATTTCGAAATTGCCGTCGGTGGCCTCCGACAGCATCTTCGAAAAGACCACGGCGCCGCCATAGATGGTGTCGAGCGATTTCGGGAAGGACGAGGTAAGACGCCAGGTGATCTTGGGATTGGACTGGGCGATTGCCGGCGCCGCGAGTGCGGTGGCGGCGGCAGCGCCGACGCCGGCCGCGCTGGCTTTCTTGAAGAACGAACGACGATCCATGAATTCCTCCGATCTGGATCTGGGGGATGTTACCTTAAGGAAACTGTTGATTTTCCTTGGCTGAAGACTTCGCACAATACACGCGGTCGATGCCAAGTCCAGCGCGCGAAAGCCACGAATCCGGCACTGGCGCGACAAATTCCGGATCGATCGAAACCGCCTGCGACTTTAGTTGCAGAGTTCTTCTCCGCCGGCATTTCGCCTGTATCGACCACCCTTGGCAATCCGCCATCCGATCGCCTATTTTATACGCAATTCGTTGATTGCCCACGAAAGCCCGAACCAATGCAGCCGCTCGTCGCCGTTTCCACCGATGTCCGCCAGTTCGACAACTACACCTGGCACGCCGCGCCGCAGCAGTATCTGGAAGCGGCGATTGCCGGCGCCGGCGTGTTCCCTGTCCTTGTCCCGTCCTTCGGTGACCGGCTCGATCTCGACAGCCTGCTTGATTCGGTCGACGGCGTGATGATCACCGGTTCAAAGTCCAACGTGCATCCCTCGCTCTACGGCGGTGACGCCAGCGAGGCCAACGGCCCCTACGACCCGGCCCGCGACGCCACCACCCTGCCGCTGATCCGCAGGGCGATCGAGCGCGGCGTGCCACTGCTCGCCATCTGCCGCGGCATCCAGGAGATGAACGTCGCGCTCGGCGGCACTTTGGCCACCGAACTCCAGGAACGCGAAGGCTCGCTCGACCACCGCGCCCCGGTCAGTGACAATCAGGACGAACGCTTCGCCATCCGCCAGACCGTCTCGATCAAGCCAGGCACCTGCCTTGCCGGCGTCTTCGGCACCGGCGAGATTTTGGTCAATTCCGTGCATCGCCAGGGCGTCGGCCAGCTCGGCCCCCTCCTGGATGTCGAGGCCGTCGCCGAGGACGGAACCGTCGAGGCCGTATCGGCCCGCAATGCGCGCGCTTTCGCCGTCGGCGTCCAGTGGCATCCGGAGTACTGGGTTCACTCCGATTCCATCTCGGCACGAATATTCAGCGCCTTCGGCGACGCGGTGCGCGGGCATGCTTCAGCGCGGCTCGGGCTTCGGACGGCGGCGGAGTAGGCCGGCCACGCCCATCTTTCAGCGAACAGCGAACGACCGACACGCAATCAGCGCTTCTTGATCAACGCCGTCTCCGGCACGCCCGTCAGCGGCTTGCCTTCCGAAAACCACGAAATCAGATTGTCGACGACCAGGTCGGCCATGGCGTTGCGCGTATGCACCGAGGCCGAGCCGACATGCGGCAGCAGTGTGGCGTTGGGCAGGTCGAGCAGCGCCTGCGGCACATGCGGCTCCTTCGCAAACACGTCGAGGCCGGCGGCAAAAATCGTGCCGTTGGCGAGCGCGGCCGCCAACGCCTCCTCATCAACCGTGCTGCCACGCCCGATATTGATGAACACGCCATCCGGCCCGAGCGCCGAAAACACCGCCGCGCCGATCATCTTTTCCGTCGCAGCCCCCCCGGGCATGATCGAGATCAGCGTGTCGACCTCGCGCGCCAGCCCCTCCAGCGTATCGAAATACGGATAGGCAAGACCGTCGACCGGCCGCCGGTTGTGATAGGCGATCGGCACGCCAAAACCTTCCAGCCGCCGGGCGATCGCCTTGCCGATGCGCCCCATGCCGAGGATGCCGATCTTTCGGCCGCGCAGCGTCGTCCTGGTCAGCGGATACGGCCCGTCCTTCACCCAGCGCCCGTCGCGCAGCCAGCGCTCGGCGCGCGAAAACTCGCGCAGCGTGTTGAGCAGCAGCCCGAGTGCCGTATCGGCGACCTCCTCGGTCAGCACGTCCGGCGTGTTGGTGACCATCACGCTGCGCGTCGCCGCATGGCGCGCATCGACGCCGTCATAACCGACGCCGAAATTGGCGATGATTTCCACACTCGGCAGCGCATCGATGAACGCCGCGCCGGCGCCCGCGACGCTGGCGACACCACGAACCGACGCGCGCAGTTCTTCGGTGATCAGCGCGGCATCCGGCCGCTCGATGCGGACAAGGCGGAACGTGTCGCCCAGCCGCGCCAGCACGCGCTCATGCATGCCGCCAGGCACAAGGATCGTCACATCGGAAAGCGGCTCGGGCATGGTTTTGTCCTGCGGAAGGTTTCGGAATGAAGGTCGATCAGCGTTCGTGCGGACGTCCCGTCGACTGGCGCACATGCAGTTCCGGCTTGATCAGCTCCTGCGAGGCGCGCACCAGCGTGCCGTTCAGCTTGTCCAGCAGCGCGCGCGCCGCGCGCCGGCCGACCTCGCGCTGGCCGTTCCACACCGTGGTCAGCGCCGGCGTGGCAATGGCCGCCTCCTCCAGATCGTCATAGCCAGTGACGGAAATGTCTACACCCGGCACCAGCCCGGCGCGCGCGATGCCGTTCATCAGGCCGATGGCGACGAGGTCGTTCCAGCAGCAGGCCGCCGTCGGCTTGTCCTTCAGCGCCAGGAACTGGCTCGCCGCCTCGAACCCCGCCTGTTTGGTGCGCGGCCCCGGAATGCGCCAGGATGGTTTCACCTCCAGCCCCGCCCGGTCCATGGCGTTGACGTAACCCTGGTAGCGGTCGCGCCCCGTCGAGGTCTGGTCGGTGCCGCCGATCATCGAGATGCGCGTATGGCCGAGCGAGATCAGGTGGTTGGTCGCCAGCGCCGTGCCGTAGGCATCGTCGCCGCGGAACACCGGCACCTCGGCGCCCTCCACCGTGCGCGCGATCAGCACCGCCGGCAGGCCGTTCTCCTCGGCCATCAAAATGTCCTCGGGCGGCGTGCCGATCGCCGGCGACATGATCACCCCGTCGGCGCCAAGCTGCAGCAGCGTGTCGATGAAGGTGCGCTGCTTTTCCAACTGGTCGTAGTGGTTGGACAGGATAAAGGTTTGCCGGCTGCGGTCGAGCTCGCTCTCGATCGAGCGCAGGATTTCGGCGAAGAACGGGTTCATGATGTCATGCACCACGACGCCGACGATGCCGGAACGCGAGGTGCGCAGGCTGGCGGCGCGGCGGTTGTAGATGTAGCCGATGGTGCGGGCGTGGTCCTTGATCCGGTCGCGCGTCGAATCGGCGACGAGCGGGCTATCCCTCAGCGCAAGCGAGACGGTGGCCGTCGAAACCCCGAGGGCGTCGGCGATCGTCGAAAGCTTGATCTTCTGGGCCAGCGCGTCCTCCCCATGCTGGGTCTTTTAAACTGTTTAAACGGCGCTTATGCCACCGTTTTCCGCCCCGTCAAAGCGATTATTCACAGCTTGTCTGCCAGGTCGGCCGTATCTGCGTTGGGAGACGCCCGGTTCTTCAACCGCAGCCTATGCTCGCGATGGATGATGTAGAGGCCGCTGGCGATGATGATCGCCGCGCCGCCGAGCGTCCAACGGTCGGGCAGTTGCTGGAAGACGAGATAGCCGGACACGGTCGCCCACACCATTTGCAGATAGGGATAGGGCGCCAGCGCCGTCGTGGTGGCCAGCCTGTAGGCCTTGATCAGGAACCAGTGCCCCAGGCCGCCGAATATGCCGAGAAGCACAAGAACGACGCCATGCCAGAGCGAAGGCGGCGCAGAGGCGGTGAACGGCACCACCGGCGCCATCAGGATCGCGGGCGCCAGCGCCGAGTAGAAGATCAGGCTGGCAGGGGTTTCCGTGGCCGACATGCGGCGCGTCAGGATCACGTAGAAGCAGTAGCAAAGCGTCGAGCAGAGTGCCAGGACATGGCCGATGCCGAACGCGCCATAGCCCGGGCGGGTGATGACGAGCACACCGGCAAAACCGGCGAGCACCGCCAGCCAGCGCCGCCAGCCCGCCCATTCGCCCAGAAGCGGGCCGGCCAGCGCGATGGTGAGCATCGGCGCGGAAAAGGCGATCGCCGCGGCTTCGGCGAGTTGCAGGGTCTGCAGCGCAGCGAAATTGAAGGCCGTCGAGCCGAGCAGGCAGAGGCCGCGCAGCACCTGCATCGGCAGGCTTGCGACCCGGAACATGGCAAAATTGCTCCAACTGCGAAGCAGGACCAGCGCAAGCAGCGTGTGGCCGAGGAAACGCGCCCAGGCGACGAAGGGAGCCGCCATGCCGGAGACGACCAGATATTTCGCGCTGGTGTCCAGGGCCGTGAAAAGCAGGCCCGTCAAAAGCATGAGCAGGATCGCCGAGACCGGGGCCGCGGCCTCATGCTCTTCCGAAGATCGATTCAAAACCAGGGCCGACTTGCACTTGGGAGAGTTGAAGCCTTGTGGGCCATGCGTCGCCCACGCGCAAGCGGCTTTCTCACCGGTTTTCCATCGCTGCGCCGGCTGGCATCAATCGTCGGCGTCGTCCTCGTCGTCGGCCACCATGGCGGTGACGTCCGACAGGTTGGATTCGATGCGCGAAAGCAGCTTGACCAGCGACTTCTGGTCCTTCTTGTCCAGGCCCTTGAACGCCTGCTTTTCCGTCTTGCGCACCGACTTCTCGATGTCGCGGATCGCCTCGCGGCCGGTGTCGGTCAGGAAGATATGGGCCTGGCGCGCATCCGTCTCCGAGGCGCGCTTGTCGAGAAAACCTTGAGTCTGCAGCCGGTTGATCGTCTTGGTGATGGTCGGTGGGCGCACGCCGATGCGCATGGCGAGTTGCCCTGGCGTCTGCCCGTCCTCTCGGTCGAGCGCCAGCATGATCTGGTCCTGTCCGGCATAGAAGCCGTGCGCCAGCAGTCTCGCCGCCAGCGCCGTCCGCGCCAGCCGCGCCGTCGAATGCAGCCGCCCCATCGTCGCACTTCTGTTGGTCCTGGCCATTTCCCGCTCCCTCAGCGCCATTGCCGCCGCAAGCCCAGCATCGTTTCCATAAACTTTGCCGGCAACCGAATTCGGCAGAACGGCTAATGACAGACGTTCTTTACAATTACATGACAGTTGCGGGAGCGGCGACCGGAAGTGTCGCTCCCGCCCAAAGCGTGCCGCACCCGATCGGCTTGTTCCGCCACACCGGAACAGCCGATGGGTGGCCCTGCAACGCGATGTCGACGGTCGGACGGTATAAAAATGTCCGTACGATACCAGCAGCCGTTTGTTTCGACCGTCACCCGCCTTAATCGTCACGGCGATCATCGTGGTGCCGAACCTGAAGCTACTCTACGACACCTTCCTCGGATGATGCGCTAAAACTGGCCTGAAATCCGATCTCCGCTTTGTCGGCCTTGCCGGCCCCTTGGTCATGCTTGTTTCGCAAAAATCCACGCGGGTTCCGATCAACTCTCTGTTTCTGCTGGGCTTTACAAGCATGACATCCTTTTCGAACGGCGTTCCCCCACGACGGGGCATCGAGGTAGGCCGCCCCCTCTCTCGAAAAATCAAGCCCTTTCAATGTGTTGCGCTGATAGCGTGATGACTACTCACGGTACACGACAGTGCGGTCAGGGTGAGAACGGGATGATGTGCTTGGAATGAAGATTCCTCGGCAAAGGATCTTCACTCATGGCGCCCGTTCATACCGTTCTCATGGAGACGTTAGGCATCCACTTCGGACTGAGCAAGAGCCGGCTTTTGACACTTGCTGCTCTGGTCGTTGGGC